>PLEG01000242.1 GCA_003136975.1 Gemmatimonadota bacterium | reverse complement strand
AGCACGGGAATCTTCGTGAGGGTCGTGACATCCTTGAGCGCGAGACGTTTTGAGTCCTTCGTCGCACCGACACCAGGCGTTAGCGGATCGCCCGGATACACTGGCATGTCCATCACGCTTCCACGCTGTACGCCATCCACGGGCCTGAGCGCACCCTTCGGGAAAACATCTCCCTCGCTGTATCCATCGTCGCCTGGATCAGAATAAATCAGGCATCCGATCGCGCCGTGCTCGGCAGCGACCTTTGGCTTGATGCCGCGCCATGACTGGCCGTAACGCGCTATGACAATGGCTCCCTTGACCGATATGCCGCGCCGTTCGAGCGCGTCGTAGTCGGCGGGAATACCATAGTTGACGTACACGAGCGGTCCGGTGACGTCACCGTCGATCGAATACGCGTTATACGTGGGGAGCTGTTCCGACTTCTGTGAGGAAGTCGGATCAACCGCCACAGCCGGTTCCTGGAGCTTCGCGGTAAAGTGGGTTGGCGCAACGAGCTCAACAAGGCGTTGTTTGGGAGTGGGAAACAACACGTCAAATTGTTCGATATGTGCATCCCAGCCCGCGTCCTTGAATTGCTTGAGGATCCATTGCGCGTTCTGCTTATCGTACGGAGAGCCCACATGATGTGGCCGCGCAGATAGCAATTTCATGTCAGCTCGCATGCGAGCAGGATCGGGCAGCGCGCGGAATTTATTCTCCCAATCGCGTTGGACTTGCGCCGATGCGTGCGTGAATCCGAGGATATCGCCAGACGGAGGCGGAGCCGCCGCGACTAGCGGAACGGCGAGTACGCCGCCAAGCGACGCGAGCAACGGAAGACTGAAGAATCGCATGTACCCCTCACAGCAGTGGTTGACGACCGGCACGAGCTACCCGCCGAATATACGAGCGACGCATCGGTATCGTGGGGCGGGCTAACTTCCGTTACCGATGAGACAAGTCAACCGCGCAGGCGCCGAAGCTCCGTGGGGAGCATCACTTCCAGTTGACCAAGTCATCCCTGCCCTCCGGGCGGCGCTCATCTCCGGGCGCAGCGCCGTGCTTCAGGCGCCTCCCGGGGCCGGGAAGACGACTCACATCCCGATCGCACTTCTGAACGAGCCGTGGCTCGGTGAATCGAAAATCCTGGTGCTCGAGCCTCGCCGGCTGGCTGCACGAGCTGTCACCCACAGAATGGCTCAACTACTCGGCGAACATGCCGGTGATACCGTGGGCTACCGAGTTAGGCGTGACAGCCGCGTTGGAGCAAGAACAAGGATCGAGGTAGTAACCGAAGGGATTCTTACGCGAATGCTGCAGAGTGACCCGACGCTCGACGGAGTTGGGCTACTCATCTTTGACGAGTTTCACGAGCGTGGTATCCACGCTGATACCGGACTCGCGCTCTCGCTGCACTCGCGCTCATTGGTGCGACCCGACCTCAGGATCGTCGCGATGTCGGCGACTCTGGACGGCGCCCGCGTCGCAAGCTTGCTCGACAATGCGCCCATCATCATGAGCGAGGGTCGCACGTATCCGATCGAATTGGTGTACGCAGCGCGACCGGAGGCGCGAGCGCTGGCTTCCGCGGTCGCGTCGAAGGTGGTGCAGGCTCTGGCCGACGACAATGGTGACGTTCTGGTCTTCCTGCCGGGCGGAGGGGAGATACGCCGCGTGGCAAGGCTCCTCGACGGGCGCGTGCCTGTTGGCGTGCGAGTGGAGCGGCTTTACGGTGATCTGCCGCAGCAGGCGCAGGACGCCGCGATCGCGCCATCGCTCGATGGCTCACGCAAGGTCGTGCTCTCGACGCCAATAGCGGAAACGAGCCTGACGATCGAGGGAGTGGGAATAGTCATCGATAGCGGACTCGCGCGCGCGCCGCGGTTCTCGCCGCGGAGTGGAATGACAAGGCTTGAGACGGTGCGCATATCGCGATCGTCCGCAAATCAACGCGCCGGCCGAGCGGGGCGGACGGGGCCGGGCAAGTGTTACCGCATGTGGCCGGAGAATGAGCAGCATCACCTCGTAGAGCATTCGGCGCCGGAGATCCTGCAAGCCGACCTCGCACCGCTAGTTCTGGAACTCGCTGTCGCCGGAATCCGGGACGCGACTGAGCTTCGTTGGCTCGACTCGCCGCCTGTCGCCGCGCTGGAACAGGGAGGCGAGCTACTCATGATGCTCGGCGCGATCGACTCATCGGGATCGGCGACGTTGCACGGCGTGGCCATGGCCGCGTTGCCGGTTCATCCTCGAATCGCGCACATGCTCCTATGGTCTAGCGAGATGGCCGTTGGCGCACTCGGCTGCGACATAGCCGCGATTCTCGAAGAGCGCGATTTTCTCCGTGGAGTGGGTGGCCCACCTGACGCGGACATCGGCATTCGATTGGAGCTCTTGCGCGCGCCAACCGCACGCGAAATCGTACACGGAGCGGAAGTAGACATCGCACTGGCAAAAAGGATCGCCAGCGAAAGTGCAGCGCTGAGACGCCAGCTTGGGATAGCCGACGGGAGGGCGAACGGCGATGTGACTCCAGGTGTACTGCTCGCGATGGCGTATCCCGACCGAATTGCGCAAGCACGAGGCAATGCGGCGGACGGACGCTTTTTGCTGCGCAACGGGCACGGTGCAACACTTACCCATCCGCAGGGGCTGTCTGGCGCCGAGTACATCGTGGCCGCGGAATTGGACGGGGACGCACGATCGGCGCGGATATTTCTCGGAGCGTCGCTCACGCGTGCCGACGTGGAAGAATACCTTGTTGACCAGATCGAGGTTGACGGCGTTGTGGAGTGGGACGAGCGATCACGTAACGTGCGCGCACGCACCCGCACGCACCTCGGCGCGATTGTATTGAACGAGGCGACTGTTGCCGCCCCCGACGGCAACGCGGTAGTTAGCGTGCTGCTCGGTATCGTGCGCCGCGAGGGAATCGACGCGTTGCCGTGGAGTGAACAGGCAGTAAAAACGCGTCAACGAATCTCCTTTCTTCGCACGCGTCACCGCGAATGGCCTGACATGTCAGACGAAACGTTGCTTGTCACGGTTGACGAGTGGTTGGCTCCAGCTCTGGTCGGACGAACGTCGCTGCGCGAGTTGGGTCACGAACTAGATGGCGCACTGGCTTCGATGCTCGATTGGGAGCAGCGCGCGAATCTGGACCGACTCGCGCCGACACATTATGTGGCGCCAACCGGATCGAGAGTTACGATCGACTACAGCGACCCAGAGGCACCCAGCGTCGCCGTGAGATTGCAGGAGATGTTCGGTGTACGTGAGACACCGACGGTGGATGCCGGCCGTGTCGCGCTGACGGTGGAACTCCTATCGCCTGCACGAAGACCGGTGCAGGTGACGCGAGATCTTGCCGGCTTCTGGAGTGGCAGCTACTTCGAGGTGCGGAAGGAGCTCAGGGGGCGTTATCCGAGACACGTTTGGCCAGACGATCCGCTGGCGGCGACAGCCACGACGCGCGCGAAGCGGCGCGGCGAATAATCGCCGCAGACTTCAGGATCGTCAGTCGGCGCGCGCGGTATCGGGCAGTGGATCGGGCGCGTGATACGAGTCGGTGAGATCAACCATCGATTGACCCTCGAAGTAGCTCACTACCGGCAACCGATCGACATTATCCAGACGCCGCAGAACTTTCCGCATGCGTTCCGCCTGCTCAGCGATTGCGGCACCCGCATACCGCGCATCAGTGGATGCCTCATCCGAGGCAGCGAGCATCTGAGATTCGAGCATGACGCTCGCGAGGGCGTTATTCAGCTCATGCCTGAGACCGGTCGTGAGCTGCTGCATCGATCTGGCTCGCTCGGACGTCTGATGCGACATCTCGCCCCAGAATGCAATGAGCGAGACTGCCAGGAGAAAGCAGGCAACCAAGCCCAAGCCAATGTAGACCGTCCGCCCGGCAGTGCGCACGACGGCCGGCACGAGCCGAGTTGCGAGGCTCGGCCGCAGTACGGTTTCAACGGAGAAGCCATCTCGTCCAGTCTGGAACTTGTAGCTCCCGCGATACGGACCGGGGTACCAGTGCGGTGACGAGTAAAGCCGAGTACCATCAGCGGCGTAGATCCGCACGCCGATCAACGAATCGTTGGCAGGATGATTCGCAACGCCACCTGGCAGGTTCATGTTCCATGCACTTCCGGCGAACGAGGGCGGAAGGAGGGGAACGGTCTCCATCGTCGCAGCCATCGCGTGCTGGAAGTTCGCGGCGCGTGTCTGCGTAATCGCGTAGATGTAGTGATGGCCATTCGAATCGGCGACAGCAGTGGTCGAGAAGATTATCCGTTCCCGGATCCCGGACATGACGAGAATCGGTGAGCCGCCACCCGAGCGAGTGCGAGAGAAGATTGTATCGATGAGGACCTGCGCGCGCGCGGTATCCGCCATGGCCAGGACGCCTTCCCATTTCCTGGTGCGCGTGTCCACCCGCAAATATCCACGCAAAGGATCCGCGGCAAACTTTGCGGAGGCATAGAGCGACTCGGCACGCTGAGCAAAAGTGGCCAACGAGGGAACATTCCCACCAACAACAACGGTCCCGGTCAGCGGGCCAAAGAGCTGGATGTGAAACTCGTTGTCGCGCCGAATTGCTTCGGTTCCTAGAACCCGCCCGGCCGCCGTTGCGTAGTCGCGAAGTGTCTGGGCCGAAGTCGCCTGAAGGGCGGCATTGGCCTTGCGCACCTCGCTTGCGAGGATGGCGCAAACGATCATTGTGCCAGCGAGGCAGACGACGACGAGCGCAGCGCGCCACGAGCGCGGCGGTGAGGACGGGCCAGGTTGCATGGACAATCGTTTAAGAGGACTCAATGAAGACGATCGCAGGCTGGAGGTGTCACCAACACAAAGCGCGCGGCTACGCTCTGGCGAGGCACGCGCCCAGAGATGGAGTGGCCCCACGCCGGCTGTCGCGGTACCTGGTCCGCG
>PLEG01000064.1:2965-3165 GCA_003136975.1 Gemmatimonadota bacterium | reverse complement strand
GCAGCGAGAGCGTGCGGAACGCGCGAGTCGACCAGCTCCGGAGAAACTGGTATCTCCTCGAGATGCTTGGACGTGATGGAGTAGATGTCGGCGCCGTCAAACGGCACGAAACCCACCAACGTTTCGTACATCACGATGCCCAGGGAGTAGAGATCACTGCGCCCATCCAGCAATCGGCCGCGCGCCTGTTCCGGCGACAT
>PLEG01000064.1:0-2834 GCA_003136975.1 Gemmatimonadota bacterium | reverse complement strand
TGCGCCGCCGTCTCCGCCTCGCGCCTGAATCGCTCGCGCATGTCGGTGTCGCGCGCAAGATGCGGGTGCAGAACCTTGAGCACCACTGGCCTGTCGAGTGCGGTATGCATCGCGTAATACACGGTAGCCATTCCACCGTCGCCAATTCGGTGCGACACGCTGTATCGCCCGCCGATGACGTGCCGCAGCGACGTTATGTCAGCGTCTGGACGCTCTTCGCGCGCGACCACCGCTGGAAGCGCCGAATCACAGCGTGTGCAGCGCGCGGCCGTGCCGCGATTCCATGAGCCGCATCCCGGACAGAACATCGCTATGTCCCGAATTCCATGCGCACGTAGTCATACGGCGCGCGCCCATCATCACGCCGATCGATGACCCCAAGTGCCTCATGCAACTTGGCGTAGTGAACGTCCAGCCAGCGGGCTAGCACCGATTGATCGCGAAACACCGTGCCGGGCGGCGCTGGTATCACGGGCCCAAGAGCGCTGAGCGCGTCAACGATCCGCACGAAATCCTGAAGCTCCGCGTCGCCAGGCGTGGCGCGAACGTACGGCGCCGGCGCAACCACAGCCGCCAGATCACGATACGTGACGAGATCGATGCGCTGCGCCTCGAGCAGCGCGCTATCCGCGCTGTCAGCGTCGATGACGCCGTAGAAACGCAAGCCTTTGCTTCCGCCGCTAGCCATGTGCCGAACCTTGTGGCGGGAGCGCATGCGGCCACTTCACGCCCTTGATGATCGAGAAATTCATCGATCGCTCTCGTGAGAGATCGCGCAGTAGCTCTGTTTCGCGTACGAGGGCCTGTCTCGCTTCGGCCCACCCCGATCTGCGAAGTGCCCGCCCCATCACCTGGAGCTTTCCTTGCCAGTTCAAGCGAGGTGAGGCTTCGACACCGCCGGGCGCGAGTTCGTCATCGCACTCGTTGGTCCAGTCTTTTACCTGTATGTCGACGACGCCGGCCTCGCGCAACATCTGCTTCCACTCAACCAACATGCGCGGGCGAAGACCGAGCCGCTCAACAACGAGCTCGCGTCGCGACGCGGGCAACTCCGAACTCCACGTGAGTTGCAGCAGGACCACTGCGCCCATTGGCTTGGTCACGCGTGCGAGTTCTGCGACGGCCTTTCCAGTACTCCCCGCCGCGGCGATTTCCGGCTCGCCGATTGCCGCGTCGAACACACCGTTCTCGTACGGCAGGTCATCCAGTTCGGCATGTTGATAGCTGAGTCCCAGGCCTGTCTCACGCGCGTGCTCCTCTGCCTGGGTGATGTCCTCATCGTCCGGATCGACGCCGGTGACAGACGCGCCGGTCCGGTGCGCCAACCATTCGGTAGTCACACCTCGCCCACAGCCGGCGACCACGATCTCCTGGCCCTTTTCGATATCGGCAAGCCGAGCGACCTCGCGGTAGAGATCCTCTCCCGTAGCTCGCCAGCGATCGATGATCGCCATTTGCACCAGACGCAACACCGCCGGTGCGGGGGTGGTTCTATTCCCTTCAGCCATCTGACGAAAGCTATTCGGCTGCGGGCAGGCCGGCGAGTGCGCGCATGTGCACCACCACAGCTTGAGCGAGGCGTAACGGCGTGTAGCCGCCCTCCAGAACGCTCACAACCCTGCCATTGCACACCTCATCCGCCCGGCTCGTCACGAAGCGCGTGAGGCGATCGACGTGCTCCATCTCTAGCGTGAATCCGCCTATCGCGTCGCCGGCGAGGGAATCGAAGCCGGCTGATACCAGTATGAGGTCAGGCTTGAATCCGGTAGATAGATCATCGAACGATCGTTCGAATGCGACAGCGTAATCTTCTGGCGGTAGGCCGGCCGGCATTGGCACGTTTCGGACGTTGTCGTGCGGCCCGCGATCTGTGGCGATGCCGGTTCCGGGATAGAACGGCCACTGATGCATGGAAAGGAACCGGATATTCGGGTCATCCTGAACGAGTGCCTGGGTCCCGTTGCCGTGATGCACGTCCCAATCCACGGCCAGCACGCGCTCGACGCCGTGGACCTTGCGTGCGTAGCGCGCGCCGAGTGCAACGTTGCCGAATATGCAGAAGCCCATCGACCGATCGTACACCGCGTGGTGGCCCGGCGGTCTCACGGCCGAGAAGCTGCGAGCCGCGCGACCGTCCAGCGCCATGTCAACGGCGTCGAGCACGCAGCCAGCCGCCGCCGTCGCTGCGTCCCACGACCCTTCGCTCGCGACTGTGTCTATGTCGAGGCGGGCGCCACCGTTGGCTGCGATGGATCGAATCGATTCTACATACGCGCGATCATGAACCAGCGCTAGTTCGTCGACGGTCGCATGGCGTCCTTCCACGTGCTCGAGCTGCTGGAAGAGCTCATAGTCATTTCGAATCGCGCGCATGATGGCGACGAGACGCCCGACATGCTCTGGGTGTCCCCATCCGGTATCGTGGCGCCCGCAATCAGAGTGGGATACAAAAGCAGTACGGTGCATCTCGAAAGCTAAACGACCCATGTAAGGGCAGGCCCCCGTGCCTGCCCCAACGACTACTTCACCGGCCGCCGTCGCCTATGCGCCACCAGCAGCGTGGATCCATCCACCACCCCGGCGTCAGCGAGCGATATCGATTCATTAAATATCTCGATCCCGCTCAGCTTCACCGAAAATTCGTCCGGGAACAGCGCGTCCGGCATCAGCGCGTTGAGCGCGCATACCTTCGCGGTGCGGACGGAATCTGAAGACTGCGCATCCACCCGCACGACGTCCCACACCGCCGGAACCTCGACGCGGAAATGAACAACCTCTCCCGCCTTCGAATCGCCGATTGAAATCACACCGGGTCGCGCGCGCAGCGAGTTCGC
>PLEG01000402.1 GCA_003136975.1 Gemmatimonadota bacterium | reverse complement strand
CGACGTCCTTGGCCGGATCGATCCGGCGAATAACGGCGCTGCCGTCGATCTGCTTCGGAAACGGCGACTGCACAAGAATTCCATGCACCGTCGGATCCTGGTTCAGCGAATCGAGCAGCATCATCAACTCGTGTTGCGATGTTGCTGCCGGAAGCAAAATCGTATTCTCCGCCATCCCGACCTCGACACACGCGCGGCCCTTCCCCGCGACGTACACGGCGCTCGCCGGATCGTCGCCGACAAGCACCACGGTCAACTTCGGAACGACGCCACTTGCCTTTAGCGTCGCCACTTCCGCGCTCACTTCCGCGCGGATCCGCGCCGCTATTGCAGTTCCGTCTATCAGCTCAGCGGGCAATGCCAACAGCCCTCGTCTCGCGTATCAACACAACCTTGATCTGCCCCGGATACTGTAACTCACGCTCGATCCGGAGCGCAATCTCCTCTGCCAACGTTTCCATGCGTGGATCATCGATCGTGTCAGGCGTAACTATCACGCGCACCTCGCGACCGGCCTGAATGGCGAATACCTTCTCAACGCCGCGATAGTCAGATGCAATGCGCTCGATACCCTCCAGTCGCTTCACATACGTCTCGAACGACTCACGTCGTGCGCCGGGCCGCGCACCGCTTATGGCGTCAGCTGCCTGCACGAGCACCGATATCTCGCTCTCGTGCGGAACGTCGTCGTGATGCGCGGCGATCGCGTTTACGACAAGCGGATGCTCGCCGTACTTGGTCGCCATCTCCACGCCTAGTTGGACGTGAGTACCCTCGTGCTCGTGCGTGAGGACCTTGCCGATGTCGTGCAGCAACGCACCGCGGCGCGCCATTGGGACGTCGAGCCCAAGCTCCGCGGCCATGATGCCGGCGAGCCACGCAACTTCCTTGGAATGGTTGAGAATGTTCTGGCCGTAGCTGGTGCGCCACTTCATGCGGCCAACGAGCTTGAGTAGCTCCGGATGCAGACCGTGCACACCGCTCTCGTACGCGGCACGCTCGCCAGTTTCGAGAATCGCCTTGTCAACTTCCTCGCGAGCCTTCGTCACCACTTCCTCGATGCGGCCCGGATGAATTCGGCCATCCGCCACGAGTTTCTCGAGCGCCATGCGCGCCACTTCGCGGCGCATCGGCTCAAAGCAGCTGACGACGACCGTGTCGGGCGTGTCATCGATGATCACGTCCACACCAGTAGCCAACTCGAAGGCGCGGATGTTCCGGCCTTCGCGACCGATGATGCGTCCCTTCATCTCATCGTTGGGGAGCGCGACAGTTGACACTGTCGTCTCGACCGTCTGTTCGGCGGCTATGCGCTGAATGGCGAGGGCGATGATCTTCTTTGCCTCGCGCTCGGCGTTGCGGCGCGACTCCTCGCGAATCACCCGGAGGCGGTTCGCCGCATCGGCGTGTGCCTCTTCTTCGAGTCGCTTTATCAGTTCGCTCTTTGCGTCTGCCGCGGACATTCCGGACATGGCTTCAAGCCGATGTCGCTCATCTGCAATCAATCTGTCGAGTTCCGCCTGGCGATCGCCGAGGCTGTTCTCGCGCGATGCTATATCCGCAGCGCTGCGCTTGATGTCGCGCTCGCGTTGGTCGAGAGTATCCGCTTTGCGTTCGATGGTTCCGGTCCGTTCCTGCAACCGGCGCTCATCGCCCTCGACGTCCTCGCGGCGCTTGCGCGCTTCGGCCTCCCATTCTTCGCGGAGGCGGATGAGTTCTTCCTTTCCTTCGAGAACTGCCGTCTTACGGAGAGACTGAGCATCGCGCTCCGCCTCTCCAACTATGCGTTTCGCTGTTTGTTCGGCGGAAGTTCCGGCCGCATTCTGCCGGTCTGCCTCGCCCTTCGTTCCAGCTCTACGCCCTATGACGAAAAAAAGGCCGCAGCCGGCGACCAGCACAAGAATCGCGCCCGCGGCCCATATAGCCGTGAAGTCCATCCTTGGAAGCTAATCGTAACGCTTGGCCGGTGGCAGCCACGGCCGGATCTCCTGGCTGAGGGCAGTCATCTGCTCTGAAAGCCGCATGACCTCAGCCTGCACCTGGGCCAGTTCGCCGGCGGTGCGGAGACAGGCGAGAATCGCGGCCTTGTGGGTCTCGACTACCAACCCGGACTGCATTATCTCACGAATCGAGTGATCCACCTGTTTGGCGATTGCCTGGGTTTCCTCGGCGGACGTCGCCGAGCGGAGGGTGTACTCGTCGCCCAGTATGGTCACGCGAACGCTCGTTTTTCCCTTCGTCATGCCGTTCCGTCCCGTTGTTGTTTGAGGAATTGGACACGGGCGAGCATTTTCTCCGTTCGGGCGCGCGCGACGGAGAGACGGCGATTCAGCTCGGCGTTCTCACGTTCCAGCTCCAGCACGCGCTGAGGCGACGTTCCGGCGATGCGAGTCGCGTCCTCCTCGACCGTTCGAAGCCGGGACTCGGCCGTGAGTGCGCGTTTGCGATAGCTCGCCAACTCCTCGCCCAGCCGGCGCACGAGCCGGCCTAGCTGGGCGAACTGCGGATTCTCAGGAAGTACGTGGTCTGACACCGAGCTCCTCGTCTAGAGCGCGCAGGATTCGCGCGCGGCGACCTTCAATTTCCTTGTCGCGTAGGGTGCGCTCCGGATGCCGGAACGTCAAGCGCCAGGCGACACTGCGATAGCCGTCAGCCACGCCTGCCCCACGAAACTCGTCAAACGGGACCAGCGATTCCAGCATCTCGCCGGAGGTCGCGGTTACCACACGGGCCACATCGGCGGCGCTGGTTCCGGCCGGGACCAGAAGCGCCAGATCGAACTCCGCGGCGGGCGTCACGGGCAACGGGCGGAAAGGAGTAGTCTG
>PLEG01000361.1 GCA_003136975.1 Gemmatimonadota bacterium | reverse complement strand
GGTGCCGCGCCAGCGGGGATCTTTTCGCTCGCTTGCCGCGACGCACAACACATCATCGCCGTAGGCGGCAATTATTCCAAGCCGGATGCAACGACGGTGACTGTCGCGCTCAGCAATGACGGCGGTGCAACCTGGACCGCTTCCCCGCCGGCAGCACCTACCCGGTTCCTCTCCGGCGTCGCCTACCTGACTGACACAAATGGCCGCCGATTGATCGCTGTTGGTACTGAGGGAACCGCCTTCTCCGTCGACGCCGGCCGCACCTGGTCAGCCATGGACTCGCTGTCGCTCAACGTCGTCATGACGAAAGGGAATGGGACGGCGTGGGCTGCAGGCGCACATGGGAGCGTCGCTATTCTTGTGGCGCTGCACTCTGGCATAAACGTTAGAATGCGGTAGTCTTTATCGATGCAACGCCGCTCCGCGACGGCGCGCCTCTTGCTTCTCTGAAGTTGTTAACGGGACCTGTCGCGGTTTGTGAAGTATGGCCCCGGTCACGCTGCGAACGGAGACTTGCAAAATGCAGGGATGGCTCTGGTGGATCATCGTGGGGCTCATCGCCGGATGGGCGACTGGGCGAATCATGAAGGGCTCCGGCTACGGTCCGATCATGGACATCGTCCTGGGAATCATTGGCGCTGTCATTGGTGGATGGATCATGACGGCGCTTGGCTTCGGTGCCGGTGGTTTGATCTGGTCGATTGTCGTCGCGATAATCGGAGCAGTGATCCTGGTCTGGGTCGTGCGCCTGGTCACTGGAAATCGCACCGCACTCTGACGCTTCATTTCCTCGTAGCAAAAAAGTCCGGCGCTCACACAGCGCCGGACTTTTTTGCTGTCACATGAAGAACGACGCGATCATCGCCACGGCTGCAACTCCCATCAACCCAGCAGCGATCCAGCCCAACACGTTCAGCCAGATACCGTTCATGTATTCGCCCATGATCTTCTCGTTGTTGCACACCATGAGAATTATCACGATCAACGGGGGCGCCAGAACTCCGTTCATGACTGCCGACCAGAGCAGCATCTTCATCGCGTTGATCCTGGTGAGCGCGAGTATGGTGCCCATCACCATCGCGATAACCATCACGCCGTAGAACACTCTCGCCGACTCCGGCTTCTCGTCCATTCCCCCCCTGAACGCCCCCGCTTCCGCGATTGCGTATGCCGCCGACCCCGCCAACACCGGCACACCAAGCATTCCCGTCCCAATGATTCCCAGGGCGAAGAGCCAGTATGCCAACGGACCAGCTAACGGCCGCAGCGCCATTGCAGCCTGATCGGCCGTCTGTACGTCCGTGATTCCGGCCTTGTGCAGCGTGGCGCCAGCAGTGAGAACTATGAAGAACATGATAAGTTGCGAGACGAACATTCCTGATTCTGTGTCGACAGCAGCATCTCTTAGCTCGCGCCCCGTTCTCCGCATTTGACTGCGTCGCCTGCGCATCGGAAACCGTGCTCGAATGTGCTCCTCCTGCTCCGCAACCTGCGACGCTTGCCAGAAGAACAGATATGGAGAGATAGTCGTTCCCAATATCGCGACGAACGTTAGCAGATAATCCTTGTTCCACTGTATCGACGGAAGAAATGTTCCCCGCAGTACGCCTGCCAGACTTGGATGCGCAAGGAATGCTGCAATCACGTACGCGAATAGCGCAAGCGCAAACCACTTCAGCACGCGAGCCATTGACTCGTACGATGAGAATATCAACAGCGCGAGGATAAGGACGGAAAAAATCGGCACCAGTATCGCGCGAGGAATCCCCGTGAGTAGTTCCGCTGACGCAGCCATGCCTCCCAGATCGGCAGCGATGTTCAGTGTGTTCGCGATGATGAGCAACACGCACGCGAACCACAGCAGCCTCCGCGAATAATGCTCGCGCAGTGCCGTCGCGAGTCCCGACTTCGCGACTATCCCTACGCGCGCGCACATGAGCTGAACGGCGATCATCAGCGGGAGGCTGACCAACGCCGTCCAGAGCAACCCATAGCCGAAGGCTGCTCCAGCCTGGGAATACGTCGCGATTCCCGACGGGTCGTCGTCCGCTGCGCCCGTGATCAATCCGGGTCCGAGTTTTCGAAAAAACGCCGAGGGTCCTGTGTTGCGCATCTCGACGTTTGGGAGTGTGGTTGCCTGAACTGGCCGATGAGTCGCGTGGTGTTTCGCCATCATCCGGATCTGGGGCCGCAGGTGCGGCGTTATAGTTCGAGAAATTCTGGTACATTGCCCAACCTTCCCGCTTATGCTGCCCGCGCGTACGATTAACTGAATGACTGATAGCGACGCGACTGCCCAACCAACACCCGGCACCCTGGAATCCATCGTAGCCCTGAACCAGGGATCGGATCCTGTCCTGCGCACACGAAAATATGCTGCGATGCGGGAGACTCCGTTCTCGTTCATGCGGGGAGCGTGCCAGCTGTTTTACGCTTCCCTCCCAAAAGTGGTCACGCTCTCTGGCGCCCCGCCAGCATGGCTGTGCGGCGACATGCACGTTGAGAATTTTGGCACATACAAGGGCGACAACCGCCTCACCTACTTCGATGTGACCGATTTCGATGAGGGTGCGCTCGGACCTCTCACGCTCGATCTCGTACGCTTTCTAGCGAGTATACGCGTTGGGGCAGCTGAATGGGGAGTCTCTCCGGATGACACCGAAGCGCTCGTTCAACGGTCGCTCGTGGCCTACTCGACCGAGCTTTCAGTCGGCAAGCCATCCTGGATCGAACGCGAAAGCGCGCGGGGCACGGTCAAGCGTCTGTTCGCGCAGGTCGCCGGACGGTCGCGTAACGAGCTTCTCAGTCGTTACACAACGCGTAAGGGCAAGCGTCGTCGTCTGGTAATCGACGGACGCCACCTTCTGGCCGCCACCGCCGCCGAGCGCGCGGCTGCAGAGCATATGATGGTCTCGATTGCGGAGGCCGCGCGTGATAATGAGTACTTTCGCGTAATCGATGTCGCCCACCGAATCGCTGGAATCGGGAGCATTGCGTTCCCCCGCTATGTAGTGCTCGTAGAGGGGCGCGGCTCGCCGGACCGGAACGTGCTGATCGACCTGAAGCTGGCGCATCCGTCGTCGATCGCCACCTTGCGGGCGCATGGCCAACCGGAGTGGCCCAATGACGCCGAGCGCATTGTCGCGGTGCAACGACATTCGGCAGTCGTCGCACCGGCCTTTCTCTTTGCGGCCGAGTGGGATGGCGCCAGCTATTGCAGCCGCGAAATGCAGCCGCAGGAGGATCGAGTGCGACTGCACGAATGGGAGAAGCAACCGAAGAAGATCGGCGAGGCCATAGTCCTCATGGCAAATGTCGCCGCGTGGCTGCATCTCCGCGGTGTGGGTTGGCTCGGCTCCGCGCCCGTCGAGCAACTGTCCGCCTTCGGCCGCGAAACATCCTGGCGTGATCCGCTATTGCAGTTAGCGCGCGATGCAGCCGAACGAACTCAGCAGCAGTATCGCGAATTTTCGAAGGCCTACGACGAGGGATATTTCAGCGAGCAAACACCAGCGCCGGCACTGTAGCGCCGGCCACTAGTGTGTTACTACGCGGCCAGCTCGCGCTCTGTATAGGCCGAGATCAATTCCTCGACGCTTGCTGGTTCGCCGGAGATTCCGCCTTCGGCCCACCACGCCTGCACATCTCGCGGGATAACTCCTGAGAGCGAGTGTTCGGCGCGCTCCGCGACGAATAGGGCCTCGCTCATGCGATTCTCAATCGTCGGCACGGGATTGCGATGATGTGTGGATATCGAGACAGCGACCGTCTCGCCGAGCCCCCAGTGCAGCACGGCAATCCCGCCGAGCGGCTCGTGAAGCTCGCGTAGTACGCGGGATACCACGGTCTTCGGTACGTCAACGTCACGTCTGGTGTCATGCCGCAGCGCGCCGATCACGTCAAATACGATAAGCTTGCCTGCGTCGTGCAGCAGCGCGAGCGAGAAACACTCGTCCGGCACGAGTCCAAAGCCTCTGCCGATCGCTCGCGCGATCGGCGCCGTGCGAACGAGATGGTCGCGCACCTGCACCACCATCTTCTGATACTCGCCACCCGGCTTGCACAGCATTCCCTCGAGCATCACACCCAGGACTACGTTGTGTACTCCCGTCGATCCCACTCGCTGCGCCGCGTGGCGCAATGACACTACCGAGCTTCCGGTCGAGTAATAGGCGGAATTGGCGTAACGAAGGAGCGCCTGTCCGAGCGTTGGATCCTCTTCCACCACCCGAACGAGTTCGGTCATCCCGATATCGGGATTGCGCGTCTTGGCGATGGCTCGCTGCGCAGCTTGGGGCGCCTGCTTTATGCTGCTGGCGGACGATGCTCTCATGTTACGGAGAAAGCGGACGGTGTCGTCTGTCCGCTCTTTCGGGCTCAATGAAGCAGTAATCACGTCAATGCGGGAGGATACTTCGGCGGTCAGTTGGTCGATCATGAAGTCGGGGCGGCGGGGGCGCAAATAAGGAACACATGGTTCAGTGTCGGTTCGTCTGTTCAAGACTGTAGCTCCTGGCGTGCTGGCCGCCATAACACTCGTCCGCCGGCCCTCGGGAGCGATCCTGTGGTCGTAAACATCAAGTTTCCCCCAGCGGAGCCGACCATT
>PLEG01000375.1 GCA_003136975.1 Gemmatimonadota bacterium | reverse complement strand
TCTCAAGGCGAACGCCGTACTCGAGAGCATGGTGAGCCGCGAGGCGGCGTTCCTTTACAACAATCTTGTGCTTGTGGGGATCGCGTTCTCGGTGTTGTGGGGAACGCTGTTCCCCATTCTCACCGAAGCGGTGCGGGGAACCAAGATCACGGTGGGTCCTCCGTTCTTCAATGCGGTGAATGTACCGTTGGGCTTGCTGCTCCTATTGTTGACCGGAATCGGTCCGCTCATCGCATGGCGCAGGGCGTCGGTGGCGAATCTACGGCGACAGTTCACAATCCCCGCCGCCGCGCTTGTAATAACGCCGGCGTTATTGTTCGTTGCCGGAATGCGGAGCATGTCGGCACTCATCGCGTACGCGTTCGCTGGATTTGTCGCGGCGACGATCCTGCAGGAATTCTACAAGGGTGTTAACGCGCGGCGTTCGATGTACGGCGAAGCGGCGCCATTTGCATTCATTCGCCTCGTGGCGCGTAACCGTCGCCGTTATGGCGGGTACATCGTGCACGCTGGCATCGTCATAGTTTTCTGCGGCCTTGCCGGCCTTGCGTTCAAGACCGAGCATGACCTTACCGTGAACGCGGGTGACACCAAGACTCTGGTGGATCCGTTTGGACATACCTGGACGTTTACAAGCCAGGGCGTGTCGCGTTACGATGTACTGAATCGCGAGGTGACAGCGGTTGCACTCGCGACGAAGCGCGACGGAAAGCCCATGGGTGTGATAACGAGCGAAAAGCGTCAGTACTTCTCGGGCGCTGATCCAAACAATCGCGTCCCAACGTTCGAGGCGGCAACCGCGGTAGGAATCATGGGGTCGCTCGGTCAGGACGTGTACGTTACGCTCGCTGGTGTTGTGGGACAGGACACCAGCGAGATACGAATCACGTTCAATCCGCTGGTGCGCTGGGTCTGGATCGGTGGATTCTGCATGGCGATTGGCGGCTTGATAGTGATGTGGCCGCAGGCTGAACGGCGGAGAAAGCAGGGCGGTTACGTGACAACACTGCGTCCGGCAGCAGTGGCGGAGGGAGCATGACGATTGGACGCCGGGAGTTCCTGGTATCGATTGCTGGGCTGGCAGTTGCCCGTGTCGCTGGCGCGCAAGGTTCGGCGAATACCATGGATGGACCAATGAGTCCGGATGCGTATCATCCCGTCAGGCTTCCGCCCAAGCCGGGCGCCACGCCATTACTCACCGATTTGCAGCGTGACGATCTCGAGCATCGGCTCAAGTGCCAGTGCGGCACGTGCTCTCTGGATGTCTATACCTGCCGCACGACGGATTTCAGTTGCCCCGTTTCGCCATCAATGCACGTTGATGTGATGGGGCTGGTTAGTGGCGGTTATGGAGTTACGGAGATACTAGCTGCGTTTCGAAGCGCGTATGGCGAGCGTGTGCTAATGGCGCCGGTGAAAGAAGGATTCAACTGGGTTGGTTACATTGCGCCATTCGCGGCACTCGGAACAGGTGCGTTGGTAGTGTTCGCGCTGCTCAGGCGCTGGAGCCGCCCTGCCCGCGAGGCTCAATTGGTTGAAGATACGGTTCACGCAACCCCGGAAGAGTTGGCCTGCTTGCGTGACGCAATGAGGAACGACGAATGACGCCTATGATCGTTGGGACTGCACTTGCGATCATTGCTCTCTGCTTTGTGCTGTATCCGCTTTTCCAGGAACCGCTCGGGATGGGCCAGGCCGCGGCTATCGCTCCTGCCGGATCTGGTGTTACGACCGCGGTTGATGCGTTGCGCGAAATCGAATTTGATCACGTAACGGGCAAGCTTTCGGACACGGATTACGCAGAGCTCAAGTCGTCTTACACGCAGAGTGCTGTAGCGGCGATGCGCGGAAGTGACGCGGAACATGCAAATGACGTAGTTTGCGCGCGGTGCGGTCCCCGTCCGGAACAAGACGCGATGTACTGTTCCGAGTGCGGACACGCTCTGGCGGCCTGATAAATCAGCAGGCACCGCGAAACTCGTAGTTCGCGCACCCCAGCGTCAATTAATTCGAATCACTCCGCAACTGATGCGCTCGCGTCGGCTGCGAGTCAGACTTTGCACATTCAACAGTAAGTTCCAGTGTTCTATCAGACTATTTCGCTAATCGGCGCGGCATTGCTCCTGATTGGCTTCGTGGGAATGCAGCTGAGTCGCATTCGCAACGACGGAGCGTTGTTCAACGCGCTCAATTTTGCGGGATCCGCACTGCTTGCGTGGGTCGCAATTCACGATCGCCGCGCTGGATTCATCATTCTCGAAGTGGTCTGGGCGCTGGTGTCGCTGCCGCCGCTCTACCGGGCGATGAGGGGCGGGACTAGCGTTCCACCGCAACGAGCCGCGTGATCGCGGCTCTGATCGGCAGCAGTGTCGCGGCTATGCACAACGTTGCCGCCGCGGCAAAGCCGACCAACATCTCTGTCGGCTCGACTGGCGTTCCGAATGCGCTGGCGCTGAGGTATGCGTAGACCGGTCGGGCCTCCAGCACGATTACGATGCCTATGAGCGTGACGGCAGTCATCATGAAAATCAGGCCGCCGAATGACGTGGGGATCTGAGCGGCGTTCTCCGTCTCGAACTGCGGGAATATCGTTCCCGCACCGATCGCGAGTCCCGATATCGCGAACGTCAGAAGCGTGATCGTGCCGATGGATACCGCTGTCATGAACTCGCTCACCTGAAGCAATACATCCGTGGTAAAGACCAGGGCGATCGCCAACAGCAGCAGTGGAACGGTACCGACCCAGAACTTGGCCCAGAGCAGGTCGCGCATCGACAGCGGGCTCGCTTTGAGTAGCCACCACGTGCGTCCTTC
>PLEG01000240.1 GCA_003136975.1 Gemmatimonadota bacterium | reverse complement strand
TTCAGGCTGACCGGCGCCGACTCTGCGCAGATTGCGATCGTATCAGTGACGCCAGTGCGACCGGACACCACACGAGCGGCGCCGGTGTTTGCACCGGTGTCGCAATCCGCGATACCGATTCCGCAGCGGCGCCCAGCGACGTCCACGCTTGTGCTTCCCAAGCCAACGCGACCGTTGCTCGTACGCGACGTTCTGATCGTAATCGCGAAGCCGCTTCACGCGGGTTCCATTTATCGACTGGATGCGATCGACGCGACTGGACCGACCTGGCGGAAGTAATCTTCAGACCGAAACTTCACCGCGCCAAAACCCCTGCCGCCCAAGCTCCCGGTTAATTCACCAGCCAAGCCAGCGCGATGAGCCTCGCACTCATCACGCACTGCGCGCGCTGATGACCCCAACACCGACGGTGGTCTTTCTGGACCGGGACGGGACAATCATTCGCGATGCGAGCTATCTGTCGCGCGTTGAAGATGTTGAGCTGTTGCCGGGCGCGGCGCACGCTATAGCCCGGCTCAACGAGGTTGCCATACCGGTTATCGTAATCACCAATCAGTCCGGAATCGCACGCGGAAAGTTCACAGTCAAGCAATATCTTCTCACCCAGAAGCGACTCGACGAGTTTCTGAGTGAGCACGGTGCGCGGATTGACGCAACGTATTACTGCCCGGACCACCCGGACTTCAGTGGCCCTTGCGGATGCCGCAAGCCAGGGACTGGGCTGTTCGAGCGCGCCGCACTGGAACACAATTTGGACATGTCATCGCCCGCCTACATTGGCGACAGGTGGCGCGACATCAAGCCGTTTCACAAGCTCGGTGGGACACCGATTCTGATCAGCGGGCCGAACACACCGCGCGAAGACGCGGACAGTGCGGCACGGGAGGTTGTAACGGTAGTTGGATCGCTCGCCCAAGCGGTTGACGCGTTGATCGGCACCGAGCAGCCATGAAGACACGCATCGCGGTTCTGGCGTCAGGCGGTGGTAGCAATCTCCAGGCAATCCTCGACCACTTCGCTGCGCTGGGCGACGCGGCATGTGGTGAGATCGTGATAGTGCTTTCCAATCGTGCGGGCGCGGGTGCACTCGACCGTGCACGCGCCGCCGGAGTTGATGCGATCGTATTCGACGCGCGGTCAGAGGATGATCTCGCGCGCATTCTCACGGGACGCGACATTCAGCTCATCGTGCTCGCGGGTTATCTCAGGCTTGTGCCGCCGAGTGTGATCGCGCGATTCAGTGGAAGGATTGTGAACGTGCATCCAGGCCCGCTACCGCGTTTCGGCGGACCGGGCATGTACGGTGCGCGCGTGCACGAGGCAGTGCTCGCCGCGGGACTGCGCGAAACAGCAGTCACCGTGCACCTTGTCACCGAGCAGTATGATGAAGGACCGCCGCTGGCGATGTGGCCTGTACCCGTGCTCGAAGACGATACCCCCGACGCCCTCGCGGCGCGTGTGTTGCGTGTCGAGCACATCATCTTCCCCAGAATCATTGATGCGTTCGCAGCGACCGTTGCACAGGACCGCCGCGCGCACTGAACTACGACATATATCATGCCTCTCGCTCTACTTTCCGTATCGGACAAGACAGGACTCGTGGAATTCGCGCGGGGACTCGTAGATCTCGGTTGGGATCTCGTGTCCACCGGCGGCACCTCCAAGGCGCTTCGCACCGCGGGTCTTACCGTTCGCGACGTCAGCGATCTCACGAAATTCCCGGAGATGCTCGACGGACGCGTGAAGACGCTTCACCCAATGATTCACGGCGGCCTGTTGGCGCGGCGCGACTCGAGCGAACACGCGGAGACGGTCCGCATCCACGCGATCCCGTGGATCGATCTCGTCGCCGTGAACCTGTACCCCTTCCGCGAGACCGCAGCGCGCGAGGACGTGAGCGCCGATGATGTCGTCGAGCAGATAGACATCGGAGGCCCGGCGATGCTCCGCTCTGCGGCGAAGAATTTCGACGCCGTGACAGTTGTGTGCGATCCGGCGGATTATCCGCGCGTACTCGCCGCCTTTCAGGCAAAGGACGACGATCGTGATCTGCGCAAGCGACTCGCCGCCAAGGTGTTCGAGCACACGTCGGCGTACGATGGTGCGATCGCGGCATGGTTCGCCGGCGAGCGCGGCGACCGATTTGCGGACTCACTGGTGATAGCGCTGGAACGATCTCAGACGCTCAGATACGGAGAGAATCCCGGACAGCGAGCCGCATTCTATGTCGAGGCTAAGGGGCGCGGGCTCGACGGGCTCGTGCAGCACGGCGGGAAGGAGCTCAGCTTCAATAATCTCCTCGATCTCGAAGGCGCGCTTCTGGCGACCGACGCATTCGCGGGACAGACGTGCTGCGCCATAGTGAAACACACGACACCATGCGGGTTGGCGGTGGGCTCGTCACCGCTCGAGGCATATCAGAAGGCGCTCGCGTGCGATCCCGTCTCGGCATTTGGCTCCGTTATCTCCTTCACCGTTCCAGTTGATGGGGCTGCGGCCGAAGCGTTGTCGAGTCTGTTCGTAGAGTGCATCGTTGCACCGTCGTTCTCCGAGGACGCGCTCGCGACGCTCGGCAAAAAGAAGAACTTGCGCGTGCTCGAGGGAATCGCGGCGTGGCCACGAGGGTCGTTCGACTTCAAGCGCGTGCGTGGCGGGCTGCTGGTTCAGGATCGCGCGCCGGAACCGATTCCGTATGCGCACTGGCGAGTGGTAACCGATCGCACGCCCACTGATCAGGAGCGCGACGACCTGGCTTTTGCCTGGCAGGCGGTTGCGAGCGTCAAGTCGAACGCAATCGTCCTCGTCCGTGATGGCGCCACAATTGGGATCGGGGCGGGCCAGATGTCCCGCGTGGACGCCTCCTTTCTGTCCGTGCACAAGGCCCGCGGAGCGGGTCACGAGACTGCCGGATCCGCACTGGGCTCTGACGCGTATTTCCCCTTCCGCGACGGTGTGGACCATGCAGCGGAGGCCGGTGTCACCGCCATAGTCCAGCCCGGCGGATCGATCCGTGACGCTGAGGTCATCGCGGCCGCGAATGAGCATGGAATCGCGATGGTATTTACCGGTCAACGCCAGTTCCGCCACTAGCCTATCTTTCTGCCCATGANNCACCAGTGAGTACATCACCGCGGCGTTCACACTTGGCCTTCCGCACCCACCCGGCAACCCGTTCTTCGTTCTGCTGGGTCGTTTCTTTGCGATTCTGCCGATCGCACCGAACGTCGCGATGCGAGTCAACATTCTTGCCGCGCTCTGCAGCGCTGTATCGGCGGGAATGTGGTTTCTGATCACCGAGCGCGTGTTGGCTGGCTGGCTTCCGCGCAGATGGCAGCGGATCGCGGGCGGCGCTCTGGCGGCGCTCGTCGGTTCCACCGCCTTCACAGTATGGGCTCAGTCGGTAGTCAACGAAAAAGTTTATACAGTGGCGCTTGTTGGCATGGCGATCGTAGCGTGGCTCGCGGTGCGTTGGTGTGACGATCCGGATGGCCCCAAGGCTGATCGATTGCTTGTTCTTATCGCGTATCTCAGCGGGCTCGGCTACGCGAACCACATGGCCGGTTTCCTCGCATTGCCCGCCGTGTTCGTCGCAGTACTCGTAATTCGGCCGCGCACGTTCCTGCGCTGGAAACTCGTTCTCGCCGGTCTGCTCGCAATCGGACTGGGAATGACGCCGTTCCTCACCCAACCAATTCGCTCGGCGTATTTCCCTCGCATCAACGAGGGCGAGACCACCGGTTGCGTCACCAAGATCGCCGCCGATTGTACGTTCAGCACTCAGACGTACGATCGCTTCATGTACAATTTCAACCGCACGCAGTACGGCAAGCCGGCACTCACGGATCGGCAGATTCCATTCACGGCGCAGGTCGGCATGTGGTGGACGTATTTCCGCTGGCAGTGGCTGCGCGACGCGAATGGAACGCATGTGGCGGCGCAGGAGGCGCTCGCGTGGGTCTTCCTGCTGCTGGGATTACTCGGCGCCTGGGTTCACTGGCAGCGAGACCGAAAGAGCTTCTGGTTCTTCGGCCCGCTGATGTTTACCGTGACGCTCGTGCTGATCTATTACATGAATTTCAAGTACGGCTATTCGCAGGCGCCCGAGCTGGGTGACGCGGTGCCGCGCGAAGTTCGTGACCGCGATTATTTCTACCTGTGGAGCTTCAGCGCGTGGAGCGTGTGGGTTGCGCTCGGACTGTTCAATGTGTGGGAGCGGCTGGCGCAGTTGTTCGGTTCCGATCCCGTTCGCATGGGCGCGGATACGATCGAGGTGCCGCGAAAGACGAGCTGGATGGCAGCGTCGCCGTTATTGCTGCTAGCGGTCATTCCGTTGTTCGGTAACTGGAGCACCGCATCGCGTCATGGGCAGACGGATACGCGCGACTTCGCGCACGATCTGCTCGAATCGGTCGAGCCCTACGGCGTGCTGATAACCGTTGGGGACAACGACACCTTCCCGCTGTGGTACGCGCAGGAAGTGGAAGGAATTCGCCAGGATGTCACCGTACTGTGCACGTCGCTTCTCAACACCGACTGGTACACGCGTCAGCTTATTCGGAATCCGATTCGGCCATACGATCTGGCCAACGGACCGCCGGCATATGCGGGCCGAGCGTGGCCAAAGCCGGCCAAGTCTCCGATCAATCTCACGTACATGCAATCGGATTCGGTTCCGCCAGCTGTTGCGCTTGATGCGATTCAGGATCTCAAGACGACGAGCGGATTCACCTTCGCCGTGCATCCGCGCGATCTCGGCGGTGGCTATCACGGACTGGAGCGGGCTGACCTGTTCGTGCTCTACATCATTCGTGATGCGTTCCCGTCAACGCCGGTCTACTTCAGCCGCACCGACGGTAGCTACCCGGATGAGATGGGTTTCGGCAACTATCTCGTCACGACCGGACTCGCACGCAAGCTTGTCGCGACGCCACCGACAGCGTCTGCGACAATCGTCCACCTGCCGAGCGAGGGTTGGTTCGACATTGGCACCACGTACTCGCTGTGGACTCAGACGTTCGACGCACCCAAATCGCTAGCGCGTCGCACCGGCTGGGTGGACCGCCCGTCGGTTGGCATCCCGTACGTCTACATTCGCACCGGTGCCGTACTATCCGAGGCGCTGCTCCAGGTCGGCCGTCAGGGCGATGCACAGAAGGTCATGGCCACGACGTCGCGCGTTGCCAGCGGAACAGGCCTCACCGACCTTCTGGCGGCACAGCAGCAGCAATAGTTTCAGTGGAGCGGAGGCGTGTCAGAGCGGTTTAATGAACTGGTCTTGAAAACCAGAGTCCCGTAAGGGACCGTGGGTTCGAATCCCACCGCCTCCTTGTCACTCGTCATTCCCGCAAACGCGGGATCGTGTACCGAAATGCCGGATTGTCCACTGTCGTCATTCCCGCGAACGCGGGAATCCATGGCCGACGAACAGAGCGCAGACTCCCGCCTCGCAGGAGTAAATGGCCCCGCGCGAGGAGCTGACAACATCCAGCAGACTACCGCCTGATACGCGAGAGCAACTCTGCGAGATGCGACTTCCAGATTGCCGGCAGCGAATGTGTACCATGGCCGCGCGTCTTGTCGCTGATTGGAAGCATCACGAAAGTCCCGTTCGGCACGCGCGTGATCAACTTCTCGATCAGGCCGAGCTCGGGCGGGTTGACCTGATCATCCGCGGAATTAATCGCGACGAGTGGCGCCCTTATCTTCTCGAGATCGTGGGATGGATCGTAATCGCGAGACGCCTCGAACTGATACATGAAGTCGTTCGCGTCCGTTGTCGCCATGCGCCCACGCATCCAGCTCGTGATGTACGAGTCCGCACTGTCACGCGTGGGCGCAAGCTTCTGATCGTACAACGGGCTGCTCGTCATCATGAACAACATTTCGAGCGCGCCGTACAGTCCGTGCGGCGGCGTGGCGTACTCCCCGCCGTTCCAGTTCGGGTCGCCACGAATCGAGCCGCTCACCATCTCCCGCATCATGCGATTGCGTCCAGCAATCTGCGTCGGAACGCTCGCGAGCGGCATGAGGCCATCCATGAAAGTCGGATATCGCTCGCCCCACATCCACGTCTGCATCCCGCCCATGGAGGTTCCCATGACGATGAGGAGATGGTTGACGTGCAGCCCTTCTGTGACGAGCCGATATTGCGCGGTTACCATGTCCACGTAGCCGTAGTGCGGGAATCGCGCGTGCATCCCGTCACTTGGCTTGCTCGACTTCCCCGTTCCGATGCCGTCAGGGAGGATTATGTAATGCGTCGCACTGTCCAGTAGTTGGCCCGGGCCAAACAACTCTCCCGCGAAGGTTGCATTCAGAAAATTGTGTCCACTGCCTGTCGTTCCGTGCAGCACAAGCACTGCATTGCGCACAACGCCCGCTGAATCTCGGCGCGGCGCGCCGAGCGTCGTGTAGTGAATGCTGAGCTGAGGGAGCGATCCGCCGCCGGTGAACCGAAAATCCCGCAGCACGAAATCGCCTTCGGTGCCAACAGTTGACCAGCCCGGCGCGCGCGCCTGCTGTGACAGGCATGCCTCGCCTGGGAACATCGCCAATACCACGGCGCTAAGGAAGATGGATACGCATCGCATGGCAGAAACATACGCCGAACCGCGCGAGGCGGAACCGGCGGCGCTTGAACTCCGAAAACCTTTCGACTCGCGCGAGCTACTTGCCAATCGGGCGCGCCTGAGCCAACCTTGCGGCACAGACCGCTCCAGATTCCATTCACCCCATACGGCGTACTCCGCCGGGAACACGATGCGCCGTTTTGTCACACTCGCAATTCTCGCGTCCGCCGTCGCGATCCCACTCGCGGCGCAGCGTGCAGCGCAAGCCCCCAATTGGGATGCGCTCGGTGATCAGGCGGCGCGCATGCTCGCGGATTACATACGAATCAACACCACCAATCCACCAGGCAACGAGCTAGCATCCGCGCGCTTTCTGAAGTCGATCCTGGATAAGGAAGGGATCGAGTCCCAGATCCTTGACACCACTGAATTGGGTGCTGGACGAGCCAATCTGTACGCGCGCCTTCGTGGAACCGGAAAGAAGAAAGCAGTGATCCTGTTGCATCACATGGACGTTGTCCCCGCCACACCGTCCTTCTGGAAGACGCCTCCGTTTTCGGGTGAGATTCGCGACGGCTACGTGTGGGGCCGCGGCGCAATCGACATGAAGAGCTACGGTGTCGTCGATCTGTTGGCCATGATCGCGCTGAAGCGTGCACATGCTCCACTCGATCGGGATATCATCTTCATCGCGAACGCAGACGAGGAACTTGGCTCGACCGGTGCAACTGTGTTTACCAAGCGGCATGCCGATCTGATCGGTGACGCCGAATATCTCGTCACAGAAGGCGGCGAGAATGAAGTGGTTGATGGAAAGCTGTTGTACTACGGCGTCGGCGTCGCCGAAAAGCGGACGTTCTGGCAGAGCCTCACGGTGATCGGCATTCCGTC
>PLEG01000394.1 GCA_003136975.1 Gemmatimonadota bacterium | reverse complement strand
CTTCTCGATGGCGCGCGATGGTCTGCTCCCGCCCGAGTTTGGCAAGGTACATCCACGGTTCCAGACGCCGTATGTCACCACGATTCTGACCGGTGTTGTTGCCGCGGTGATCGCCGGTTACTTCCCGATCGGATTGCTCGGTGAGTTGGTATCCATCGGTACGCTGTTGGCGTTCGTGATTGTTTGTGCCGGCATTATCGTGTTGCGGTATCGCCAGCCAAATCTGGAGCGGCCGTTCCGCACACCACTGGTTCCGCTCGTTCCGATACTTGGCATAATCAGCTGCGGCGCTCTGATGGCATCGCTGCCGTCGGATACGTGGATCCGCCTGATCGTGTGGATGGCGATTGGTTTGCTGATCTACTTCCTGTACGGAAAGAGTCATTCGAAGCTCGGGCGCGCCGAAAAAATTGGTGCGTGATCTTCTAGCTGTTCCGGCTGAACGCCGGACGGCAATCGAGCGTCTCTCGCGCGAACTGCGCGCGGGACGCTCGATCGTTTTATCGACCCACATCAACTCTGATGGCGATGGATGTGGCTCGGAGACCGCCCTCGCGCGTATGCTCGCGCAGCATGGGATAACCGTCACGATCGTCAATCCGACGCCCTGGCCGGAGATGTTTCGCTTTCTGCTCGGCGACGACGTTCGCATGGTCGAGCTGGCCGATGGCGGTGCGGAGGTGATGCGCAAGGCGGATGTGATAGTAGTTCTAGACATCGCCGACCTGCGCAGACTCGGTAAGCTGGCGGATGTGGTGCGTGCGCTCGACGTGCCGAAGCTGGTAATCGATCATCATGTGCCGAGCGACGATCCGCCGAGCACGGAGATCCTTTCGGATACGACGGCGTGCGCGACCGGAGAGTTGGTGTACGACGTCGCAAGCGTGCTCGGGTTCGCCATCACGCCGGCGATCGCGAACTCGCTGTACGTGGCGCTCGTCACGGATACCGGTGGCTTTCGGTTCAGCAATACCACGCNNGCCGAAGGAGTCGAGCCGGAAGAGATGTATCAACGTATCTACGCGTCGATGCCCGTGGGACGACTGACGCTACTGCGCGATGCGCTTGGCACGCTCGAAGTCGACGCGCAGTATGGGCTTACGTGGATCTCCGTACCTGCGGGCGCGCCCGAGAAACATGGTGTGCGGCCTGAGGATCTGGAGGGGATCGCGGAGCACGCGCGATCTGTCGCCGGCACGCGAATGGCGCTGTTCTTCCGTGACCTGGGGCACAACCGGGTGAAGATTTCCTTTCGAACAACGCACGGCGTCGATGCAAACGAGTTCGCGCGCCAGTTTGGCGGCGGCGGTCACGTGAAAGCGTCAGGTGCTCTGGTGGAGGGCAGTCTGGACGACGTGGAGAAGCGCGTCATAGCGGCGGCGCGGGTGTATCTGGCGCCAGGCGCGGTAAGGTAACGAAGCTGTTCAGGTACGCCTGCCAGTGCGCGCGCGTTACAGTGTTGCGGTAATCTGGTTATGGTCACGGCATCTCAAGGACGTTCCCTCGATCTGGTGCGTTAGGGTACTGGTTGGAAAGTAGCTCCCCGAGCTGCCAGTGGCACAAGCGCGAGAACGTCGTGAGCTATCTCCCGAAAGGAGAACAGCCTACTTGGAGACGCAAGTTCCAGGCAGCCTACGCGCACGCAAGCTGCGCTGATGCAAAGCGCGCACTTGTCCGGCTGCAGAAGGAGCTCGCGCTCGCCAACGAGTCAGCAGCACGCAGTCTGGAGGAAGGACTTGAAGAGACGCTGACACTGCATCGGCTGGGCATATTTCCTGAGCTCGGACGAAGTTTCAAGACGACCAACTTGATCGAGAGCGTGATGTCCCAACTGGAGGACAAGACCCAACGTGTGGATCGCTGGCGCATGAGCGATCAGAAGCTACGCTGGTGTGCGGCAGCGCTATGGAGCGTGGAAGCACACTTCCGGCGTGTGAAGAAGCCGTAGCGATATAGGCGGTAATCCATGGGGGCAGATTGTCCGCTTTGTTGATCCACGGAATGGGCGAGAGCTCAGTCGCTCAGGATCGCACGACGGTATGGGCGGACCGCCTGCCTTTTCGGGAAAAAGATGTCGCAATCCTGCACGAACGTGTTGTACCAATCCCACGCCTTTGATGCCAGCGCAGGAGCACGGCCTGGGAATGCGGACTTCCACCTGAGAATCGTGGTAGCGGCTAAAGTCCGGTGGTTCATGGGGTTACAGTGTTATCACTCCGGGGCTTGCACCCTCAGCAACCAGGTTGATCGTGCGAAGAATGAATAAATCCTTGGGCATGGATACTGCTCGCATCGCAGCCGCCGGGATCGTCGTCCCGGGTCAGCGTTTCCATCTGCGGGGAGCGGGTCGGCGCAAACTGCCCCGATGCTCCTGAAAAGCTTCCGGTCGTACCGAGTGGCCGCATGCGCCATCGCGCTTGCTGGCTGTGCATCCGATGGCGTACTGAACCCTCGCACCGCTCCGCAACCATTGGCCGATTACGGCTCGGTGAGTTCGGGTGGCGCGGTACTGATCAGCCAGATCTACGGCGGAGGCGGCAACAGCGGCGCCACTATCAAGAACGACTTCATCGAGCTCTACAACTCCAGTACCACCGACGTATCGCTGGCAGGATGGTCGGTACAGTACGCGAGCAGCACAGGCACCAGCTGGCAGGTTACCAACCTCACAGGCACCATCCCCTCCGGTCATTACTATCTGATCAAGGAAGCTGCCGGGGCGGCTGGCACGGATACACTTCCGACTCCGGATGTCACCGGGACGATCAACATGGGCGCCACCGGCGCCAAGGTCGCGCTTGTGAACTCGACGACCGCGCTCACGGGCGCGTGCCCCACTGGCGCTTCCATCAGGAACATGGTCGGGTTCGGTTCGACCGCCAACTGTCATGAGGGAACGGGCAATGCACCAGCCCCCTCCAACACCACCGCGATTGTTCGCAGCGGAAACGGCTCCACGAACAACGTGGACAACTCGCTGGACTTTGAGACCGGCAATCCCTATCCGCACAATGGCGCAAACGCTCCAGCGGCTGGTGTCGCGGCAACCGTCACGATGTATCCGACGACCTGGTCGCTCAAGCCCAACCAGTTCAAGACTTTCTCGCCGACCGCGAAGAATTCGGCTAACACGACTGTCACCACCACCTACACGTGGACCAGTTCCAATACGACCGTCGCAACCGTTGACGCGAACGGCGTGGTCACCGCCAAGGTCGGAGGTTCCAGCACCATCACCGCAACCGCGACCAGCGGTGTTTCGGCAAGCGGCACGGTCAATGTCACGGTTGTCGCCGTACAGCCTCTCACCGGACCGCTTCCGGTTGGTTTCCAGTCTCAGCTCTTCGTAGCCTCCGGCAGCGTTGATTCGAACGGAAATCCGGTCAATGGATCCAACGTCACGTGGTCCACCTCGAACACTGGCGTCGTCACCGTTAACGCCACGACTGGTGTCATCACGGCAGTTTCCGCCGGTTCGGCTACCATCACGGCGACCGCGACGAGCGATCATTTCTCGTCTGGTTCCGCCAGTGTCACCACGACCGT
>PLEG01000365.1 GCA_003136975.1 Gemmatimonadota bacterium | reverse complement strand
GACCGATCGCCGGCGTTCGCGTGGGACGCGTGCAGGGTAAGTGGGTTCTCAATCCCACCTTTCTGCAACTGCAGCACAGCGAGATGGACATCGTCGTCGCTGGCTCCGCGGACTCGATAGTGATGGTCGAAGGCGGCGCGATCGAAGTCGGTGAAGACGACATTCTCGGCGCGCTGACCATTGGACACAAGGGCATCAAGGAACTCGTCGCGATGCAGGAAGAGCTGCTCGCTGAAGTGAAGGTTCCCAAGATGAATTGGAAGAAGGCGGAACTGCCAGCCGGTCTCTCGGCTGCAGTCGACAAGCTCGCGCAGGGCAAGATCGCCGCGGCGATCAACCAGGCCGACAAGCACACGCGTATCGAAGCAGTTGAAGCCGTGAAGAAGGCGGCGGTCACTTCGCTGCTCGCTGACTTCCCGGACAATCCGAAGGATATTTCCAACCTCGTTGGCGATCTCGAATACAATGCGCTGCGCTCGCAGGTGCTGGACACCAAGCATCGCGTTGACGGCCGCACCACGAGCGAAGTTCGCCAGATCACGATCGATACGCACGTGCTTCCGCGCGCTCACGGCTCCGCGTTGTTCACGCGCGGCCAGACGCAGGCGCTCGTTGCCGTGACGCTCGGTACCGCGAACGACGTGCAGCGTCTCGACTCGATCGATGATGCTGGTGAGACAACTAAGTCGTTCATGCTCCACTACAACTTCCCGCCGTTCTCCACCGGTGAAGTTCGTCCAATTCGCGGCACAAGCCGTCGCGAAATCGGCCACGGTAATCTCGCCGAGCGCGCGCTGCACGCAGTGTTGCCGCCGTTCGATGAATTCCCGTACACCATTCGCATCGTCTCAGACGTGCTCGAGTCCAACGGATCGTCGTCCATGGCGACAATTTGCGGCGGCTCGCTCGCGCTTTACGATGCAGGTGTTCCAATCCGCTCGCCAGTCGCTGGCGTCGCGATGGGACTCATCAAGGAAGGCAAGCGCTACGCGATCCTCACCGACATCCTTGGCACCGAAGATCATCTCGGCGATATGGACTTCAAGGTCGCTGGAACGGAGAAGGGAATCACATCGATCCAGATGGATATCAAGGTCGAAGGACTCGATCTCAAGATCCTTCAGGAAGCGATGGCGCAGGCCAAGGTTGGTCGTCTGCACATACTCGGCGAGATGCACAAGGCACTTCCCGCGGTGAACGCCGAGCTTTCGCAGTACGCGCCACGTATCGTTACCGTCAACATCAATCCCGAGAAGATCGGCGAGTTGATTGGGCCCAAGGGCAAGACGATCCGCGGAATTCAGGAAGAGACCGGTGCCGAGATCAGCGTTGACGATAGCGGATTGGTTACGATCGCGGCGGTCGGCGGCGAGGCGATGGAACGCGCCAAGCAGATGGTGCAGGCGATCACCGCCGAGCCAGAGATTGGCGCGACGTACGAAGGCACAGTCAAGAGCACCACGGCGTTCGGTGCATTCGTAGAGATCATGCCTGGCACTGAAGGACTCGTGCACATCTCCGAGCTCAAGCACGGCCGCACGGAGAAGACCGAGGATGTGGTCAAGAAGGGTGATCGCGTTCGCGTGAAGGTTCTCGATCGCGATGAGCGTGGTCGTCTGCGTCTTTCGATGAAGGCGCTTGAAAACCCGCCAGAAGGCGGAGCATCCAGCAGCGGCGCGCCGCATACGGACGCAGCAGTTTCTGGCGCAAGCGACGAGCAGCCGGAAGGCGGGGAGCGCAGTGAGCGTCCGCGTCGTCCACGCAGCGGCGGGCGTGGGCGCAGGGATTAGCGTTAGCGGGGCGGACGTCCAGCGGACTGTTCTCCCGAACGGCCTGACCGTACTCTCGGACAATGTTCCGGGAGTGCGGTCGGTTGCCTTTGGGGCGTGGGTACGCGCCGCAACGCTGCACGAGCGCGCCGAGAAGATGGGAATCTCGCACATGCTCGAGCACATGGTTTTCAAGGGAACCGAGACTCGTAGCGCCAAGGACATCAGTCTCTCGCTCGAGACTCTGGGCGGCTCGCTCGACGCATATACCGCGCGGGAACACACGTCGTATCAGGCACGCGTGTTGGATGAGCACGTGCGTGATGCGGCGGAAGTGATTGGCGATTTCATGTTCAATCCAGTTCTGCGCGAAGCCGATCTCAAATTGGAGCGCAAGGTTGTGCTCGAAGAGATCGCGATGGTGGACGATACGCCCGACGATCTCGTTTTCGAGGTGCACAACGAGCGTCTGTTTGGCGACAACGGCTACGGGTATCGCATACTCGGAACGCGCGACACGGTCTCGTCGTTCACGACCGACGACTTGCGCGCACTGCATTCCGCGGCGTACCGTCCCGACAACATCGTCGTGGCTGCCGCTGGCTCGATCGATCACGACCAGCTGGTGAATATCCTTGGCGAGACCGGTTGGCTGGATTCAACTGCGACGGTAGCGGCCGATTTCGCCGCTCCGGAAGCGTCATTCAACGCACCTTCGTACACCCATGTCGAGCGCCCGGGTGCGCAGACCCAGCTCGTTTTCGGAAGTTCTGCGCCATCGCACGGCGATCCTGGCCGGTATGCGTTCTGCCTCGTCAGCATGCTACTCGGCGGTGGCATGAGCTCGCGGCTTTTCCAGCACGTACGTGAGGAGTTGGGACTGGCATACGCCGTCCATACTTTTTCGTCGTTCTATTCGCGCGCGGGCATGCACGGAGTGTATGTTGGAACGTCACCCGAGTCCGCGAACGAGGCGGCGGGCGCGGTGCTCGCGGAGTTGGCGCGGGTTGCGAAAAACGGTGTTCCAGCGGATGAGCTCGCAGCTGGAAAACAGCAGTTGAAAGGACAGATTACACTCTCGCTCGAAACGCCGGGCTCGCGCATGTATCGCGCAGCTGGCCTCGAGCTGTACGGCGAGCCGTTCCGCTCACTTGACGAGATGCTCTCTCTGGTGGACGGGATCGACGAACAGACGGTTTCTGACGTTTGTGCGGCGTGTTTTGCGCCGTCGCAACAGACCGTCGTTAGCCTTGGACCTGCACCTCTAACAATCCTGTAGACACGGCCATGAAGATCGGAGTCCCGAAGGAAATCAAGACCAATGAGAACCGCATTGCGCTGGTACCTGCCGGCGCCGAAGCACTCGTAGCGGCTGGTCACTCGGTAATGATCGAGAAGAGCGGCGGCGAAGGAAGCGGATTCTCCGACGAGATGTATACCGTCGTTGGCGCCACCATCGGAGTTGATGCCGATGCCGTCTGGCGTGAGGCGGACATGATCATGAAGGTCAAGGAGCCCATCGCGGTCGAGTGGCCGCGGATGAAGAAGGGCCAGGTGATCTTCACCTATTTCCACTTTGCGGCCGATGAGAAGCTCACAAAGGCTCACCAGGATAGCGGCGCGATCTGCATCGCTTACGAGACCGTCGAGCTGCCGAACCGCGAGCTTCCGCTCCTGACGCCAATGTCCGAAGTGGCTGGCCGCATGGCGGTCCAGGAAGGTGCCAAGTACCTCGAGAAGCTATACGGCGGCCGCGGCGTGCTGCTCGGTGGCGTCCCGGGCGTGGCTCCGGCCAAGGTCGTGATCATCGGCGGCGGCGTGGTTGGCGTTAATGCCGCCAAGATGGCCGCTGGGCTCGGCGCCAAGGTAACCGTGCTCGATGTGTCGCTCGAGCGCCTGCGCTACCTCTCCGACGTCATGCCGGCCAACGTAACGCTGATCTATTCAAACCGGCACAACATCCTGGAGCAGATCCACACTGCCGACCTGGTGGTTGGTGGCGTTCTGATCCCCGGTGCCAAGGCTCCAAAGCTCGTCCGTCGGGAGGACCTCAAGACCATGCAGCAGGGGTCCGTGATCGTGGATGTCGCGATCGATCAGGGCGGTTGCTTCGAGACGATCCACGCTACTACACACGAGAATCCAACGTATGTGGTGGACGGCGTGATCCACTACGGCGTAGCGAATATGCCCGGTGGCGTGCCCCGTACCTCCACGCTGGCGCTCACCAATGCTACCTTCCCGTACGCTCTGCTTCTTGCCAACAAGGGTTGGAAGCAAGCTCTGCGCGATAATGCGGCGTTGCGAAAGGGCCTCAATATCGTCGAGGGCAAGGTCACCTATCCTGGTGTGGCCGAAGCTTTCGGAATGCCCCTGTCCGATCCGGACTCGTTTCTTAGCTAGTCCGGCACCAACCTCGCAACTGTAGGAAGCACGCATGCGCTGGCCGTTCTTCAAAGGTGGATCACTGTTCCCGGCGACCGGGATCGCCGTGGATCTGGGAACCGCGAATACCCTCGTTTACGTCAAGGGTGAAGGGATCGTGCTCAACGAGCCGTCCGTCGTTGCGCTCGATCGCGAAACCCGTAAGATCAAGGGCGTCGGTCTCGAGGCCAAGCGCATGCTCGGCCGCACGCCGGGCACGATTCAGGCGATCAGGCCCCTGAAGGACGGCGTGATCGCCGATTTCGACGTGACCGAGGAGA
>PLEG01000200.1 GCA_003136975.1 Gemmatimonadota bacterium | reverse complement strand
GCGCCGTCACGTCATCACCTCCCTCAAATTTCCAAGACGAATTCTAGCCTCCGATCCCCACACCTGCCATGACGAAGATCTTCGACGAGGACATGTCCGCCGCATTTGGGACCCGCGCCATCCACGCTGGCCAACGCCCTGATCCCCTATCGGGCGCGATCATGACGCCCATCTACCAGACATCCACTTACGTACAGGAAGCCCTCGGCGTAAACAAGGGTTATGAGTACGCGCGTGGCAAAAACCCAACGCGCGAGGCGCTCGAACGCAACATAGCCTCGCTCGAGAACGCGCGGTACGGATTCGCCTTTTCGAGTGGGATGGGTTGCCTCGATTCGATAATGAAACTGTTCAAATCGGGTGACCATTTTGTGGTTGGCGAGAACGTGTACGGCGGAACATACAGGCTTTTCGACAAGATCCTGCGCAACTACGGCATGACCTTCACATACGTCGATACGCGCGATCCACAACTCATTGCCGACGCATGCACAAGCGCAACGGCGGCGGTGATTGTGGAAACGCCGACAAATCCACTTATGCGTTTGACGGATATTCGTGCGGCGGCGGATGTCGCCCACACGCACAAGGCTCTCCTCATCATCGACAACACCTTTGCGTCGCCGTATTTCCAGCAACCGTTCTCGCTTGGAGCGGACATAGTCTGGCACTCATCCACCAAGTACCTCAACGGCCACAGTGACATGATTGGCGGCATCGCGCTGGTCAACGACGACGACATCGCCGCACGCCTTCAGTTCATTCTCAATGCGTCTGGCGCCGTTCCCGGACCCATGGACGCATGGCTCGTGCTGCGCGGCACCAAGACGCTGCACCTGCGCATGGAACGGCACGATAGCAACGGCCGCACAATCGCCACATGGCTGGCGAATCGTATGGGCGAATCCAATGTATTCTACCCAGGCCTCGAATCGCACCCGCAACACGCGTTGGCCGTCAAGCAGATGACTGGCTTTGGCGGGATGATTTCCATCGAGACCGGAAGCCGTGAACGCGCCGCAAGCATGCTCGAGCGCGTGCGCGTGTTCTCCCTCGCCGAATCCCTCGGCGGCGTTGAAAGTCTGATCAATCAACCAGCGGGAATGACCCACGCCTCCGTCGAGCCGGCCCGGCGTGCAGAGCTCGGCATCACGGAGGGACTCATCAGGCTCTCGTGCGGTGTTGAAGATGTTGGCGACCTGATCGCCGATCTCGAGCAATCACTCTAATGACAGAAAGCCTACCAGTACCGGCGCCGTTCAGACGCCGCGTCCTCACCGGGATCGCGCCCGTAGCATGGGAGCACCCGGCCGATCGCGCGGCCCTGCAGACGCTGCGCGCGATTCCGGGACTGGATGAGCTCGTGCGCAAGGTCATGAGCTTTCTTGGCGAACGCGGCGTGCGCCAGCTCTTCACGGCGGACTCGGTGCGCGTGAATGAACGTCAGAGACCCAAGCTCCACGCTCTCTACACCGAAGTACTCGAGACCATGGATTGGGCGGAGCGGCCCGATCTTTTTGTTACGCAGACACCGTTCGTCAACGCGATGGCTGTCGGATTCGAGAAGCCGTTCATAGTAGTGCACACCGGCGCGCTCGGAATGCTCGCGGAGCCGCAGCAGCGCGTCCTGCTCGGCCACGAGATCGGGCACGTGATGAGTGGGCACTCGACGTACTCCACGCTTGCACTGCTCTTCCTTTCGTTCGGGTTCAATGCGATTCCAGGACTCGGACTCATTGCATTGCCCGTTCAGCTCGCGCTGCTCGAATGGTATCGTAAGGCGGAATTCTCCGCGGACCGCGCCGGCCTGCTCGCATCGCAGGAACCGCTCGACGCGATGCGCATGTTCCTCCTCTTCGCCGGTGGCACGGGTGACGCCGACGAGACGAGCCTGGACGAATTTCTCGCGCAGGCACAGCAGTACGAGAGTGACAGTGGCGCGATTAATCTGCTGTTCAAGCTTCTCAACGTCGCGGGTCGCACCCATCCGTTCAATACAGTGCGCGCCGCTGAATTGCAGCGCTGGATTCAGGCGGGCGGCTACGACGCGATCGTCAATGGTGAGTATACGCGCCGTGGCGCTGACGCGGAGCGGCCGCTAACAGACGACTACGCTGATGCGGCTGGATACTACGGCGACAAGGTGAAAGGCATGATGAACCAGATGGCCGATGCCGCCCGGCGCGCCACGGACACGATGAATAACGCATTCCGTAACGAGGACGAGTGAAGGTTCTGATTATCGGTGGTGGCGCGCGCGAGCACGCCATCGCATGGAAGCTGTTGCAGGACGACCCCACTCTCGATCTCATCGCGGCGCCAGGCAACCCCGGTATCGCGACGCTCGCGCGCTGTGTCGCGATCTCCGCGAGCGACGTGGCGGCACTCCTGGCGCTCGCGCGCGCAGAACTCCNNACGGTAGTCGGACCGGAGGGCCCGCTCGACGCCGGCATAGTGGATGTATTCATGGCGCACGGATTACCGATTTTCGGACCCACGCGCGCCGCTGCGCGAATCGAGACGTCCAAACGCTTCGCGAAAGAGCTGATGGTGCGCGCCGGCGTTCCCACCGCGCGCGCAAGCTATCACACGTCAGCTGAAACCGCGCTGCGCGCTGCGCACGCGCTTGGTGCGCCGGTCGTGATCAAGGCGTCGGGGCTCG
>PLEG01000117.1 GCA_003136975.1 Gemmatimonadota bacterium | reverse complement strand
CGACGCTCGAGTCGGTCACAGCAGCGGCAGCTGGCGCAGCTGCAAAGCTTCCGGCCAATTCCGATTACCGCATCTCAATCGTCAATGCGCCTGGAAAGACGGCATATCCGATCTCTTCGTTCACCTGGATTCTGCTGTATCAACATCCGGCGGATGCGGCCAAGGGCAACGCGCTCGTGAGCTTCCTACGTTGGGCGTACACCAATGGTGAATCCGTTGCGTCCTCTCTTGACTATTCGCCGCTTCCAGCAGCGATGACCAAGCGGCTCGAAGCACGGTTGAACACGCTCGGAGCGGGACGCTAAACGTGCGCAGGCATTTATCAATCATCGCGGCCGTGTTGCTCCCGGCCGCCCTCGCAGCGCAGAACTCAGCTCCGGCTGACAGCGTCAAGCCAGTGCCGAAGGTGACGATCCCGATCGACTTCTCCGGCGTGGTGTTCGGTAATTATCAGTACCAGGGCGCGTCGGGTGCTAGTAAGGGTCAGAACAAGTTCGATGTCGAGCGTGCGTACCTTACGTTCAAGATGCCGGCCGGTGACCGGGCAAGTATTCGCGTCACGGGCGACCTGTACCAGCAGACGACATCAGGCAGCGACGCGTATTACAAGGGCTGGATCCTCCGTGCCAAGTACGCGTACCTTCAGTACGATTTTCTGAAGGCGGCGAAGCCGGGCGACTGGGCATTCACGAGCCGCATTGGCCTCGTCCACACGATGTTGATCGATCACGAGGAAAACTTCTGGCCGCGCTGGATGTCGCTCACGCCGGTCGAGCGCGCTGGCTTATTTTCCTCTGCGGATGCCGGCATCGCTGGCATCGTGACGTTGCCCAACAAGATGGGTGAGCTGTACACAGCGATAACCAATGGATCTGGTTACGCGTCGCGTGAGACCGACCGGTTCAAGGACTACCAGGCTCGGCTTACCCTCACTCCGCTCAGCGCGAGCAGCATGACTTATCTTCGCACGTTTGCTGTTGATGGGTGGGTGTACCGCGGCGCACTGGCAAGCAAGTTCGTGAGTGGCGGAACAGGCCAACTTGGCCCCGTAACCGGTGGGCTCGATCGCAACCGCTACGGCGTATTCGTTGGAATTCGCGATCCGCGCCTCGTAGTTGGCGTTGATTACGCGCAGCGCCAGGATGGAGCGGACACGGGGGCCAACACAGCGGCGTCACCGCGCGGTGTGGCAGACAGCACCGGACGCCTTATCGCGGGTTATGTAGTCGCGAAGCCGTTCAAGATCTTTGACGCCACGTCCACCGTACCACTCGGTATCGTAGCACGATACGATCAGGTGACACCGAATACGTCAACGAGTCCGAAGATCAATACGTTCATCGGCGGACTCACCTGGGATCTCAACACACGCACATCGATTTCACTCGACTACCAGGAAGCGACACCGGCGAACGGAGCACCGGTGGCACCGACCAAGACATATTACATGCACTGGGTCGCGAACTTCTAGAGAGATTGCATCCTGGGCAGTGGCAAACACTGTCCAGGATGCAGCGCGCGTGCCGGATCATCGTTGGTTGGCGATTCCACGAGTGTTGAATCTGAAACGCGATGCCACAGAACGCAATCCGGTCTTCTCGACACTAGCCAGTCGTCGTCGACGCGCTCTTGTGGTATGATTGGCGTTATGCGCAAACACCTATTCATCCCGCATCTCATCGCCATCGGATTGCTGGCGAATCCGCTCTCGACAACGCTTCACGCACAAGCAGCACGGGTTCGGGCCCGAGCCCTCGGCGTCGCTCCCGGTATTTTCACGCCGGGCGCTCAGAATGCTATCACCGATGTAGCTGGCGTGCTCGTAGGCCATGCGACGGTAATCGCGGGCGACTCGATCCACACCGGGGTCACCGCAATACTGCCGCATGCCGGCAACATGTTCTTCGATCGCGTTCCAGCAGCCGTTTTCGTAGGCAACGCGTTCGGAAAGTTGGTCGGTGCTACCCAACTCAAGGAGCTCGGGGAGCTCGAGACACCGATTCTTCTGACATGCACGCTGTGCGTCTGGCGTGCAGCCGACGCGCTAACTGGCGAATTGCTGAGCTTGCCGGGTATGGAGAAAGTTGGCTCGATCAATCCGGTAGTCGGCGAGACAAACGATGGAACACTCAACGCGATCCGATCGCGATCAATATCGCCCGCTGACGTCCACCTCGCTCTCACGTCTGCATCGAGCGGTCCAGTCGCGGAAGGGAGTGTCGGAGCGGGCGCGGGAACCATCGCGTTCGAATGGAAAGGCGGCATCGGAACCTCGTCGCGCGTATTGCCCGCTGCGCTGGGTGGCTGGACAGTTGGCGTTCTGGTGCAATCCAATTTCGGCGGCGTGCTACAAGTGATGGGCGCACCGGTAGGACGCGAGCTCGGGCGCTATGCGTACAAGGATTTTGTGCAGCACGAGCGTGGTGATGGCTCCATCATGATGGTAGTAGCAACCGATGCACCATTATCCGACCGCAATCTCGAACGACTTGCCGCGCGCGCCATGATGGGAGTGGCACGCACCGGTTCCAGCGCATCGAACGGTTCCGGCGACTACGTGATCTCTTTTTCCACTGCAGAACAAGTCCGCCGCCGGATGACTCCGTCGGGCGGCCGCTCGCAGAGCGCCGGGCCGCCGTTGCGCGCATCTTCGGAGCTATCCAACGACGACATGTCACCGCTATTCCAGGCCGTGATCGAAGCCACGGAGGAAGCGATCTATAACTCGCTCTTCATGGCGACACCGGTGACGAGTCACGGGCGAACTGTACCGGCCATTCCACTCGACAGCGTGCGTCAGATCCTCAAGAAATACAACGTCACAGACCGCTGAGCGCACACCAACGCGACAGGCGAGCGCATACCATCGTTGCAGCTCGAAATGGCTGAAGCGCGAACCCGGAGTGTCGCTCACTTCCACGACTTGGCAGCCACTTAATTTGTAGTATGGCCTTCGGTTTCTTCTCGCGACGTCGGCGCGAACGGCTTCGGGCGCAACCTTTCCCGTCTGCGTGGCGCGCGGTGGTCGAGCGCAACATCGTCGTCTTCAACCGGCTTTCGGTCGCAGATCAAGCCGAGCTGTTAGGCCACGTGCAGGTCTTTCTCGCCGAGAAGTCGTTCGAGGGTGCCGGTGGCCTCGTTCTGACTGACGAGATCCGGATCACGATCGCCGCTCAGGCGTGCATGCTCCTGCTGCATCGGGAGACCGACTACTACCCGGAGCTGACGTCGATCATCGTCTATCCGTCGGGATACAGCGCTTATGAAGATCGCCCGTTGGGCGGCGGCATCTGGCAAGAAGGCGATGAACACCGGTTGGGCCACACCGCGCGCGAGCTGCGCGCAATGGTGTTGGCGTGGGATGCGGCCAAACAGGGCGCCGCGGATCCCAGCGACGGCAAGAATCTCGTTCTGCATGAGTTCGCGCATCAGCTTGATTTTGAAAACCTCGTGGCCGACGGCACGCCGGCGCTGGAGACGCGCGGCGCATACATCGCGTGGGCACGAGTGATGAGCGTGGAGCTCAACGCACTTCGTCACGCCGACGATACCGGCCTGCCAACGCTGCTCGATCGTTACGGCGCGACCAACCCCGCCGAGTTCTTCGCAGTCGCTACAGAGGCGTTCTTCGAGCAACCGCTGGCACTACGAGAGAGGCATCCTGCATTGTTCGCCGAGCTAGGTGGATTCTTTCGGCAGGACCCAACAACCTATTCAGAAGAGGGCAAGACGCCATAAATAGCACTTCCGCAGCCGCGCCCGAGGGCGGAAGTCAGGGGAGGCTGGCGCAGTCGGATGTTTACCCGCATACTGGGGAACTTCCCCCAAGAGAATTACGGGTTTGTGACTGCACTCATAGGACAGTACGATCGGCAATCGGCGATCGATATGTTGTGGAACGCGAGGAGGGCACCCATGCGCGCGCTGAGATTGGTCACACACGGATGCAACTTGGTGCGTCCCACGCACGTAGCATTGTTCGTGATGGTGGGAGCGCTACTGGTGGCGCCCGCGACCGAACTCGGCGCGCAGCGAGCCGAACCAGTCGCTTTCACGCACCGATCTCAAACAACTAATGCATTTTGGGCGGATGCGCCGACGTCGCTCCACTACACTGTCACGCAGAAGAGCGACACCGCGCTCAGCGGGCGCCATGGCGGTGCTAGAGGTGCTCTCTGGGGCGCCGTCGCCGGAGCGGCTGTCGGCGCGGTGACGGCGTTCGTTATAGTGCAGAGTGCTGATCCGCACTCGGACCACAGTGAGGATGCGCTGCCGTTTCTCTTCATTCCACTCGGTGCCGTCGTCGGCGCCGAGCTCGGCGTCGTGGTGGGACTCCTGGCGGGCCGCAACAACTAGAATCAAGAGCCTCGCTCGACTTTGCTGTAACAGTTCAGCAACAATCAGTCTTCCCTTCGTACGAACTCTGTCCACTCGAATGGCTGGTATCGCTTGTGACAATGCCGTTACACGGTATCTGCCACGTCGCCATGCCAGTTATTCTAGCTTTCATGCATCAACATGGACGGAATCAATCGAATTCGCGGAATGACCAGCCTGGAGGGTAAGCAGGGTGGCGACACGTCGATCAGCGCGGCTGACATAGGCGACCGCGCATACTCGATTATCACAACCGCATTCGCCGTCTGTATACCGTTATTGCTCATCGCAATCGCGATCGAGATCGGCCGGGCTGCGTGGCCCGCGCTTCATCAGTTCGGCTTTGGATTCCTTACGTCGAGCGAGTGGGATGTACCGGCGGGTAAGTTCGGAGCGGCACCCGCAATCTTCGGCACGCTCGTCTCTGCGCTCATCGCGCTTGTCCTCGCGACTCCGCTTGCACTCGGTGTCGCGATTTTTCTTTCGGAGTTCGCACCGCGGTGGTTGCAGCAGCCGGTAGCATTCCTGGTCGATCTGCTCGCGGCAATTCCCAGCGTGGTATATGGCCTATGGGGAATCTTCGTGATGATCCCATTTCTGCGCGAGTATGCGATTCCCTTCCTTCGGGACACACTGCATCTCGGTTCCACGCGCTTCTTCAGTGGCCCCGCTTACGGACCGAGCATGCTGGCCGCGGGAATCATACTCGCGATCATGGCGCTGCCGTACATATCCGCGGTCTCGCGTGAAGTCCTGCGCGCTGTCCCCCGCTCGCAACGGGAAGCTGCGCTGGCACTGGGCGCTACGCGTTGGGAAGTCATTCGTGACGCGGTGATCCCCAACGCGCGCTCCGGCATCATCGGCGGAGTCATACTCGGACTCGGCAGAGCACTCGGCGAGACGATGGCGGTCACGATGGTGATCGGTAATCGCGCGGAGATTTCCGCGTCGCTTCTTGCACCTGGCTACACGATGGCGTCGCTCATCGCCAACGAGTTCAGCGAGGCGAGCAACGACATGCATCTGTCAGCGTTGATGGCCATCGGCGCAGTCTTGTTCCTCATCACCGTCGTCGTGAACGCGATCGCGCGGTGGCTTGTCTGGAGTGTCTCGGTCAAGGACGGGGCATGACAACATCCATCGTTCCGCGATCGACGGCCGGCAACAGACTCAGGCGCCGGGCGACGAGCAGTCTCATGGTCGGGCTGACGTACGTCGCGGCTGCCCTGGCAACTCTCCCGTTGCTGCTGATTCTGTTTCACATCGCGAAGGCCGGCGCAACATCACTCAGCGTGGATTTCTTCACTAAAATGCCGCAGCCGGTCGGAGAAGTCGGCGGCGGCATGGCAAATGCGATCACCGGCACTCTTATCCTGATCGGAATAGCGGCGGCGATCGGAGTGCCGATTGGAATCGGGGCTGGATTGTACCTCGCCGAGCACCGCGCGTCACCGCTGGCGAATACAGTGCGCTTCCTGTCGGATGTATTGAATGGAATCCCGTCAATTGTAATGGGCATCTTCGCGTGGCAATTGCTCGTGCGCCCGGTCGGCCATTTCTCCGCTATGGCGGGCGGGATCGCGCTCGGCGCAATGATCATTCCGCTTGTCACGCGCACCACAGAGGAAATGATTCGGCTCGTGCCAAACGCCCTTCGCGAAGCTGCGCTCGCGCTCGGATATCAGCGCTGGCGCACGTCGCTCGGCGTGGTGCTGCGTACGGCGATGCCTGGAATAGTGACCGGCGCGCTCGTCGCCATCGCCAGAATCGCGGGAGAAACGGCACCGCTGTTGTTCACCGCGTTTGGAAACCAGTTCTGGTCCACATCGCTCAGGCACCCCATCGCCGCGCTGCCGCTTCAGATCTTCACGTATGCCATAAGTCCCTACGACGAATGGCATTCGCTCGCGTGGGCCGGTGCGCTCGTCCTCATTGGAATCGTTCTCGTCATCAGCATTGCGGCGCGGTACGCAACGCGCTCTCGATTCGGAGTCGCCGTTGATTGACCTGAAGATGGACGACATGATGCCTGACAGAAGCACGGCAATAGCTTCGCACTCGCCCGTGCCACACACCGACCAAGGCTTTGACACACAAGTGACGACGCACGTGGTCCTGAACGCGGATCGGCCAGCCGTCGCCGCCGAAGCTGGACCAGCGCTCGCATGCCTCGTCGCGGACGGGCTCAACGCCTACTTCACCCGCCAACATGCGGTGAAGGACGTGACACTCGCGCTTGAAGCGCGAAGTGTCACCGCCATCATCGGCCCTTCGGGTTGCGGGAAGTCGACGCTGCTGCGCTGCTTCAATCGCATGCACGAAACGGTTCCAGGCGCACGCACAACGGGCAGTGTCACACTCGATGGTGAGCGGCTTTACGGTGACGGGACCAGCGCTATTGCCGTCCGCCGTCACATTGGCATGGTATTCCAACGACCGACGCCATTTCCAACCATGTCCATTCGCGACAACGTCGCGGCGGGATTGAGAGTGCGCGGTGGCGGCATGCCCACAAGATCGGAGATGGATGCGGTAGTCGAGGACGCGCTCCGTCGTGCAGCTCTCTGGGATGAAGTGAAGGACCGCCTCCGCACGAGCGCGGTCGCACTATCGGGTGGCCAACAGCAGCGGCTCTGCATCGCCCGAGCTCTCGCAACCAAGCCGCGTGTGCTCTTGCTCGACGAACCGACAGCATCACTGGATCCCGCCAGTACCCAGAAGATCGAGGAGCTGGTGTACGAGCTTCGGTCCACCGTGACCGTCGGAATCGTAACTCACAACATGCAGCAGGCCGCGC
>PLEG01000071.1 GCA_003136975.1 Gemmatimonadota bacterium | reverse complement strand
GGCCGCTGGATCTGCCGCCTCCCACATCTCGTTGGGGGGTTTTTTTGTTTTACGTTCACTTTCGTTGAGGAATACCACAATGCGGATGCTCGTCTTGGGTGCGGGGCTGCAGGGCTCGGCTTGCGCGTACGACCTTTTGCAGAACCCCGATGTCACCGAGGTCCGGCTGGCAGATCTTCACATCGATCATCTCGCAGACTTTCTCAAGCCGTATTCGGGAAAGCGATTGATCCCGACGCCGCTGGATGTGCGCGATGCTGATGCGGTGCGTGCGCTGATGCGCGAATGTGATGCGGTGATGAGCGCAATTCCGTACTACTTCAATCTCGACCTTGCGAAGCACGCTGTTGATGCCGGCGTCCACTTCTGCGATCTGGGCGGCAACACCGATATCGTTTTCGAGCAGAAGAAACTGGACACGCTTGCTCGCGAAAAGAAATGCACCGTGATTCCGGATTGCGGACTCGCGCCTGGAATGGATACCATCCTTGCGCAGTATGGAATCTCGCAGCTCGACGAAGTCGATTCGGTAAAGATCTTCGTCGGCGGATTGCCGCAGCATCCGGAGGGACCGCTCAAGTATCAGATCGTTTACTCGCTCGAGGGCGTTCTGGATTACTACACGACCCTGTCATGGGTCGTGCGCGATGGCAAACGCGAGAAGGTGAAGGCGCTCAGCGAAATCGAGCCAGTACAGTTCGCGGCACCTGTGGGTGAGCTTGAGGCTTTTCACACCGCTGGCGGCTTATCGACGCTACCCTTCCGCTACGAAGGCAAGATCAAGACGATGGAATACAAGACGCTTCGCTACCCGGGTCATGCCAAGATCATGGAAGCGATTCGCGACCTCGGCCTGCTGGATCTGGAGCCGATCGACGTCAAGGGCGCCAGAATAGCTCCGCGTGACGTTGCGGTTGCAGCCATGGGCCCGCATCTGACCAAGCCAAAGTCGCCCGATCTCGTTGCCCTTCGCGTCGAGGTGAGCGGTCGCAAGGGTGGCGTCGCGAAGACACTCGGCTGGGAGCTGATCGACACGTACGACGCCGAGCATGGCATAAGCGCGATGATGCGGACGACTGGCTATTCACTCAGCATCACCGGCCAGATGCAGGCGCGCGGGGAGATCTCTTCGTTCGGAGTTCACACCCCCGATGAATGCATTCCGGCCAAGCAGTACATCGAAGAGTTGGCGAAGCGCGGAATCAATATCCGCGCGATTTCATAATTCCCACGTGACATCGTAGGGGCAGGCCCCCGTGCCTGCCCCCGTGACGCCATCACATAAATCACCGTACGCCCGCTAACGACGTACGTCAATCGCGCCCGAAACTCGCCAGCGTCTCGCCCATCACGTCGATCGTTGACTTCGCCGTCCAACGGTCCGTTCCATTGTATAGAAACGAGAAGGCCAACACTTCACCATCGGTCGCGGTTACGTAACCGGCGAGCGCAATCACATCATTCGTCGTTCCAGTCTTCGCATGGAGATTCCCCTGCGCGGGACTGCCCTTCATTCGCTTCCGCTGAGTCCCACTCTCACCTGCAACCGGCAGCGATGCGTGAAACTCCGGTCCCCACGGCGCGCGATGGGCGTAATCAAGGAGCTGGATCATTGATCGCGCGGTCAGACGATCGTTGACCGAGAGGCCGCTTCCATCTGCATTGTAGATCGTGGACGTGTCAGCCCCAACCTCGGCGAAGAACTGGTGCATCGCGTGATTGCCGTTTGCGACCGTGCCCTGCGCCGAACGCTGAGGTCCGCGTGCGCCGTCGCGGAATAGCAGTTCCGCGTAGTGGTTGATGCTTTCCCGATTCATGGCGCTGACCATCCGCGAAAGCGGCGGTGACTCGATGCTCGCCACCTTCACAGCCTTGGGTGGCGTAACGGCGAGTCGCGTTGATCCACCAATATTCACACCTGCCGCCTGCAGCGCCGCACGGAATGCCCCGGTTGTGAATAGCGCGGGATCGTCGACCACGTACGAGTAGCGTCGCGTCGCGGAGTTGCGCCCAATTGAGCCCGTGACGGTGATCGTCCCATCCGACCTCTTGCTCATGCGCAGGCTTGCTCCGCTTCCACCCACGGTCCGCGCATTATTGACGACAGTGAGCGTGGTGGTCATCGGCTCGAGCGCAACTTCTGCGTGAGCTCCAGCACCCGGAGACACCGCCACCCACACCACGTTCTCGTTGAGCGACAGACCGCTGACGCGCGCTGCGTAGCCAGCGCCCAGGTACCGTGTGAGCCACCCAGCCGGAATACGCGCGTCGTCGAAAGCTGTGGCATCGCCAATCACATCGCCGGTAACGCGCTTGATTCCGGCGGCAACCACGCGTTGCGCGAGCGCCGCCATCGGAGCGTTGGGTCCGCCGTCCATGAACCGTCCCGAGAGGGAAGGGTCCCCGTCGCCGCGCAAAATGATATTTCCCTGGAGCGTACCATCGCTCGACACGGCTCCGTCACGCATTGCGTCGGTGCTGAATTGATAGTCAGCGCCAAACCGGTTGAAGGCAAGCCCGGTGGTGAACAGCTTCATCGTCGAAGCCGGCTTGAGCTCCGCGCCCGCATTGCGTGAAAAGAGCGTGTCGCCACGGGAGACGGAAGTCACCATCACTCCCCAGTCGCCACTTCGCGTGCGTTCCAGAAAAATGCCAAGGTCGCTGGCGAGCGCGGCAGCAGTGCGCGGTGACGTGTAATGCGTGACCGCCGCGATCGGCGATTCCGCCTTGGGCGAACGCGACCTCGACGGCTTGCGCCGATGGTTCTGAACGACTGCGACTTTCTTTTTTTTCTTATGTGTCTGCTGCGCGTTTGCTGGAAGTGCGATCGCCATGGCGATCAGAACGAGCAGCGTATGTCGAATTCTTGGGACCACGATTGGAAGCTATACTTTGAGAAAGATCTTTCGTCGGTAGAGTACCGTGAGGATCCCGAACCAGAAGAGCACGATGCAGACCGCAAAAGCGAGTGACGCATTTCGCGGCTCGAGCCAACTCGCAAAGGCACCCTCGTATATCGCCGTCTCGAGTGAGACGATCTTGCCATCAAATGGTACCTTGACGAGCGAGTATATGATCCGTGCGAGCACGCCTGAACCGACGAATGCCAGGATCGGATTCATTCCGTAGATGACGAACGGCTTGGTCCACCATCGTATCGCCTTCACGTCGACCAGCCAGACGCACGCGGCGAGCGCGATCGCCGCCATCCCTCCGGTGAACATCACATACGAGCTGGTCCAGAGGCTCTTGTTGATCGGAAATGACCAGTTCCACATCAGTCCAACCATCATCGCGATGGCGCCAGCCACGAACAACGCGTTGAGGCGCTCGGCCATCGGCACCTCGTTACGGGTCAGCCAGCGCCCGGTGAAGACGCCGAGGACCACGGTGCCGATTGCTGGGAGGGTGGACAGGATTCCTTCCGGGTCCCAGGTCTTGCTGCCAACCCAGAGGTGCGGCAACCCCAGAACCGTCCGGTCGAGCCACGCCGATAGAGTCGCGTCAGGACGGCCCAGAAGGAGAGCGCCAATCTCATGTTGCCCGGGCACTGGAACAAGCGTTTGTAGGAACCAGTAGCCATACAGCAGGACGGCGAGAATCACCACCTGCTGTTTGAGCGTGGTTTTCATGGTCAGTAACGCGCCAGCGATGTAGCAGACGCCAATTCTCGGCAAAACTCCGCCAAATCGGATCTCGGTAATGCGGGTCAANNAAGAAGCCGGCCATGAGCCAGCCGAGCAGGACGATGATCGCTCCCCGGCGAAGGATCTGAAGGACTATGTCGCGGTCGGTCGCGCCGCGTGCCCGGCGAGAGGCAAGCGACAGGTGGGTGGTGACACCCACGATGAACAGAAAAAACGGGAAAATGACGTCCGTCGGAGTCCACCCGTTCCACGCGGCGTGCTCCAGCGGCGGATAGATCGCTCCCCAACTACCGGGATTGTTCACCAACAGCATCCCCGCGATGGTCATACCTCGAAATACATCGAGGGACAGAAGGCGGGCGGGCGCGGCACGCTCCATGATACAAATATATGACCTGGGAATGATTGTAGTTTATCCGAATTTGAGCGAATATTGTTTATCCGCGATTTCGGACCTTCACACTGGAGAATGCATGGCCGTTCGTGAGCATAATACGATTCGTGAAGGCATCTACGCCGGTGTGCTCAGCGCAACCGCGATTGCTGTCTGGCTCTTCATTGTGGACATCATCGAGCGCCACGCATTCTTCACCCCGGACGTGCTGGGAAGCGGGCTGCTGCGCTTTCTGGGAGCGCCACGGATGAGTGACACGATGGCGATGCATGTCGCGTTCTACACAGTGTTCCACTATGCGGCATTCGCGATAATCGGCGTGATCGTCGCGTGGATCGTGCATCAGGCTCGTCGCACTCCTGCGATTCTTGCCGGATTTCTGATAATGTTCGTAGTCTTTGAGTTCGGCTTCTACGGGCTGGCCGCGATGTTGAGCGCCAATAGCGTTCTTGGCGGCATCGCATGGTATCAGATTATGGCCGCGAATCTGCTCGCGTCAGTCGTGATGTTTTCCTTCATGTGGATGCGCCATCCCGAGCTCAAGGGTCAGTTCACCGAGGCATTGGACGGAACCGACGCCTGATCAGTTGTTGCCCGGTACCCAATCAACCTGCGCAGCGGCGAGACTATCCTCGCCGCGTGCCACCCACTTGAAGAAGACGACTGTCATCAGGGCGTAGAACACCATGCTTCCCGGGACCCACATGATGAGCCCGCCGGTCCGCTGATCCATCATCGGAGTTAGCTGCCAGATGCGCGGAGCTGCTGCGTACGCGGGGTAGAGCACGTGGTCGGCCATCGTGATGTAGATGGCGACTACCGACATCGGGACCGTCGATAAAAAGCAATACAGAAGCTGCCCAGGATATGCGAGACGCGGGAGCTCCGGCATGGGACTCATGAACGGCCACCACAGTAGCACGGCGGAGGCGATGAACATGAGGTGCTCCACGATGTGGATGTTGTGATTCGCCATCGCCGCGTTGTANNCCATCCGATGATCACCAGATTGAAGATCGCATAGCATATCACCGGTCGCGTGACGAACTGCGCGACGGCACGCACCGCCCGCGGCCTGATCAACGGCCTGAGCATCCAGCCCGGCGTGCCACCAATCAGCAGCGGCGGTAGCAGCAGCGTCAACAGGAGGTGCTGCACCATGTGCGCGCTGAACAGGTAGAAGTCGCTCAGGTCGTGCAGCGG
>PLEG01000385.1 GCA_003136975.1 Gemmatimonadota bacterium | reverse complement strand
GCGAGGCGGCGACCTCGGCCGCGTGTGCCTTCAGGAGCGCCGGCAACCGCAGCTCTTGCCGGTCATCGGCCTTCAGGGTCAGATAGGGTACCGCAGTCGCAGACATACGCACTCCGTGGTGAAATGTCACGCACACCGTACAATGTACGTGGATTCACGGAAAGCGCAAGCCGCCATGGGTCCGGTCACAAGCCGATCGGGGGTGAACTCTTGACAGCTGTCTAGTCTGGCCATAGACTAGTAACTGGATAGACTAGCCAAGTCAGGAGGTTCTTATGGCGACATGGACGCTGGAAAAGGCAAAGAATGGGTTCAGCGAGGTCGTGCGTCGCGCACTCAACCACCAGCCACAGCTCGTCACGCGTGGACGGGGCGACGACGCGGTTGTCGTATTGGCGAAGGCGGACTATGAGCGTCTCGTTGCACCGCAAAACTTCGTGGACTTCCTCCGCAACTCTCCGATGGCTGAGGCGGTCGCCGCCGGCGACTTCGGCAATCCGTCGACGCACGATCCGTTTGCGCGGCCTCGCGATATGGGACGATCGATCGACCTCGTTTAACATCAAGTCAGCACGAGAAAACAGGAATCTCCGCTGTGACCTGGCTGCTCGACACCAATATCCTCTCCGAACTGGTGAAACCGCGTCCGGACGCGCGCGTGGAAGCTTGGACACGGGCCCAGTCGCCTCTCGATCTCGCGCTGAGTGTGCTCACGCTCGGTGAGCTCGAACAGGGCATCGCCACCCTCACCTCGGGCGCCCGTCGCACGCAACTCAGCCAGTGGGCACATTTTGAAGTACCGCGCCAGTTCTTTGGGCGGCTGCTTCCCGTGGACGCTGCCGTCACCGTCGCATGGGGCCAGCTCGCCGGCCGTGCTCACACTGCCGGGCGGCCGCTCCCGGTGATCGATGGATTGCTCCTGGCCACGGCGCAAGTGTTCGGCCTCACCCTCGCGACCCGGAACGTGTCCGACTGTGCCGAGCGTGGCGTTCCCGTGTACGATCCCTGGACGGCCACGCTCCACCCCTGAACGACCCAGGGGCTCGGCTTGAGTAAGAATACTCAACGCGCTGAGTAAAATGTCGAGAGCCTGCGGTACATGGACTCGGCCGCTCAGCCGCCGAGTTGCACCCGAAGACGCTCCGCAGCATTCTTCGGCAAGCGGGACTCGTGCAATGAGGAACAGATGAGCCGATACCTGTAGGTGATCGAGGCCTCCAAGGCCGGATTCTCGGCGTACGTCCCCGACCTCGACGGCTGCGTCGCGACTGGCGGCACGCGAGAAGAACTCGACCGGAACATTAGCGGCGCGATCAAGCTCCATCTTCATGGGATGCGCCAGGACGGCGGCCCCGTGCCCCCACCTTCGACAAGCGCCGGTTACGCCGATATCGCGGCGTAGCGGCGCCATTACATTTCCGGGTCGGCGCGCTGTGCCGTCTCCATTTCAAACACCCAGGCACCGAACCATGAAGAGAATCGCTGTCGTCCTCGAGCCTGTGCACGGCGGATTCTCGGTGTACGCGCCGGATGTGCCGGAGTGCGTGTCATTTGGCGAGAGCCATGCCAGGGCGCTGGACAATATGCGCGAGGCGCTCGAAGGCCATCTCGCGTCGATGCGCGAACATGGCGAGGTGATGCCGGAGTTCGACACGTCCAATGTCGCGGTGATCGAGCTCGACGCCGCGCGGTAAGTACGATCGCAAGAGTTCGATGCTGCACGAAAGACTCCGCCCTCGCGACGCGACGGCCGTACTGGTATCCTGCCTCCGGGCTCACTACTTTTGACCTGGAGAGGTACCGTGATTCCTCAGAGTCGGGGCGCACCCATGTCGACCGATGAGAGCGTGAAAGCCAAGGCCCACGATCTCGTGGATCGACTTCCCGAGTCGGCGAGCTGGGACGATCTCATGTACGAGATCTATGTTCGCCAGGCCATCGAGGCGGGAATCAGCGACGCAGACGCCGGCCGTACCGTTCCACACGACATGGTGAAGGGCCGCCTATCGAGCCGCCGTATCGCATCATCTACCGGGTGAACCCTGATCGGATAACGGTGCTCGCCGTCGTGCACGGGCGTCAGAACCTGCCCGGCGGCTGACGAAGAGCCGTCACCCGCCCGGTCTGACCACCGCACCCACCGTGCGCGCGAGCGCCGACGCGTCGCTCAGCAGCGTCCACCGCCGTACATACGCCAGCTCGATCTCGCACCGCTCCGGATAGCCGACGCCGTGCCGGCCGCTCACCGCCCACGCGCCTGTGATACCGGGCCGCACCGAGAGCAACAGGTCACGCGCCGTGCCGTAGTGCTCGAGCTCTTCCTCCACTACCGGCCGCGGGCCCACCAGCGACATGTCGCCCACGAGCACGTTCCAGAGCTGCGGAAGTTCGTCGAGGCTCGTCCGCCGCACGAACCGGCCCACCAGCGTCACCCGCGGGTCCTGGTCGTCCGGAATCTTGTAGTGGTTGCGCCGGTACTCCTCGTACATCTCCGGGTCGGCGCGCAACACCGCCTCCGCGTCGGAACCCATGGTCCTGAGTTTCAGGCATTGGAACTTGCGCCCGTCGCGACCGATACGCTCGTGCCTGAACAGCAC
>PLEG01000149.1 GCA_003136975.1 Gemmatimonadota bacterium | reverse complement strand
CGCGGCTACGGATATCCCATTCGCGCCACGGTGCGATGACCGGGAGATCCGGTGCGAAGGCAGCATAGGGTAGCTCGAAACGGACCTGGTCATTTCCCTTGCCAGTGCAGCCGTGCGCGAGCGCGTCTGCGCCCACGGCGCGGGCGACTTCAACCTGGCGGCGCGCGATGAGCGGGCGACCCATGGAAGTGCCGAGCAGGTATTTACGGCCGTAGATGGCGCCGGCGCGGAGTGTGGGGAAGATGAAGTCGCGGACGTACTCGTCGCGCAGGTCTTCGACATAGCACTCATCGGCGCCGGAGGCGATTGCCTTGGCTTTGACGCCCGAAAGCTCATCGCCCTGGCCAATGTCGGCGGCGACGCATACCACTTTCACGCCCGGAAATCGCTCCTTGAGCCAGGGGACGATGATCGAGGTGTCGAGCCCTCCGGAGTAGGCAAGGGCGATCTTTTTGGGGGAGAAAGTCATGGCGGCGCTCGATATGGAATTTTATGCGATGAACATGTATAAATAATCGGTATTGGCAGGTTTGGCAACTGTCTGGCCGAGGCTGGGCGGGGAGAGCTATCTTCACCGAATGGCCAACAAGCGCGAGCGGCAGAACGCGATTCTGGAGACGATAGAGAACCACCAGGTCGTGAGCCAGGAAGACCTGCGGAAGCTGCTGCTCAGACGCGGGTGGGACGTAACGCAGGCGACGTTGTCGCGGGATCTACGCGAGCTTCGGATCGCGCGGGTGCCAACAGCCGAGGGCGCGCGCTATGCGGTGACGGATGGGCACATAGAGGAGGCGCGGGTCGCGCTCGATACGCTGTTGCCACAGCTATTCATGCGGATTGACGGTGTGGGCGAGATGGCAGTGTTGCGCACGGTACCTGGTGGCGCTCAGCCAATCGCAAGCGCGCTGGATGGAGAGGGTTGGCCGGACATACTTGGCACCGTGGGCGGCGATGACACGATTCTGATTATTTGCAGATCGGTTCAGGCGCGGGAGCGGACGGTGCGGAAGATCAAGGCATTGGCGGGGGAGCCGGGGTAATTGAGAGGAGGACTCGAGGCTGTCGTCAGCCTCGAGTCCTCCTGCCGCGCGCCTAGTGCTTGAGCGTGATACGGATCAGTCCGTCCCTGGCACGCGGATCTGTGGACTGTTGCATTGCGGCCGGACCTTTCACGACATCGATGCTTGCGATGCGACTCGGGTCGATGGACTTCATTGCCGTCAGATCTGATGCTACGCCGTCGATGATAACCGCGCCGACAAACGGCCGCTTTTGTGCTTCAGTCGTAGTGGACTGCCCACCTGTAGCACCTGGCGCGCGAACTTTGAAGTAGAACGTGTTAGCGGTGCCGCTCCCTGCAGAAAGCGTATCTCCGCCCGTGAAGTACGAGCGGGCGTAAGGCACCGTTATCATGCGCACCTGTTGCGAGCCATTCTTGGAAATTGTGACTGTACTGATGTCAGCTGCCGTAATTGCGTGCGCGCTATCGGCCGAAACCCTCACATTGTTGACGTAGAACGTTACCGGCTGGCCATCAAAAAGCGTCGCGTTGCGAGCATTGGTCTCGGCGGAAGCCGCATCGAGACCGCTGATGTCGGCTGCGGTCGGAACGTGCGATTCGCATGCGGCGATAGCAACAGTCGACACGACGGCGAAGTAAGCCAGCGTTCGCAGGCAGCGCGCGATTGGTCCGGAGTGAGAGGGATCATTGGACAGTATCATGGCGTTGAGTCTCCGTTCGAGGTGGGAGGACGGCTCGAGAAGCGAGGTAGCTCCGAGCCACAAATGGGCGGGTTTGCCGAGTCGTATGCTTGCCTGATTCAGCAACAACTCCGTGTAGGTTCTGAGTGAGGCTCCGCGTCCTACGACGCGCGCATCACAGTCGAGCTCGATCGCGAGGCGGGTACGCGCAAGACAATACCAGGCGCCCGGGTGCCATGGGATCAGTGCGACGAGTGCCCACATCGCAGCGAGCAATAGAGGGTCCCGCGCATTCTGGTGCTCGGTTTCATGCATGATCACAAGGTTGCTGATTTGCAGGTCCGACTCGAGCATGCGGCTCGGAACGACAATCTCAGGGTGGAACAGGCCAATGACTGCTGGCCCAGTGTGAGGCGCGACGCGGACCTGCTGACCCGCAAACTCGGTCACCTTCCAATCTCGTGACGCGCGCCATACGCGAACGTAGACAAGGCAGATGAACGCCAACATGGCGATGCTCGTCACGCACCAAAGCGCTGCCAGGATGCGATCCTGTGTGGGTCCAACCGCGTGCGCTGCGTAGACCGCCGCAACACGAGGGAACAAGATCACCTGTTTGGCGACGAGCCGCAGATCTGCGAGCCTGCTGACAGATGCGTGGTCGATCAAGTGCATGTCGCGTATGGAGGTGATCGAGGCTGCTGCTTGCGCCGGCGTCATTTGCTGCAGGATTGTCCGTCCACCCACCAGCACGATCGCCAATGCGGCCACAGCCCATGCGCCGCGCACAGGCCATGTCCAGAGCCGGAGTATCTTCCCCGTCAGTGCAGCGGCAGCGAGGAGCGGCAACGTGACGATCAGGACGTAGACAATGATTGCGGCTATCATGGCTCGCGCTCCAGCCGCTCGGCGATCATGCGTTGCATTCGTTCGAGCTCAGCCTGACCGATGCGTCTGTCGGAGACGAGTTGAGCGAACATGCGCTCAGCGGAGCCTTCGAAGATCGATTCCCGGATTCGGGCGAGGGCGCTCTTTCCCGCACGCCGAGCATCTATCGTGGGGAAGTATCTGTATGCGCGACCTTCAGGCTCATGGCGCACACATTCCTTCTCCTCGAGCGTCTGCAATGCAGAGAGTACCGTGGTGTAGGCGATCGAGTCCTTCAGCTCTGCGCGGACTTCCGCTACGCTTGCGGATCCAAGGCGCCAGAGAATGCTCATGACTTCCAGTTCGCGTGGCGGAAAGTACATAGCCGTCGGGGAAAGGGTTAACTACTGCTTTTCCCGTAGTTTATATGGCGGCCCGAATTCTGTCAACGGGTTTTCCCGTAGATAGCCGATTTACAGGTTTGCGGGCACAGGGGGGGATCAGGGGTCGTTGTCGTCCTTGTCCGCGGTCTCGCCCTGCTGTACTGAATGCCGAAAGGGCGTCAGATCTGCCGGTATAGTGATGGTATGCATTCCCAGCGGCTTCAAGCTGCGATTGAGCGAATCGAGCTCGGCACCCTTGAGGTCATTCCACTGTGAGAGTGCTGAGTCGAGCGACTGCTGCATCGTGGTTACCGCTACGGTCGCCTGGGTTGTGGGACGCGCATCGACTGCATCGATGGTTTGCAGAAGCGAGCTCAGCGCACTGTTGACGCGCGTAATTTTGAGAGCTTCCACGTGGGCTGCGACCGTGTCGATTGCCGAGCGTATTGTGGTGCTCGTAGCGTGGACACGTGCGGTATCGAGCGCACTGCGAAGGGCGCGCGCTTCGACAATTGCGGTGAAGTCGCGCTCGATCATTGCTGTAACGCGCATCGACAGCATGAACTGCTGTTGAAGATCGGAAGCCGACACGTGCACGCGAGGGTCCATCTTCACGGTTAGCGGCTGCGTGTAGCTCTTTCCATTTACAGTCAGACGAACGGTGTAGGCGCCGGGAAGAGCAGCCGGCCCCAATGGAAGCCTGGGCGTGTCCATGTAGATCGCCGAGATGGGGTATTCATGCGTGAGCACGCTCGGATCTGTGTAGTGCAGGTTCCAGATCCAGCGATGCACGCCGGATGTAGCGGAAAGAATGCGCGGACGGCGAATCCAGTATGCGGGGACGTTGAGAGCGTTGATCTGCTGTTCGGTGACATCTGGTAGATCGTTGCTGGCGTAGCGATGAACGAGATTGCCGCCGGCGTCAAGAATCTCGAGCGTCACCGGAGTCTTCGCGGTGGCATTGATGTAGTAGTCGATGATCGCGCCGTCGGGTGGATTCTGGCCCGTGGGCTCCTCGGGCGGCATCGGTGTGTCGGTGTACGTATCTCGATGCAGGCGAAACGCGCTCGCGGGTGCGAAGAGGTGTGCTGGCTCCGCGGCAATTCGTGATGTGAGCTGGCGGAGCGGCGTGATGTCGTCGAGGATCCAGAACGAGCGGCCGTGGGTCGCGACGACGAGGTCGCTGTCCTTCACCACCAGATCGCGGATGGAGGTCGCAGGGAGATTCTGGCGTAGTGACTGCCAGTGATCGCCGTCATCGAAAGAGACGTACACGCTGGTTTCGGTTCCGGCGTAGAGCAATCCCTTGCGAACGGGATCTTCGCGCACCGTGTTGACGGGTGCGTCATCGGGCAGGCCGGTCACGATTTCCTTCCATGTCTTGCCGCCGTCGTGAGTGCGGAATATGTGCGGATGGAGATCGTCCAGGCGAAAGCGATTTACAGCTGCATACACGGTCTGATCATCGAAGTGCGACGCATCGAGTTGCGCGATCTTGCTCCATGGCGTGATGGTGGATGGCGTCACATTGCTCCAGCTCTTTCCGCCATCGCGTGTTACGTTAATCAGACCGTCGTCGGTGCCGGTCCAGATGACGTTTGCGTCACGGTACGAAGGTCCGATGCTGTAGATCACGCCGCGATGGTGTCCGCGTGCAGGATCGGCGCTGACGAATTCGCCGAGTGTTGGGGGAATACCGGGATCCGAACGTGTGAGATCCGGGCTGATGATGTCCCAGCTCTGACCACCGTCCCGCGTTCGGAACAGAACGTTGCTGCCGAGAAATAGCGTGTGTGGATCGGCATACGAGAAGATGAGCGGCGCGGTGCGATCGAAGCGATACATGCCGCTTCGCATTGCTTGGGGCGACACGTTCTGCGTCTGGCCAGTGACCCAGTCGAAGCGTGTTGTCTTGCCGCCGAATACGTTGTTGGAGTCGAGCGGGTCCGGCGCGACGTAGCCGTATTCTTCGGTCCCTATCGGATGAAATTCACGGAACGTAATTGCGCCATCGTTACCGCGGCTCGAGACTGCGGCGGAGCCGCTCTCCTGCTGGCCGCCGTAAACCCAGTATGGAAAACGATTGTCGGTTGCTACGTGGTAGAACGCGGCGGTGGGTTGGTTGTACCATGAGCTCCATGTCTGGCCGCCGTTCACGCTTATGGTTGCGCCCTGATCTACAGCGAGGAGTAAGATCTCCGGATGGAGCGGGTTGATCCAGATCGCGTGGTAGTCATCGCCACCGGGCGCGCCTTTGATTGCTGTGAAGCTCTTGCCGGCGTCCGTGGAGCGATATGTTGACGTGTTGCAGATGTAAATCTCGTCGGCGTTGCGTGGATCGGTGCGGACCCAGGCAAAATCGTTACCGCGTCCCCAGATGCGTTCTTCGTTATTGACGCGAGTCCAGCTTTCGCCGGCGTCGTCGGAGCGGAACAGCCCTCCGACGTCTGGCTTGGCGTCAACCAGTGCGTACATGTGGTTGTGATCACTGGGCGCGACGGTAAAACCGATGCGTCCGAGTCCCTGTGCGCGTGTTGGAAGGCCGCGAGTTAGTTGATGCCACGTGTTGCCGCCGTCGGTTGACTTGAACAAGCCGCTGCCGTCACCGTTGTAGGGGTTGCCGACGGTCCACGGAGGGCGACGCGACGCCCACATGCTGGCGTAGACTGTCTGCGGATTCGCAGGATCGAATGCGAGATCAATTCCACCGGTGTTTTCATCTTTATACAAGATCCTTGTCCAGCTTTCGCCGCCATCTATGGAACGAAAAATCCCGCGTTCCGGGTTCGGACCGTAGGGGTGGCCGAGTACCGCGGCGAACACGCGATTGGGGTCGTGCGGATCGACGATGATGGATGCGATCTGTTGTCCATCACGAAGTCCGAGGTGCCGCCATGATTTTCCGGCATCGGTGGATTTGTAGATGCCGTTGCCGGTGGAGAGATCGGGACGACGCAGGCCTTCACCGCTACCGACGTAGATGATGTTTGGGTCCGACGGAGCGAGGGTGATCGTTCCGACCGAGCCGGTGGATTCAGAATCGAAGATCGGATTCCAGGTGCGGCCCGCATCGGTGGTTTTCCAGACTCCGCCGTTGTTGACGCCGACGTAGAAGACATTGGGTTGATCGGGGATTCCGGCGGCGCCGACGGTTCGGCCACCGCGGAAGGGCCCGATGAGGCGGTAGCGGAGGCTGGAGTACATCGCCGGGTCGATGCCCTGGGATTGAGCGACGATTGGTACGGTCGCGAGGACAGCGGAGAGGAGCGAAGTCAGGACGGAAAGGCGCACGGATTAGATCGGAATGGGAGTTCGACGCTGTAGGATGGGGGCCTGATGCGCGTATGGGAAGAGGCTCCCCAGTGCGCTGTGCGTGCAAATGGATGCAGATTAGACGGGCTCACAAATTGAGATAGCGGCTTTGGGCACCGTACGCGAAGTGCGAAACATGGTATGAATGGACGCATCCCAACAATTACGAGGAGAGATCGTATGAGGCGAATATTCGGCATTGCTATCGTCGCGTGTCTGCTGTTTCCCGGAGTTGCGCGGGCACAGTCTGATTCGGCTGCTACGTCCGCTCTGGTAAAGCGGCAGCTCCAGCCCATGCTTGATGAGTTGATGCTCGCGGCGAACGCGCATGATACCGATCGTTTTCTGGCAGCGTATCTGCACCAGCCGGCGCTCGTGTTCGTGTTCAACGGCGTTGTTACCAAGGGATGGGATGCTCTGGAGGCGCTACAACTGAAATGGTGGAACAACGGCAAGTCGGATGTCGTGTACACTCAGCGTGGCTCGTCGGAGTTCACTGTACTGGGTCCGGATGCCGTGGTCGTGACAAATCCGCTGGGGTCGCGCCGCACGCTTCCGAATGGTCAGGCAAGTACCGGAGAGTTTACGGTCACGATGGTCTGGCAGAAGCGTCCGGAAGGATGGAGGATCGTGCAAGCGCATGAATCGACTGTGCAGTGAGTAAGGCGGCATAGGAAGCAGTGTGCCAGCCGGGATCCGATGAGATCCTCGCCTTGCCGAAATCGATTCGGCGCATGTTGACGAGACCCTTCCCAGCGATATAATCCAAGCGAATGACTAACGTGTACTTGGAGGCTGAGATTTACTCGCTGTTCCCTGGCGACATGGCGCAAGTGCACGGCAAATAGTGACGCGCGAACAGGTGGTACTGAGTTGGAGCGGCGGCAAGGACAGTAGTCTCGCGCTTGCGGCGCTACGTGCTGATCCGCGCTATGATGTGGTTGGGTTACTGACGAGTATCACGCGTGGGTATGACCGCGTGAGCATTCACGGAGTGCGGCGCGAACTTGTCGAGGCACAGGCCGCCGCGGCTGGACTGCCGCTTCTGGAGGTGACGCTCGAACAGCAGTCATCGAATGAGGCTTATGAGGCCGCTTTCCTCGAGGCGCTTGCTTGCTTGCGACAGACACATCCGGAAGTCAGGCAGCTCGCCTTTGGTGACCTGTTCCTGAGCGACGTGCGAGAATACCGCGAGCGGTTGGTCGCACCCACCGGTCTTGAAGCGATATTTCCGCTGTGGGGTCGGGATACGCGACAACTGGCGGATGAGTTCATCTCCGCCGGATTCCGTGCGCATCTGGTATGCGTGGACACTACGCAGCTGCCAGCAACGTTCGCCGGACGCGCGTTCGACGCAGCACTGCTCGCGGATCTGCCACAAAACGTGGACCGCTGTGGCGAGCGCGGTGAGTTTCACACCTTTGTTTCGGACGGGCCGATCTTTGCTGTGCCAATCCGCGCGCGGCGTGGTGTTGTGGTGCTCCGGGATAATCGCTTCGCCTTCTGCGACCTGCTGCCAGATGATGATGCATCTCCAGACACTCGCCCGTAGATCGTCACGTGTCTATGTTAGATGTTGTACCTGAGACGGTCGCGGTGCCATGAGTTTCTGGCAACAGTTTCATGGGCGCGGCCATTCCACTGACGTTGGGAACTAACTGGACAAGGATACGCAACCAATGATGTCAGCAAAAACAGCACTCGAACGTCTGAAAAGCGGGAATCGTGAGTTCGCGACGAGCATGCGGACGGGTGATGCGCTTCTGAATAATCCGCGACGAGCGGAGCTGCCGAAGGACCAGAACCCATTCGCAATCATCCTCGGTTGCTCGGACGCGCGGGTGCCGGCGGAGATCGTGTTCAACCAGGGGCTTGGCGATCTCTTCGTAATTCGTGTTGCCGGTAACATTGTGGCGCCATCACAAGTTGGAAGTGTTGAATTCGCGGCGGCGCGTTATGACACGCCACTCGTAGTGGTGTTGGGGCATTCGCAGTGCGGGGCAATTCTCGCGACGCTTGAAGAACTTCAGCAACCATCGGAAAATCAATCGCGTAATCTGCGCTCCATAGTCGATCGTGTGCGGCCGTCCGTGGAGGTGCTATTGCGGACAGAGCTTCGGCACGATCTGGAAGCGCTTAAAGGGCACGCCGTTCGGGCCAATGTCATGGCATCGGTGGATCACCTGAGGCATGGTTCCGGGCTTCTGGAGCAATTGATTCAGGACAATGGTCTTGCCGTGATTGGCGCCGAGTATTCGGTGGAGACCGGAGTGGTCGAGTTCTTCGATACGCTGGGCGCCGAGTAGCATGAGGCTTACGAGATGGCAGTAGCGCAATCGCGTCCAATAAGGGGTACAGCATAACGAGCCAGACGACTGACCGAGGTTCACATGACACCCACCGATCAGCCGAGCGGCACGCGAGAGCCGTGTAACGAACGCCATACCTGGCGCGTAAGCAGACGATGATGCAGCATTCGGCTATGCTGACCGGCGACGCGATCAAGCGATCGCCGGCCAGTTGTGCCTCGCACCCAATGTCTCAAACATGTCCATGATCAAAGCCACCCGTCGTCTCATCTTCATAGCTGTAAGCCTGCTCTCCATTGCACCCTTGCTACCAGCACAACGAGGAGTACCGCGCGATACCGTACTCGTCGCGCGGCGCGACTCACTCGAGAAGGCGCTCCAGGCGATCGCGATTATCGACCGCAAGCTGATGATTCCGATGCGTGACGGTACGCGCATCCAGTTTGACGTGTACCGGCCGAAAGGCGTGGTCAAGGCGCCCGCGATATTCAGCCGCACGCCCTACAACATGAACTACTGGGACGTGAAGCTTGGCGCGCCGGCCGACATGAGCGCGCAGCTCACGGCGATCAAGCGTGGATACGCTTACGTTGCCGCGAACGAACGGGGTCATTTCTTCTCCGAGGGGAACTACGACATCCTTGGCCCTCCGGTCACGGATGGCGCTGACGAGATCCAGTGGATATCGTCGCAGCCGTGGTCGAATGGGAAAGTTGGGCTTGTGGGTTGTTCATCGACCGCGGAATGGCAGATGGGCGTGGCGGCACAGGCGCCGAAGGGACTCGCCGCAATTAACCCGCAGGGCTTTGGCGCGGGAGTCGGCCGAGTGAAGCCGTACTACGAGCAGGGCAACTGGTATCGTGGCGGCGCCGTGCAGATGCTCTTCATCGATTGGTTGGAGGGAGAACAGAACCAGGTACGACCGATGTTCCCGGCGAACACCTCGCAGGCCGATCTGATTCGCGCCGCGCGTGAATTCGATCTCGCGCAGCAGCTACCGCCGGTGGATTGGAAGGCTGGCTTCTGGCACCTTCCGGTGAAGGATCTCATCGAGGCACACGGCGGCCCGCACGGAATCTTCGCCGACTCCATGCCGGGAATTGCAACTGGCGGTGCGATGATTCAGCGTACTCCAAATGATCCCGCCTGGTACAGGGGTGGTCTCTACGACGACGACATGAAGATCAACGTGCCAGGGCTCTGGTTCATGTCGTGGTACGACGTGTCGATCGGACCAAATCTGGCGACATACAATCACGTGCGCGCCACGGCGGATCCCACGATCGCGAATCAGCAATATGCCGTGATCGCGCCGACGCTACACTGCAGCTACACGCGCGCAACGGAGAACACTGTGGTCGGTGAGCGAAGCGTCGGCGACGCGCGGCTCGACTACAATGAGCTTACGTACGGCTGGTTCGACACGTTCCTCAAGGGCGAGCACACTGGGCTGCTTGATACGTTACCCAAGGTGCGCTACTACACGATGGGGATCAACAAGTGGCAGACCGCTGACACGTGGCCGCCGAAGGGTGCGGAGCCGATGACGTTCTATCTCTCGAGTCAGGGGAAGGCGAACACGCTACACGGCGATGGCTTGCTGACTACGAGCGCACCAGCCAAGGATGCACCGGACAACTTCACGTACGACCCAATGCATCCCGTAATGTCGCACGGCGGCAATGTCTGCTGTCAGGCGAATGCGCTGACTGGTGGTGCACTTGATCAGCAGAAGGCGGAAGAGAGTGACAGCATTCTGGTGTATTCCACGGAACCGCTCAAACAGGGGATGGAAGTGAGCGGACCGATCCAGTTCACGACTTACGTATCGTCCGATCGCAAGGATACTGATATCACCGTGAAGCTGATTGACGTGTATCCTGACGGCAAGGCGTACAATCTTGACGAAACCATCCAGCGGTTGCGTTACCGCAACGGATACGACAAGCCGGTGGAATGGATGCAGTCGGGCAAGGTTTACAAGGTCGCGTTGCAGCCAATGACGACAAGCAACTACTTCGAGGCCGGCCATCGGATCCGGATCGAAGTGTCGAGCAGCAACTTCCCGCGCTTTGACCGAAACCTGAATACCGGTGGCAACAACTACAGCGAGACGCAGAGTCTGGTGGCACACAACAGCATCCATCATTCCAGGCAGTATCCGTCTTCGCTGACGATCACGGTGGTGAAGCGGCCGGTAGCAAGGTAAGAAGAACCAATGGTCGTGCCAGCCAGAAAATCACGACTGCTCACTCAAGAAGGGGACGATCTTGACCACATCCAGGCATCTCCGTGGCGTTGCGTCAGCGGCTTTCATGTTCGCGGCATCGTGGTTGGCGTCACCAAGGGTGATGGCGCAAGGGTCTCCGGGCGGCGCACCGTCCGCAGCGATGCGCGAAGCGTCGCAACTGGACCTGAATGGAGCAACGGCGCAGGCGCGCGTAATCTTTCAGAAGATGCTCGATACCGCGACGATGCCGGCGGCCAAGGCTGCGGCGCAGCGCGCGTTGGCGATGTCGTTCGCGTTCGATGGCGACTGTCCGAACACGGTGAAGTACGAGTCAATGGTGATAGCTTACTGGGCGACGCGCGAGCGAGCCGAGCCGCAGAACGCGTTCTATCAGGAAGGCGAGATGGCGAATGAAGCCGCGCGCGTGTGCATTGACGCAGGCGATCTCGCTGCTGCGGACAAGTGGTATCGCAACGGGTACGAGATGGGCGTGAAAGAACCGGCGCCTCAGACGCATCCGCACAGTCTCTGGGACTTCAGGCTCGCGCATGCACTGGGCAGGCTCGCGGCGCGACGTGGCGACAAGGCAGAGGCGCAGCGGCAGATTGCGAACGCGCGGAAGTTACTGGATGGTGATACGACGATGGCGGCGCAACAGGAGCGGTTCTTTCCGTATCTCGCGGGTTACGTTGCGCTTTACACCGACGATCTACCAACAGCCGAAGCGCAATTCACCAAGGCGATCGCCATTCGCGGGAACGAGAAGGATGCGTTCATGCACTGTCTTCTCGCGATGACATATGAGCGAATGGGTCGTACGACCGAAGCGAACGCATTGTACAAGAGGGCGTACGACATGGCGACGGGACACAATCCGCCATCGGCGTTCGTGCGACCATTCGTGCGCAAGAAGCTGGGGTGAGGCATCGGGTACCGGACACGTACGCGATTCGAGCAACTGATCGGATTGGTCATTACGCGCTTTGGGCTTTGATCTTGCTGCTGACTTTTTGATCCACGAGGTCGGGCAGGGCATCATGGCAGGCCGGTCCGGGCGGACGCGGATCGGAGGGCGGTGAACTCCTCGGTGAATGGAGGGTAAGCGACGTGACGAAATCGGCGTTCTAGTTCCCGCCGATCAAGTCGTGTGTTCTACGGGGCGTCGGCGATTTGTCGTTCTCGTCGAGTAGCACCGGTAGTCGATCAGAAACGTATCTATCAATCAGGAGCATCGCACCATGGCAATCTGGAAGGAACAGATCCCGGTCAAGAAGGATTCTTCACCGCTGTCGCTGACGCCCGATCCTGAGGTTCAGCCTCAGACGCCAGCCGATCTTGCTCAGCCGCATGAGCCGGTGCGTCGTGGTGTTGAGCGCAAGAACGCCGAGTCGGTGCTTGCCGCGGGCCTCACGATCGAAGGCACGATCGCCGGCAACGGTGATGTTCGCATCGCGGGCCAGTTTCATGGCGACGTGAACGTACAGGGTAGTCTCACGATCGAAGCAGGCGCCAAGTTGGTCGGCGGTGTGCGCGCGAGCAACGTCATAATTGACGGCGAGCTCGAAGGAAACATCGACGCGGCGACGCGCGTCGAGCTTCGCTCGACCGGTGTGTTGAACGGTAATCTCAACACGGGCTCACTCACTGTCGCCGCTGGATCGCGGATGCGTGGCCAGGTGGAATTCGGCTGGACGAAGGAAGGCGCACAGCGTCCGGATATCGCGGTGGAGCGCAGCTTCGCATCATGAGCTTCGCATCATGAGCTTCGCGTCATGAGTTTAGCGTTGAGCATCGCGTGAGTACGGTGAATCAGCGTGCGGTGGGAAAGACGCGGAGCTGTCCTCACTGCAGGGCAACGATTCTTGAAAGCGCCAATGTCTGTCCCGGCTGCAGGCATCACCTGCGGTCGGGCCAGTCGTCCGCGGAAAGTATATTTCCAAGTTTTACAGCGCTGAAAGTGGATGGCACAATCCGCCCGCCAGCAGCTGATCAGGCCTGGGAATATTCGATGATCGTGTCGATCCGCAACGAGCGTGGGGAAGAGATAGACCGGCAGATAATTGGCGTGGGTGCGCTGCTTCCGTCGGAGTCGAGGACGTTCACGCTGGCGGTTGAAGTGTTCACGCCGGCCGGACGAGGGTAGAGATATGACCATGGGATCTTCATGAGCCTCCGTCCAGTGTTCACCGCCGCCATTCTGATCGGCGCCGTCGCCAGTGCATCGCGTCCCGCATATGCGCAGAGCGAATTGTCCAACCAGCGTCTCGCGGCGCAGGTGGATTCCATCGCATCCGCGGTACTCGCGAGTACGGGTGTGCCCAGTGCGTCGGTTGCCGTGGTGCGCCACGGGCGCGTTGTGTACGCACATGCGTATGGCTCAGCGAAACTCGATCCGGTTGTTGCCGCGAGCGCCGACATGCTTTACGGGATCGGCTCTATAAGCAAGCAGTTCACGGCCGCTGCAGTGCTGTTGTTGCAGCAGGACGGCAAGCTATCGCTCGACGATCCCGTGTCGCGGTTCGTGCCAGGGCTCACTCGCGGGAACGAGGTGACGATCCGGCAGCTTCTGTCGCATACGTCCGGCTATCAGGACTTCTGGCCGCAGGATTACGTGCCGCCATTGATGGAGAAGCCGATCACGCCGCAGGGAATTCTGGACCGGTGGGCCAAGCAACCGCTGGACTTCGATCCGGGCACGCGTTGGCAATACAGCAACACGAACTTCGTGATTGCCGCAATGATTGTGGGGAAGGCGAGCGGGATGCCGTTCTTTCAGTTCCTGCGCAGTCACGTCCTTAATCCACTCGGAATGAAGAGTGCGATCGACTTCGACGCACTTGGGCCGTCGTCGGTGCAGCCAGTTGGTTACATGCGCTACGCTCTGGGTCCGCTACGTCCAGCGACGTCCACTGGCGCCGGCTGGATGCATGGCGCGGGCGAGTTGGCTATGACTGCGAGTGATCTTGCACTCTGGGATGTTGCGATGATTCGTCAGTCCTTGCTCGCGCCCAAATCGTATCGTGCCATGGGGACCACCGTGTTGCTACGGAACGGTGTGAGCGCTGGTTATGGACTTGGTGTCGATGTAGGCATGATGAGCGGACATCGTATGATCGCGCATAACGGCGAGGTTGCGGGCTTCACGGCGGACAATCTCGTTTTCCCTGACGATAGTGCGGCGGTCGTGGTTCTCACCAATCAGGATGCCGCGCCCGCGGACGGTCTGATAGCGGATCAGATCGCAAGGGTGCTTTTCACGACGCAGGACGCTACGACGGAGAGCCGTACCGTGCTGGCGCGCGGTATCTTCATCGGGCTGCAGCTCGGTACGATTGACCGGTCGCTACTTACCGCGGATGCCAATGCGTATTTCAGTGCATCTGCGCTTCAGGATTTTGCAGCGAGTCTGCATCCGCTCGGTGCGCCGACTGGATTCGTGCAGCTATCTCAGGCGAACCGCGGCGGGATGATCGAACGAAGCTATCGCGTGACGTTCGCAACACGCGTACTGCATGTGTGGACGTACGAAATGCCGGATGGAAAGTTGGAGCAGTATCAGGTTGCTCCAATGGGGTGATTCATGTCGCGTGTCATAGCTCGGACGCATCCGCGCCACGCATCCGCTAGCGTTCCCGAATCACGATGAGCGCACCTTTTCCAGGCGCAATCGGAATTGCATCCCCGATCTTGAATGTGATGCCCTCCTGAAATTCGGCGATTGCGGGCTCGATCACTGTTGCTTTCGCCGGATCGATACCGAGGGCCTTCCAGTCGATCGTTAGTTGAATGTGCGTGACATTGCCGGCCCAGCTCCCGATGGCGACCAACACTTTGCCCGGTTTGACGTAGCTGGTCGCGAGCACATCGGTTCGTCCGGTCGTTACGGGTGTTTGAGGATCCCAGTATCCAACCATCCTGCTGGTCGTTATGCCGAAATCATCCCAAGCCTTCCAGAGTGCGATTGGATCTCCGTGATACGTCGGATCGCCGACGTACACGCGATTTGTCATTCCGAATACCATGCCGCGCCACGGATTTCCGCCGCCCTGCAGCATCTCACCCATCAAGCCGAACGGAATTCCGGAAACTTCCACCAACCAGTAATCGGGCGGCGTCGTGACATAGTCGAAGCCCTCACCGAACCAGAGCCGGTTAATGTACGGGAAGTACTCCATATACAGATTGGCGCTGCTGGCGAAGCCATCTGCCGGATCGTATTGGGTTGCGGAATGCAGATCAATGAGTGCGTCGGACCGACGCCGATCCAGCACTCTGCGAACGCGCTGCATCGTCGTCCGGTCGAACGCTACATCGTCGAGATACAGTCCATCGATTCCGACATTCCTTGCGAGCCAGTCCAGTCCTTCGATGTAGGAGTTATGCCAACGCGATTGGCCGTTGGTTATGATCGTCGCATCGTTGCGCTCGGGAACGAACCAGCCGGCGGTATAGTCTGTGCCGAAGTGTTCCTGCAGCCAGCTTGGACCGCCGCCAGTGCCGGATGAGAACACTTCCTGGCCAAGACTCTGCAGGGCGAACAGTTCAGGAGTGTGATTTGTGAGCTCGCGCACGGTGTAATAAATCTTCACTTTCATCGCGCGCGCATGCGCCGAATCCACGTATGCCTTCATCGCGTCCACGCGCAGGAAGGGATAGTTGAGATATGGGTTGATGGCGGTGTTGTGATGCACATTGATCACGTTGGCGCCGGTTTTCGCGACAGAATCGAGCGGAGCAAAGGCGTGAAAGTACCGGTTCGTGAAATGCTCACGAGTGTCGAGTGTTTTGAATGGCGTGATCAGCAGTCGGAAATCGTAGTGAAGTATCTCACCCGGCTTGATCGTGCGAGGTCCACTGTAACAGCGAAGCAATGTAGCAGTCGAATCACGATCAGCGACGTTGCATCCGCCGCGGCCATCATTGGACCAGGATGCTGGCATTACCAGCGGCTTGAGATGATAGAAGTTCGTGTTCAGCGGACGGGAGTAGTGCTCGTCCTTGAGACTCACCTGCATTCCAGCTGTAACGTCGCCGATCCAAACTGCATCCTGATTCTTCTGAACATCCCACTTCCAGTGGAAGTCCGCCGGCCGGAAGCCACCTGTGCGGCCGAGTCCCATCATGTAGCGAGATGCAGCGCGCGCGTAGGGAACCTCGATGCGGATGTCGCGAACGTTCACTGGACGCGACGACGTCAACGCAACCTGATACTCGATGTTGCCGTCGAACTCGAGACGCGCATGTGTTTGCATGGTAATTGCCGCGCCTGTAGTGCTGGTCGCAGTCCATTCGATTGCACCAGGCGGGCGCCGAGTGTAGCGAATAGCACCATTGCGCCAGGAGACGACGCCTGCGCCGGTGTCCACGACGATCGATATTGGCGCCGTGATAATATTGCGAGATGTCTTGCCGATGTGCGTATTGCCATCGGTGAATCGGCTCAGGATGCGCGCGGGAAAACCCGTTGGTCCGATGACGATACTGCGTCCAAGCACCGAAACTGTGTCGCCGCTGCGCGTAACCGGTGTGAACGGCGGCACCACGCTATTATCTTCAGCGAGACGTGAGTTGAGCCATCGAAGACGCGACAGTCGTGCGGGGTCATTGTCTCCGTGCGCAATGATGGCGCGCGCATTGACGCGCAGCGTGACTTTGACATTGGTAGGGCTCGCGTTGCGTGCACTGATCGTTACCGTGCCGGCATAATCTCCCGGTTGCGCGTCGGCCGGGACATCCACGCCAATCCAGAGCGGTTGTACATGTCCCTTATCAACGGTGACCACCTTGGTGAACGCTTGCCCGGTCCAGTTGACGCCGCCGGTATTGAAGCACTGAATACGGGAAGCGGGGATGGAGTGGCCATCACGTCCAACAAGGTCGCTAAACGAGGCGCGCACGTCGGACAGGCTCTGTCTGGCCGCGAAAACACCAAGTTGAAACACATAGAATTCGCCACGATCCGCGTTACCGCGGAAGGGCGCGTTAGCACCGGCGGCGATCCAGCGTTGCGGGAGGTCGGTGGACATCCGGATGGAATTGGACCGATCTTCAGGGAAAACGAGATACGTGGAGTTCAGATTATGCGCGAGCAGCGCCTGAGTTTCGTCGCGAGTGGCGATGATCTCCATGGACGTGAAGGTGTCGAGCGAATCGACAGATTGATACGCCGTGACACGTGCTACGGGAAACGAATGCCAACCGTCGGACCCAAGGTTGGGCTCGCTCAGGTGATTGCGTGCAAGCCAGGCAGCATCGGCCGTGGATTCGGGTGCCTGATACACGATCTTTGGATAGTTCGCCGATTTGTTGGTGCGACGAAACGGCATGAAGTACACGTAATAGTCACCAGGAAGCGTCGCTGGCTGAAACGCGATATCACCAGATTCTCGTGAGATCGCGATTCGCGCGACATTTGTCACGCGGGAACCGGTCGTCGCATCGATTACGACGATGTTCTTCCTCTCCGGGTCCTCGTCTCGCCGCCGCCAGGGGATGAACGCGTGCACGGCGTCGGTATGAACGGCTGAGTTTGCACCTGACGCCGCATCAACGTGTAGTACGACTCGATGGTTGCCAAGGCTGTCGGCCTTCCACGTTGCCGTTCCGTAGGATACGGCCGTGGAGTGCGAAATCGCGGTGCCTTGCGCAATGATGACACCCGGAAGCGCGATGGTCGACACGAACACTGGTACAACCGCGATAACCGCGACGTGAAACGGCAGCTTCATCCAATTCTCCATGATGCAGGGCGCGATTTAACTATACTTCGCCCTGCTAGCCTCCGCTTATCGCGGCGAGAATCGTAATGGTGCTGGGATCTCCGATCGGCGTACGGAGACCCTCAGTATGGCGGGTATTCTCATTGTCGACAAACACGTTTACGTGCGGACGAAGCTCGCCCTGTTCAGTCATCACACGGTCTATCACACCCGGGCACTCCGATGCGCGCGCGCCGAGTGCATCACCAACCGATCCGCAAGGCCGCTCGCGCGTATCTATCATGACGTGATGGTATCAGCAGTTGAGGCGAGCTACGTAAGGGCACACACATCACATGTGGCCCTTACATCGCTCGTGTACCTACTTCGTCACCTTGAGTCCGGTGACGAAGCCCTCAGTGTTGTGCGCGAAGCGAATGCCATATACGCCATCCGTTGACGTGAGCTTGCCAGCCGATACGAGCTCGGCCCTGGTGTAGCTCGCCACTTCGGTGCCGTTGATCGAGCACGAGACCTTGTCGCCCTTTACCGACAGCGCGACTTCCTGAGTGACCGGCTGATCCTTGGCAGCGGCTTTGTGTACCGCGGCGTTAGCGGCGCCCTCACGCCCGTTCATCTGAAAGGCCGCTGGTCCGAATCCGCGCACAATGAAGTTGCCATCGCCGTAGGCTGCGCAGTAGAGATATGTCTGCTGATCGGTGCCCATGTTGTTGCCGGCGATGAACACTCCGTACGGGTGCGGATGGGCATTGAGTGACATGTACTTGGGCTCACGGAAGGTCGCGCTAACCGTGTAGTTGCCGCTCGCGGTGTTCGCCGGATTCCAGTACGCGACGGCGGGGCCGGTGACCACATGAAGAGCATCTCCTTCCCTGGAGAGCTTGGCGTTGTCGAGAGTCGAGCCGCGCTTTGCGGCGCTCGCGTCGATCTTTCCGGTCCAACCGGGGACGGAGATACCGCCGCCAGCCACACTGCGGGATACTTCCTGACCGTGGGCAACGCTCACCAGGGGTGAGAGCGTGACCGTTGCGGCGGCTAGCGCACAGCTATAAAAACGATGCATGGAACGTCCTCAATGAAATCTGGTTGGTAGTGTTTTGCCGCTGTCTTTCGGCGGTTGCGCGGCGCTGGTGAGTGCGATTGTGGTGCACCCGCCAGCGCCGATGTGACGTCCTAGAAAATCTCTATATTCTCTTAGCGCGACGCGGTTGCGAGCTCGCTAACTGCGGTGGCGAGCTTGGTCACTTTTGCGGTGTCGCCTGCGCCGCTCGCATCACCCTTCAGTTGTGAAGCAAGCCTGGTGAGCGCGGACCGGCGCGCTGCACCAGATGCACTTTCAGCGCTAGCGAGCGCCTGCCTCGTGCTGGATATCCGTGCGGTAGCGAGGCCATTCGACCGTTCGAGCTGATCGACGTAGGCACGCGCCAGCGCGAAACTGGCCGGCCATACGATCTTCGGCTGCCCCTGAACGTTCAGGTAATCAAAGTGCACCGACTTGGCTGCGTCGATCTCATTCTGCGAGAGATACGCACTCGGCGTCAGCTCAAAAACGTCGAGCCCGCGTTCGATTTCGGAGCCGACGATGGCACCGTTGTACCAGTAGCCGGACCAGTAGCCGCCCAGAACCATTCTGGTCGAATCCATTGGTCCGCGGTCGAAGAATGCGATCTCCTGCGGGTGTGAGGCGTCGGTCCAGTCGAACACCGAGAGGCCGCCCTGGTACCACGCCTGTACCATCACGTCACGTCCCGGGATTGGAATGAGTGATCCGTTGTGGGCGACGCAGTTCTCTTCCGGCGTTTGCGGTGCGGGAAGCTTGTAGTAGCTCTTGAACTGCAGCTTGCCATTCACGATGTCGAAGATCGCGTCCGCACCCCAATCGCGCGGGTCGGTTGCGCGGCACTTTGGCTGGCCACCACCGCCCCATTCATCCGAGAACAGCACCTTGGTGCCGTCGTTGTTGAACGTCGCGGAGTGCCAGTAGGAGAAGTTCGAATCGGCGACAGCGGCGAGGCGGACCGGGTGCGCCGGATCACGAATGTCGAGCAACAGGCCGTAACCCTCGCATGCGCCGCCAGCGTAACCGATTCCCGGGTACACCGTGATGTCGTGGCACTGCGTGGGGCCGGGCTTGGGTCCGTTCCCGCTACCGGCGGGGCCCATCATCTTGGCGATCATGCCGGGAATTGCTTCGCGCAGCGTCGCGCTATCCGCGGCCGTTGCGGCGCCAGTTCCGTTGCGTGCCTTGACCATGCTATCGAGCATGTGATTGGCGAAGTTATCCGGCAGAATCATCTGCTCGCCCATCACATTCGCCGTGAATGCGCCCTTTGCGCGTGCGGCGTCGATAGCGGCTATATCTGCCACTGATGCGCCGTGTCGAGCGGGTGCGACGAGGTCATTGAAGATTCGTGGCGAGCTAACGATCGCAGCCTGCTCCGGGTGTGCGAGCGGGACCTTGATCACCTCGATGCGGAAGAGCGCGGAGTTGGGATCCTTGTCAGGTGTCGCTTTCGAGCAACCGGCGAGTTCATTGGGCGAGCGTACTCCGGCCGAACCGGAGACATACACATAAACGTTGTTCCTGTCCTTTGGATCGACAAGCAACGTGTGCGTGTGCGAGCCGCGACAGGTCTGCACGTTCGCGACGTATTTCGGATTGTTGATGTCGCTGATGTCGAAGATGCGGATTCCGCGCAGTCGTTCCTTACTGACGGTGTCCTTCACGCCTTCCGCACCGCAGTCGAGGCGTCCGGTGTTGCTCTCACCTGAGACGAAGAGGAGATTCTTGTACACTGAGACGTCGCTCTGCGACGCCGGGCAGAAGTACGCCGTCTTCAGTGTGACCTGGCTCGGATTTGAAACATCCCAGATCTGGTAGCCATTGTAGCTGCCCTGGATTGCGTATGGGCCGGTGAATGCCAGGTCGGAATTAGTGCTGCCGACGAACTTGGTTGACGGCGGAGTTGCGGACATCAGGCGCATGTTCCAGGCTGCCTGGCCGGCGTCGGCCGCACCAGCCTTGAGGCCGATGCGCGGATCGGGACTAGGTGCGCCCGGAGACATGTTGCTCGACATCCCCGCCTGCGCGCCCGCGGTCGCGGCCGACAGACCGACCACTACCGACAACTTCAGCACTGTTGCTACGGTGGATCTCACTCTCGAACGGAGAGCCTGGTGCACAGCTGTCATGGCTGATTCCTCTGATGGTGTAGAGTGGGGCAAATCGGTATTGGACAGCGAAGGGGTTACGGAGAAGCTGTCTCGAACATTTGCGCAACGAGCATCCGCTCCATTCGTGCGATCTCCGTAGTCTGATCGACGTTGACATCTGAAGCGAACTTGAAAACCAACTCGTCCTGGGCTGCCCCATACGAGTCGAACAACTGCTTGACCATCGTTACAGCGCCGCGATGGTGCTGGATCATGTCGGTGAGGAAGAGTCGGTCGAATTCCGGTCCCCGCGCCGAGTCCAGTTGTTTCAGCTGGGGATCAGTGAGCATGCCGGGCATCAATGCTTCGTGCTCTGAGCCGTTCATGGTCATCTCGGAGCCGTTCATCACCATCTTCATCCCCGAATGGCCATCCGGCACCGGCTGCTGGCGATCTCTGAGCCATTGCTGCATGGTGGCTATCTCGTCCCGCTGGGCGTTTATGATACGCGCGGCGAGCGTCTGGACCGAGGGACTGGCGCCGTGAGTGGGGGCCCAGTTGGCCATCACGATTGCCTGTGAATGGTGGCCGATCATTCCAGTCATGAAGTGCACATCGGCCGCGGTGTACGGATATCGAGCGCTGTCGGTTCTGGCCCTGGCAATTGCGGCGGCCTCACCGGCTGAACGGGCGCTCGAAGTGGCAGTGGTCTGCGCCGCCGCCCGGGAGGTGCTGGTGGCGACCGTGACGACGGCCAGCATCGCAGCAATACCGCCGATGCGTGATTGGGTCATTCTGATCACTCTCCTGGGGCGGGATTCGGCCACCCCGCCGTTAAAGCATGTTCGAACGATACCAATGTACCACCTGGGAATGGACTGG
>PLEG01000332.1 GCA_003136975.1 Gemmatimonadota bacterium | reverse complement strand
GAACGGCTCTGGCAAGACCACGGTTCTCGAAGCGATCGCGTGGGCGCTGTATGGCCAGCCAGCGATTCGCGGGCAGCGTGATGGAGTACGGTTCCTGGGCGCCGGAGCGCGCGCGCCGGTGGAGGTCGAGCTCGATTTCGAGTTGGGTGGTCACCGCTACAGAGTAACGCGCGGATTGACCACGGCCGCCGTGTACCTGGACGGATCCGACAGCGCTGTAGCAAACTCCATCAGCGCCGTGAATGAGCTGATCGCGCGACGGATGGGGATGTCGCGCGCGGAGTTCTTCAACACGTACTTCACGGGCCAGAAGGATCTGGCGGTGATGGCCGCGATGGGGACCACTGAGCGCGCGCAATTTCTGTCGCGTGTGTTGGGCTACGAACGGTTGCGCGCGGCGCAGGAGATTGCACGCGAAACGCGCAGGCGAATTGGCTCGGAGATCGTGGGGCTGCGTTCGGCGATGCCTGAGCCCGAGACCATCGCTGGTGCGATGTTGGAGGCCGGCACAAGCCTTCAGGACGCAGTAGCGAAGTCCAATGAGGCTGGCACGCGTCACTCGGTTGCACTCGGCGAGCTTCGCCGCGTCACGCCGATGTGGGAGCAGGCGCAGCGTGAACGCGAGCAGTGGCAGCGGTTGTTGGCGGAAATCACGATTGTCGAGCGTGAAGTGTCTAACCTCACGCGCGACGGTGAACGCCTTGCATCCGAGCTTATCGCGATCGCCACAGTGCACGAGGAGCTGGCGGTGCTCCGCACCGCTGTCGCACCACTGCGGGCATTTCGTGAGGAGCTGCAGCGCCTCGACGAGCTGTTCCGGCAGCAGGGACGACGACTCGCACTCATCGAGAACGAGCGCGCTCTCGCAGATGAGTTGGTCAGGCTACGCGAACGACTAGCGAGGCTCGAGACGGCTCCAGCTCTCGAAGAAGAGGTAACGCTNNAATTCGAAGAGACATCACAAGCGCTCGAAACGCTGCGAACCGAGTGGGTGCGTGACAAGCAGGAAGCGGAGACAAAACTGCAGGAGCTGCGGCGTCAGTACGCTGATGTGAAGCAACAGCGGGACCGTATCGTAGAACTTGGTGCCGAAGGAGTGTGTCCCACCTGCAATCGCGTGCTCGGGACCAATTTTCGTGCGGTGGTTACGCAGTTTGGGGAACAGCTGGAGACACTTCAGGTGGACGGCCAGTACTATCGCGATCGCGAGGGTCAGCTTGCGGCGATCCCGGCTGGTGTTTCCGATCTCGAGGAACGCCGTCGCGGCCTTGCGACTGCCCTCACGGCGCTCGAGCGACGATTGGCCAAGGTGCAGGCGGCGGTGCACGAGCTTCCCGGTGTCACGCGCGACATAACGGCGAAGAGTGAGCGCAGTGATGAGATGCTCGCCGAGATCAACTCAATAAGCGACGTTTACGATGGCACCCGGCATGCACACGTGCGAGCCGAGATCGAGCGTCTGGCGCCGATGGACCTGCGCGCTGCTCGGCTCGAGGCGGCAGTCGAGCGCGCACCGGCTGCGCAGGTCGAGCGCGCCAGGATCGATGCGGAGCTCGCAACGGCTGTCGCCAAGCGTGACACGCTGCGCAGAGCTGGCGCGACTCGTGAATTCTCACAGTCTGCACATGACGCTATTCGGGCGGATTTCGAGCGTTCCACGGAGTCTTCACGCGCGACCGAGCTGATCGTTGTGGGCGCGCAGGGTGATGTGCGCGCAGCCCAGCAGCGCCTTGACACCGCCGAAACCGCACAGCGAGAATATGAGCGCATCGCGGAACGATTGCGTGTGCTCAATGCGCAACGGTTGGTCCACGATGAGCTGGACAATGCGTTCCGGGACCTGCGTGGCGACTTGAATGATGCGCTTCGTCCAGAGCTTTCCGAAATCGCGAGTTCGTTCCTCGGCTCGCTCACCGATGAGCGATACAACCGGCTCGAGTTGGATGATCGTTATGACATAATCATCCTCGAGGACGGGATCGCGAAGCCCGTGATATCCGGCGGTGAGGAAGATCTGGCCAATCTGGTGCTCCGGCTCGCGATATCTCAGATGATCGCCGACCGGTCCGGACAACCATTCTCCCTCCTGGTGCTCGACGAAGTATTCGGCTCGCTGGATGTCTCGCGGCGCGATAATGTACTCGAGCTACTGCACCGGTTGGAGGACAGGTTCGAGCAGGTGATCCTCATCACGCACATCGAGAGCGTGCGGGAAGGAGTCGACCGGGTCATCACGGTGCGTTATGATGAGGAGACTGGCGCGTCAATCGTGAGTAGCGGCGAGGAGCTGATGGCGCCGATTTCGCTGATTGGCAGCGAGGGTGTGGAGATCGACGTAGTGTCACCGATGCAAGGAGCGTGAGTGACAGCCGGATTCGCGAAGAACTTCAAGCGGTCGGGAAGTGCATCAGGGCCCTATCCGGCAACTGTGCGTGACGTTGCGAGCCTTAACGCGGTGTTCAGCAGCGCATTTACCGACAGGTATCGCAAGGACGGCCTCATTGGCGTTCATGTTCCGAATCTGAGCTCGGCGATCTGGCGCTTCGCGATCGAGGATGCCGACGGTGGCGCGATGTTGTGGCGCGGCGAGCGTGATGAGATAGTAGCATTCAACGTGTGCCACCTCTCGGGTACGGAGGGCTGGATGGGCCCCCTTGCCGTCGCTCCGCCGTTGCAGGCGCGCGGACTCGGAAAGACGGTCGTGCGCGAAGGCACAGCGTGGCTCAAGAGCCGCGGCGCGTTGGTCATTGGACTGGAGACGATGCCGCGCACCGTTGATAACATCGGCTTCTATTCCTCGCTCGGCTACGTGCCGGGACATCTCACGATCACGATAACCATCGAAGCCGAGTACGCGGAACATCGCATCATTCAATTGGGCCGACTGTCAGAGAGTGAGCGAGGTGACCTGGTCACACGTTGTGCGGAGCTCACACGCGACATCGCACCCGGTTACGATTTCAGCCGAGAAATCAACCTCACTCATTCTCTGGGGCTCGGCGACACGCTGGTGCTCGAGCGCGGTGGAACAGTCGATGGCTTTGCATTGTGCCACACGGCACCACTAGTCGAGGGTCGCGGGCGCGACGAGCTCCGCGTGCTGAAGCTTGTTGCCAGGAATGAGAGCGATGTTGATCCGATTGTCACACAGCTTGCCGATTACGCGCGGAGATCGGGTACGCGGCGGGTCGCGGTGCGCATGCAGGGCCGTTACTCTAATCTCTACGGCCAATTGATTCGTCGTGGAGCGCGGGTGCGCTGGACCGATCTTCGGATGACGCTTGCCGATCACCCCGAGCCGACGCCCGCGGGCGGGATTATACTGTCGAACTGGGAAATCTGAGCGCAACGCGGGACGTTCTTTTTCCCTGGTCCCACCGAAGTAAGGACAGAAATACTGGAAGCGATGTTGCGCCAACCGATTCCACATCGGTCATACTGTTGCCGATCTAATGGAATGTCTCGCCGCCATTACTGCTGGACTGGAGACCATTCAGCGTCGTGCCTAGCGCTTGAAAAGAGACCGGAGCGCGCTGCCTGACGTGACACGTTTGAGATAGAGCAACTCTTCCGGCGCGAACGGTGTTGGGGTTATTCCAAAGACGGTGGTGAGTGTGTTGCCGGGAACAGTATTGTCCAGCGCGAGGGTATCGAGCAGCTCGGTGGTCACCGGCGGTCGCGGAACCAGATGCCACAGCGCCGCCACAAATGGTCGGACCGCGGCGGTGGGCACGCCGATGATCGTCCGGTGGGCTTTCATCGCGACAAGAACGCGCTCCGCGATCTGGCGCAGCGTGAGCTCGACTGACCCGCCGAGGGGGAACATTCGGCCACGCGTCGCGTCGTCAGTCAATGCCTTTGCGATGACCGCGGCAACATCGTCGACCGCTATCGGCTGAAAGCGGGCCCGACCGTTCGCGGGGAGTGGCAGAATGAATGGCGTGAGACGGACCAGCCGCGCGAGCACGTTGACGAAGGCGTCCTCCTGACCGAATATCACGGATGGCCGGAGAACAGTCCACTCGAGTCCGCTCAAAGTGACGAGGTCCTGCGCGATGCCTTTGCTGCGAAGAAAGCGATGCGGGGATCTGCTGTCGGAGCCGTTCTGCGACATGTGTACGATGCGACGCACTTGGGCCGCGATCGCTGCATCTATGACCGCGCGAGTGGCATTGACGTTCGCGGATTCGTAAGTGTCGCCGTCGCGCTCAATGGCGACCGCGGCGAGGTGAACGACCGCGGTGGCACCGTCCATGGAAGATCGGAGATACGGCGCATCCAGGATGTCGCCGACTCGGATCTCGACCGGGAGGTGAGCAAGTCGCTCGGCGGCCTTTGCCGCGTCGCGAACGAGCGCAAGAACGCGCCAGCCATCCGCCGCCAACGCACGACATGTATGGGCGCCAACAAATCCGGCCGCTCCCGTCACCACGACGCGGCGATCACGACCGGGTTGCGGTGCCAGTTGTGGAAGGGGTTGTTCCGCTATAGCGCCGCGTCCGCTCACCGACGCGGCTGGATCAAACATTCGTTACTCTTTGCGGCCTTTGGGGTAGCCTGGTGTTCCGCGTATGACGATGCGATAGAACAGCAAGAATACGCCCACTGTCAGGAGAATGTGTGCCCATCCCGGTGCGTTCAACGCGAACGTCCAGACGGCCCACACGACCAGCATAATTACCGCTATGATGATGCCTAGATCCATACTCTCGAAGTCCGTTGACCGGATGCGGAACCACCTGTAGCTTTCGTCAGTATAAGTTACGCGGTTTCCATCGGGGCGGAGAGCTCAGTTTTTGAGCCGATAAGTCCTTCACGTGGGATCGATAAACTGCGCCGACGTCATGCCCCAGTGCGGGGAAGGCGGAAAGCGTGGGTGAGAGCCTCACTATTTCGACAGGGCTTCAAAAATCCTCTTCGCTCCGACCTCCGTCGTGGCTCGAAGCCACGACGGAGTTTTTGCGTCCGGAGGGCGCATGCCAATGGTCACAGTTACGCGACGGCTGAAGTTCAACGCCGCCCATCGCGTCCACAACCCGGCCTTCTCCGATGAAGAGAATAGCCGCACATTCGGCAAGTGCAACAATGCCTACGGACACGGTCACAATTACACGCTCGATGTCTCGGTTGCGGGCGAGGTAGACCCGAACACCGGCTACGTATTCGACCTGAGCCGGCTCAAGGAGCTGGTCACGCGCGAAGTCGTGGACGCTGTCGATCACCACAACCTCAACATTGACGTGCCGTTCATGCGCGATGTGATTCCTACGGCGGAGAACATGATAGTCCAGTTCTGGCGCATTCTCGAAGGAAAGATCGCGCCCGGCCGACTTGTGCGTCTGGTGCTCTGGGAAACCGAGAATAACTACGTGGAATACGATGGCCGCTGACTTCGCCAGCACCTTCGACTCGGATGATGCGGCGCCGCCTGAAGTGTCGCCGGAGGTTCTGGCAGCGTACGCGGATGCGGTGCGCGCCCAACTCGCGCTGTTGGGCGAGAAGCCAGATCGCGAGGGGCTTGCGAAGACGCCAGACCGAGTGGCGCGTTCCATGGCGTTCCTGACGCAGGGATACCGCCAGGATGCACGTACGGTCATTGGCGACGCGATGTTCGAGGAAGAGCATTCAAACATGATCCTCGTTCGCGACATCGAGCTGTACTCCATGTGCGAGCATCACATGTTGCCCTTCTTCGGCAAGGCGCACATTGCGTACATACCGGACGGAAAAATCGTCGGTCTCTCCAAGCTCGCACGCGTCGTTGACATATTCGCGCGGCGATTGCAGGTACAGGAACGGTTGACGGTCGAGATCGCTCAGGCATTGACCGATGTTCTCAAGCCGCGTGGCGTGGGAGTTGTGATCGAGGCCGCGCATTTGTGCATGATGATGCGAGGTGTGCAGAAGCAGAACTCCACTACAGTCACGTCGGCTGTCATTGGCAGCTTCCGCGACGATCCAAAGACCAGAGATGAGTTCCTGCGCCTGATTCAGAACGGATCATCGCTCTGACCAACAGGCTTGCGGGACGCAGCGCGCTGGTCACGGGCGCATCACGCGGGATCGGAGCCGCCATCGCTCGCTCACTCGCTGGCGAAGGAGCGCGTGTGGCACTCGTCGCCCGCGGACGCGAGGCGTTGGAGAGTCTGGCGCGCGAGTTGGCGCAGGGCGCATTTGCGGCTCCGTGCGATCTCACGAACGAATCGTCGGTCGGAACGATGAGACAGTTTGTCGAAGCGACGCTTGGGGGCGTGCCCGACATTGTCGTCAACAATGCCGGCGTGTTTCAGGTAGCGCGGCTGGACGCGATGCCGGTGCAACTGTTCACTGATGTGCTGAGCACCAATCTCGTGGGGCCATTCTTGGTTGTGCGAGCTTTCGTGCAGCAGATGCGCGCGCGGGGCAGCGGCCACTTCGTGACGATCGGCTCAATCGCCGACAGAAGCATCTTTCCGGAAAACGGAGCGTACGCACCAGCGAAGTACGCGTTACGCGCCATGCACGAAGTATTGCGTGAAGAGCTGAAGGGATCTGGCGTGCGTGCCACGCTCGTGTCGCCTGGCTCCGTGGATACCGCGATGTGGGACGGCATCTCTTTCGGTGGCGGAGAGCGAACCCTGCCGAATCGTGATACGATGCTCACAGCGGGCGATGTCGCTGCCGCCGTCCTGTATGCTGTCGCCCAACCGGCGACGGTTAATGTGGACGAACTGCGGCTCTCTCACAGCTGACGCGCCGGTTTGGCTGACGGATGTTCATCGAGCTGCTGGACGGACTCCGCTGTGTCAACGATCACCCTCAGATTCCACTCGTCACGGCCATCACCAAACGAGATGACCGCTTCGTAGTAGAAGCTACAATCGGATGCCCGACATGCCGTCGAGAGTATCCGATCCGTCGTGGGACAGCGTGGTTCGGATCGGCTGCTCAAGATGACGTGACGCCGTCACAAGCAGGACCGGATGATGACGACGGCGCGACGCGGATCGGTGCGTTTCTCGCTGTGTCAGACGGTATGACGATTGCGCTGGTCGGCGGTTGGGCAGTACATGCGCGCGCACTTTCCGAAATGGCAGGGCTGCGCGCGTTCGCCATGAATCCTCAGCGAGCTATCGTCGAGTCTGAGCGCGTTGGGGTGGTGCATTCGGACAACAGATTGCCGTTTACCGATGGCTCGCTTCGCGGCGTGGCGATCGACGAGTCGGGTTGGTCGATACGCGAGATGGAGCTCGCGTCCCGGGCGCTATCATCTGGCGGCCGAATGGTCGCACCGGCGTCCGTGGCGGTGCCGGGCGACATCGAAGAGATCGCGCGGGATGAAAGTGTATGGATCGGAGAGAAGCGCGGTGCGCTAGTGGCTCTTCACCGGCGCTGAGCCCGTAGTCTCGCTGTTTGCGTACACCGCGTCGATCAGGTGCTTGTAGTTCTCATCGATGATTCGCCGCTTCACCTTGAGTGTGGGCGTGAGCTCGCCGAGCTCGACTGAGAACTCCTCCGGAAGGAGCGCGATCTTCTTGGGCGTCTCAAAGCTGGCGAGATCACTCAAGCCTGACAGCGTCTCACGCTCCATTTTTGCCTGCACTTCCGGAAGTGCAATGAGGCTCTCGTGATCGGTGAACGACAGCGACTTGTACTTCGCCCATTTTTCAAGCTGGTCGAAATCCGGAACTATCAACGCCATCGGGAATTTCCGCCTGTCACCGATGAGGACGGCTTCCGCCACGAATTTGCTCCGCTTCATTGCGGCTTCGATAGGCTGCGGCGCGACGTTCTTTCCGCCCGCGGTGACGAGTATGTCTTTCTTGCGGTCAGTTATGGTTAGAAAGCCATCATTGAGCACGCCGATATCGCCGGTATGGAGCCAGCCATCGGCGTCGATCGCTTCCTCGGTCATGACCGGCTTGTTGTAGTATCCGAGCATCACGTTCGGTCCGCGCGTGAGGATCTCTCCGTCTTCCGCAACTGCGATGGAGACGCCGGTAATCGCCGTTCCAACCGTGCCGATCCTGATTGCTTTGGGGGTGTTGCACGCGATCGTCGGCGACGTCTCTGTGAGGCCGTAGCCTTCGAGGATTGTGAGCCCCGCCGCGTAAAAGAATTTATTGATCTCGGCGGATAGGGGTGCGCCGCCAGACACGAAGTAGCGGAGCTCGCCACCGGTTCGAGCCTTGAGCTTTGAGAATACCAGTCGCTGCGCGATTCGGTATCTCAGCGCGAGGCTACCTCCCAGTGTTCCGCCAGCGAGCTTCACGTCGGCCCACTCGTCACCGACTCCGCGCGCCCAGTTGAAGATGCGTTTCTTTATGGCACCACCGGACGAGGCGGTCTCGAGAACACGTGCGTACATCTTCTCGTACAGGCGCGGTACCGACACCATGAGGGATGGGTGCACCTCCAGCATGTTCTCGGGCACCGATGCGGTGGATTCCGCGTATGCGATCGAGCTACCCGTCGCGAACATCAGATAGTGGCCGATCGTGCGCTCGAAGATGTGCGAAAGCGGAAGGAAGCTCAACGCCACGTCCTTGCTCGAGAACGGTATCAATTCCGCCAGCGACGCGACGTTGGAGTAGATGTTATCGTGCGTCAGCATCACGCCCTTCGGCTCGCCCGTCGTTCCCGATGTGTACAGGAAGGTCGCTATGTCATTCGGAAGGACTTTGAGCGCGCGCGCACGGTGTTGCGCGGCGGCGTCCGCCGGCTCGGCTTCCGCTCCGCGACGCTCGAACTCCGCAATGCTAGTGTCGGCCAATCCCGCATCGATAGCGTCGAAGCTGATGACGCACTTGAGAGCGGGCAGCTTGGCCCGTATCGATGCCAGCTTCCTTGCCTGTTCGGCGGTAGAAAGAAAGACCGCGATCGCGCCTGAGTCTTGGAGTATGTACTCAATCTGCGCCGCGGGAAGCGTGGGGTACACGGACACATCGGTCAGGCCTGAGGTGAGGCACGCGAAGTCGGCGATGGCCCACTCCGGCCTGTTCTCCGAGATTATCGCGACGCGATCGCCAGGGTTGGCGCCGATCTGGTTGAGCGCATACGATACATGGCGTACCCGTTCCAGAACGGAGCGATGCGAGATTGGCTCATAACGACCGCCGATCTTGGCCTGCAACGCGTTCGGTTTGTCGTACTGCTCAATCGCCTTGAAGAACAATTGCGTGAGAGTACCAGCGGCCGGACGCGGCCCACCGTTCGCCACTACCATACGAGGCTCCAGTCTTACGGTTGGGGCTTCACCTGCAGAACGAATCTGAGTGGTGTGCCGGCTACCGGCACGCCGCGGTAACGCACAGTTGCGATCACCACAACGGAGTCCCTGGCGCTCGTGAGACTCAGTGTCCGGAGCCGCACGCGTCGTGCGGAAGTCCCATCCGCAGCAGTCGTGTCCACCGTCGAGCGTCGCGCGCCGTCGCGTGTTACAAGTTGCGCGAGCAGTGTGTCGGCCGGATATGTGATTCGGTAACTGACCAGATACGATCGCACGGGCAGCGGTTGCGGAGCACCGGCGCGATGCCACAGCTGCAACTGCAACGGGTTGGAGAGCTTGGCTGTTGTGTCGGTGAGCGAGTACAACAACGAATCTGTCGCGTTGATCGCGAATGCCGTATCGGGTGCAGGGACGATGTAGATCGTATCGGGAGCCGCCTGAAGCAGGCCCACAGCGACAAACAGTCTGACTGGCGTTGTCCGCGCCGTGTCGGCCACCACATAGCCAAGTACGCTATCCACGGTTGCGCCGGAGTCGGGAGTGCGGAAGCGGATCGGGATCGACGCGAGTGGCGTTCCTTCAATGTTGTACACCGCCCCGCGGAGCGGCTGCGCGATTCCGAGAGAATCGCGCAGCGAGTCGTGGGCGACGATGGACGGATAGGGAAGCGTATCCATCGCGATCGACGCGACAAGCTTGGGATCGGTATTGATATCCGCGCACGCGCCAGCACCGACGACCGCAGCGGCGAGCAGGCAGGTGATGACAACGACACCGCGACGACGAACCGTTACTGTGCGCGCGAAGTTAGCCATCCATTCGCTCGACGAGCGACGTGGCGATGTTGACGTAGGCTTGCGCGGCGGGGTCCGATGGAGTGCGGGTAACAACGGGCTGCCCAGCGGCAAACGCGTCTGCCGCCGCAATACTGCGTGGCACCAGTTGACGAAAGACGATATTCGCCGGCAGGTGTTGGCGCACGTACTCGACCACGCGCTCGCTCGCTGGATTGCCGGGCTCATACATCGTGAGAATCAGCCCGTCGAGTATCAGCTGCTCATTCACTTCGACCACGCTCTGAATCCCGCGCAGGATCTGCGGCGTGGTCTGGAGCGCGAGCGGCTCGCACTGCAGCGGCACCACCACGTGCTGGCTGGCAAGCAAAACCTTGTGAGTGATTGGGCCGAGGCCCGGCGGCGTATCGACGACGACTATGTGGCATCGCTGCCGCGCCGTCTCGAGTAGCTCCGGGAGCAAATCCGATTCCGCAACGAGGCTCTGGTATGCGAGGTGATCTGATTCATCGCTTACCGTTCCAGCCAGAATCACGCGAAGCCACGGAAGCGCGGTGGGCAGAATTACATCGCGCAGTGCGCACTCGCCGCTCAGGTAGTCAGCAAAGCCGTAGATGGAATGGTCCCGCCTGAGGCCAACCCCGTATCGAACCGCCCCCTGCGGATCCACGTCCACTATGAGCGTCTTGAGCCCGCGCCGCGCGAATGCGGCGGCGAGGTTCACGGCGGTAGTCGTCTTTCCGACACCGCCTTTCTGGCTAACGACAGCGAGTACAGACCCCACCTATTCCACTTCCTCAGGCGGTTGATCCATCACGAGATCATCCGCTGCGAGGCCATCCGGATCAGGTTCGGTGGCGTCGGCGCCGGTGGTGCGCAACGCATCGAGAGTGTCGCGCGCATGCGTGACCCAGCGAGTGGCTTCCTGGCTCTTTGGTGCGTCGATCAGGAACGCGTCAAGGTGGTATGCGGCATCCGAAACATCGCCGCGCTTGAGCAGAATGAAGGCGAGGCCATAGTGCGCGCCGGCCAGCTTGGGCTCAATGGCGAGTGCACCACGATAGCAGCGAATAGCCTGTTCGGGCTGTCCGATCTTGGTGTACGCGATCGCCATGTTCTGGAGCACCTTGAAATTGCTCGGTTGATCGCGCATCGCGAGGCGATACGACGTAAGCGCCGCATCGTAGTCACCTTGCCGCTCGAGAGCGAGGGCCTCGCTCAAGTAGTCCAGCTTTTGCGGTTTTTGTGACCCGGACTTCCCTGTCAGCCGGCTCCAGAACGACATGAGGGGAAGCTATCGAGGACGCGCGCTCCGGGCTAGCTTGCAAACATGCCTCGGCGCACATCCATCGATCCAGCGCGTGGGGTCCTCGTCGTCGAGTGGCCACTATTTGGCGAACTCTCGCGTGGTCTGGCCCTCAAAGTCTCACGATCGTACCAACCAGATGTGGTGGTCGGCGTGGCAACGGCCGGCGTCGTTCCGGGAGCCGTCGTGGCAGCGATGCTGGGCCGCGATTTCCACTCGATCCTGGTTAGCCGCAAATACCACGCGGAGACGGTCCGCGACACGCCAGCTGTTTTCGGCGAGGCGCCGCCGCAGGTCCTCAATCGACGGGTGCTGTTGGTGGACGAGACGTGCGACGGGGGCGATACAATGCGGCTCGCCATCTCCGCCCTCCATCACGCGGGTGCCGTCGAAGTCAGAACAGCCGTTTGTTTCCGGACAGGAAGCTATGAGCCGGATTATCACGCGCTGGCAACCGAGAGCGCCGTGGTACTGCCGTGGGACCGTGAGATTATCGTGGACGGTGGGCTTATCGCGAATCCCGTCTATCGGGAACTGCTCGGCGCCTGACCGGTGGAATTCAGGAATGTTCGGCGTAATGTGCGCCGATCATCTCCACGCTTCCCGCCAGAAAGCGGCACCTCTCGCTATCCGTGGCCGGTCCTTCGACCTCCAGCACCGCGACAGGATAATTGGCGAACTTGCCAAGGAATGCACCCACGATTCCCACCGTCAGATGACATCCGCGCGGATCCGGCTGGTCGTCCAGGTGGGCCTCCCAGCAGCCAGTGATCTCAACGGCGCAGAAAGTACCGTCGGCTTCTGAGAAGGTCGTCTGGCCCCATCCTGATTGGGTCCAGAATTCGCCGGCGCGCCGAAAGAACGCCTGAACCTCGAGCTCCTGCGGATCCATGGAATCCTTGCTCTGCACGTAGGCCCGGAACGCCTCGTACATGGCGTCACCGCCCGCGAAGGCAGCGTCGCGCAGGGCAAACACCGTATCGAGGTCAGGACGCGTTAGCAGGGCCTTCCGCAGTGCTAGTAACGCGCGGGGAGGGACTGAAAGAAGCGGAGGGGTGCTCGTGTTTGTCTCGTTCACTCTATTGCCCGATCCGGTGAAGTAGCTCGCTCTCGTCTAATATCGGAACGCCGAGCGTGTTGGCCTTCTCTAATTTGCTTCCTGGATCCGTCCCTGCAAGCACGAAGGTAGTCGCTTTGGAAACGGAGCTCGTTATGCGCCCCCCGTTTGCTTCGATCAACGCCGCGGCTTGCGAGCGGGACAGGGTGGGAAGCGTTCCGGTGATGACGACCGTCTGGCCGCTGAGGGCACCCGACGCGGCGACCTGCGTTGGTTCGTCAAGTGTTACGCCCGCTTGATCGAGCTTGCGGAGCAGGGCGCGAACAGAAGGATCGTGAAAAAAACTCGCGACGGATTGCGCAATCACGTCGCCCAGTCCGCGAATCGCTTCGATCTGATCAACGCTTGCCGATGACAGCGCGTTCAGGGATCCGAAGTGGCGCGCCAGCAGCCGCGCTGCGGTTTCACCCACGTGGGGAATGCCGAGTGCCGTGAGGAGGCGCGACAGCGGCTGAGACTTTGATGCGTCGATGGCGGCGACCAGCGTCGTCGCGCTTTTTTGCTGAAAACCATCGAGGCCGAGTACATCGTCGGTCGTAAGCGTGTAGAGATCAGCGACGTCGTGGACCAGGCCGGCCTGGAGAAGCTGTTCGATGCGCGCGTACGAGAGTCCACGGATGTCCATGGCGCCGCGCGACGCGAAGTAAACCATCGCCTCCAACTGGCGACCCGGGCATGCGACATTCGGGCAATAAATGGCGGCGAGATCTGCGTCGCGTTCGACCGGCGTGTCGCAGACCGGACAGCGCGAAGGCATGCTCCACGGTCGCTCGCTGCCGTTGCGTCTCTCCGGAACCGGACCGATGACCTGTGGAATCACATCGCCGGCGCGCTTCACCTGCACGACGTCACCAACGCGCAGGTCCTTGTCGCGCACCAGCTGCTCGTTGTGAAGTGTGGCGAGTCGCACGGTGGTGCCGCCGATCTCAACAGGCTCCAACACGGCATACGGATTCAACTGCCCCGTGCGGCCAACATTTACCTCGATCGCGGCGAGGCGAGTCTCCGCAATGTCGGGCGCGAACTTTCGCGCGATCGCCCAACGCGGCTCGCGGCCGCCGACAACGCCAAGCTCGTCCTGGAGGCGGAGAGAATCGACCTTCACCACGCCGCCGTCGATCGCGAAGTTGAGCACGGCACGGAGCTCATGTTCCACGCCATGCGCCCAGACGGCGACCTCATCGAGCGAGTTGCAGCGGAGCGCGTGCGGCGCGACAGGAATGCCCCATGAACGCAGCGCCTGCAGCAATTCAGACTGTGTTTTGAACGGAAGCTTTGCTGGATCATCGAATGCTACTGCGTATCCGAAGAAGCGCAACGGACGCGATGCCGTGATCGATGGGTCGAGCTGTCGCAGGCTTCCAGCCGATGCATTTCGTGGATTCGCGAATACTGGCTCGCCCGCCGCGACACGCGCCTCGTTCATGCGCTCGAATTGATCGAACGGGAAATAAATCTCCCCGCGTACCTCGATACGGCCCGGCGGAGCACCGGTCAACCTGAGCGGGACGTCGCGCACTGTACGGATGTTGGCGGTTACGTCTTCTCCAATCGTGCCGTTGCCGCGCGTTGCGCCGACTACCAGAACGCCGTCGTCGTACGTGAGACTGACGGCGGCCCCATCGATCTTGAGCTCCGCCGAATATCCGGAGCGCGTGATATCGTCGCCTGCGACGCGAATGAGGCGCTCTTCCCACGCGCGCAGCTCTGCGTCATCGAACGCGTTTGCGAGCGAAAGCATTGGAATCGAGTGCGTGTGTTTCGCGAGGGCGCTCTGCGGTTCCGCGCCGACACGCTGAGTCGGCGAATCAACCGTTCGCAGCTCCGGATACGCGGTCTCGAGCTTCTGCAGCTCGCGGAAGGATCGGTCGTAGTCAGCGTCGCTGAGCGCGGGCCGGTCGAGTACATAGTACTCGTGGGAGGCCCGGTTCAATGTCTGTCGCAAAACGGCAGCGCGCTGCGCTGGTGATCCCGCCTCGCCGCTACCTGTCTCCGTCTGGCTGTCCCGTTTGCGCGGTATGGTCATTGAATTCGCGACTGTCGAATCTCACTACGCGGTTTCTGCCGGATTCCTTTGCGACGTAGAGCGCATCGTCGGCGGCCTTGATCAGCGCTTCCTGATTGGTAACGAGAGGATGTGGCCATGCCGCGACACCACAGCTCATTGTCCGGTGCAACGACTTCCCATCACCGTAGACGAAGTCGCGCTGCTCGACGAGCTCCCGAATGCGATCCGCGAATGTTACAGCAGCGTCGAGCACGGTGCCAGGTAGCAGTAGCACGAATTCCTCGCCGCCGTAG
>PLEG01000329.1 GCA_003136975.1 Gemmatimonadota bacterium | reverse complement strand
TGAAGACCCAGGACGTTCATTTTACTTTTTTCTGCTCGTAAATGATCAACGTCGCCACCTGTCACAACACTTCGAGGACATTGACTTACACCGGCTGGAGTATCAGATGCCGTTCTTCGACTCGGAGTTCTTGGCGATTGCAGCATCGATTCCGCTCGACTGGGGGCTTCGGCATCGTTTCTACACGGATTGGCTCAGCCGCTTTCCAAGTGCCACAACCGCCGTTCCTTGGCAGACTTATCCAGGCCATATTCCATGCACGCTTGACAAGCCAGATGGGCTAGCGTACCAGTGGGACGAGACTATGCAAGCGCGAACACGTCGCCGGCGCAGATTAAGAGTAGCTAATATCGGTTTGCGTCTCGCGCGCTCACGAGACTTCCCGTCGTCGTTGTTTACGAGGCGCAACCTAACCATCGCAGCACTCCTACACGCCGTTGGGCTGCGGGATTATGAATATGTGGTTCGCGCGGCGGAAACGTACTATGGCTATTGGATAAAAGCAGGTAAACGCTATTCTCTTGACGTGCCCTCGATCTAGAGGAACTCTTCGCGGCCGTCACCACTATGTCGTGCGACGGTGGCCACCGCCTCCTGATCGGTGGCTGCACTACCGGGATGTCAGCAGCCACTGAACCGTCTGATTGTGGCACCTGTCAGCCGAATGCCTCCACTTTGTTAGCTTTGCGCCAACCACATGAATCATGCTCTTCGCACTCAAGCAATTCGTCCGCGGTAAGCTGGATTACTTCAACCTCCCTGCTGGCGCCAAGACCGAGCAACGGCGCGATCACAGGGGCCTTCCAGCCGATGACCCGGGCATCGAAGCTACTGAGACTTCCGCGCTCGGTTGGCTCTGCGCGGCTCAAGACTTCTCGACGAGCCACGACGACGGCGCTTCGAGACATTTTAGCCTTGTAAGCGGTTGGGGGGCGTCATACCCGGAAACGTCCGGGTATATTGTTCCAACTTTGATCGACGCTGGAGTCCGTCGCAACGAACCGACGTTGCTCGACCGGGCGCGGCGAATGAGCGATTGGCTAGTAAGTATTCAATTCGCGAATGGCGCATTTCAGGGCGGTACGATTGACGCTCGGCCTGTAGTACCAGTCACGTTCAACACCGGCCAGATTCTCCTCGGTCTCGCTGCCGCAACACGTCAGTTCGGCAGCGATTACGCCGGACCAATGCGGTGCGCAGCTAATTGGCTTGTTGAAACGATGGATGTAGACGGATGCTGGCGAAAGTTTCCCACTCCGTTCGCGGCGCCTGGGGAGAAGGCGTATGAAACACACGTTGCATGGGGCTTGATCGAAGCAGCGCGTACGATCCGGGATACGGAGGCCGCAGCGAGGTACGCGGCTGCGGCAGTTCGCAATGCGCGTTGGGCGATCACAAAACAGCATCCAAACGGTTGGTTTGATTGTTGCTGTCTAGTGCGCCCAGATGCCCCTCTCACTCATACTTTGGGATATGTTCTGCGCGGCCTGACGGAAATCTTTCTATATACTCGCGAAGATGACGTTCTAGCCGCCGCGCTACTGACAGCAGATGCGCTGAGTTCGCGCGTCGAACCAGATGGGTTTCTCGCGGGACGGCTTAACGAGGAGTGGGATGGCAGCGTGGAGTGGGCATGCGTAACAGGTAGTGCCCAAATCGCCCATTCTCTCCTGCTTCTCTTTGGCGAGACTGGGCGGACACCGTATCGGGATGCTGCATTCGCGCTTTTACGCTATGCCAGGCGCACTGTCCACATTGAAGGACCAGTTGGGATACGTGGCGGGGTCAAGGGATCTTTCCCGGTCGATGGAGGATACGGGACTTACGAATTTCTGAACTGGGCGGCGAAGTTTCTGGTGGATGCAGGCCATGCTGAACGGCTCGCCCGGCTCGCGTGAATTTCAGCGTCGTGCACGATCCGTCGGATCGAGAGCTGGCGCAGGTGCAAGCGACCGATTCCTCAAATCCGTTTGCCTCCGTGGCCTATGCCGCTGCGAGACGCGTAGTTGGTGCACGGGTTGTATTATTCGCCGAAGGGAGCGTGAACGCGATAGGATACCTGAACGGACACGCAATCAGCCGATCCCTCGAAATCCCCTCAGCTCCAGCACAAGTCGGCGCGACGACATTCTGGGATGGCGTACACGCGTTCTGTCGTCGGCACCGAGTTGCCGAAGTCGATATTGGTAGCTTTGGAGCGCGTGCCGTAGTGCTCCCCTCTTGGCCTGGTCGCGCCCGTTTGCATGAGCGGACCGAGTGGATTTTGCAGCTTACGAGTACAGACGCATCCCGTTTCTCATCCAATCACCGGCGGAACATCAGCAGGGCACTCCGGCTCGGGGTCACCACGACGTCCACAACCGATCCCGCAGTGGCTGATGTTCATGTTCGCTTGATGGCTGCCTCAATGCAAAGGCGTTCGTTGCGAGGCGAAACAGTGCCAATGATTTCACCTCGTGACACGCGATACGAGCGCGCCCTTCTAGTGACTGGCGCTGGGCGAGTATATCAGGCTCTCCATGAGGGCAACGTGGTTTCCTCGTTGCTAGTGCTCAACGCGTTGGATGGGGCTTACTACCAGTCGGCTGGGACGACACCTGAGGGAATGGAGATGGGTGCGTCGACATTGCTTGTGTCCGCAATCATCCGGACTCTAGCAGCCGACGGACTAACTGTATTCAACCTTGGCGGCGCCGGCCCAGAGAGTGAAGGACTCAGGCGGTTCAAGAGCGGCTTCGGTGCGCACCCGGTGACACTCGCGGCAGGTGTATATCAGACCGCTTCACCGATGCATCGTAAGTTACGCGCCGCCGTTCGCTTGCTACGCAATCCCGCGGCGCGACACAATCGCGAGAGCAAGAGCCGCGACGTAACGCCGGATAGCACCGATCGTTGACGTGACTTCTGCCTGATCCGTCAGATAGGGATCGGCGATCTCACGGGGATGATAAACGCCCAACTCACTCAATCCGCCGAACAACATCAGCTTGTCTCGCGATTCAGGAAACATTGTGACGATGTTCGCGACATTTAGATCGTCCATGGCGAAGATCACGTCGTGCGACGCGACCATATCTGTCGTAAGCAGAGCGGCGCCGTGGTCATCTAGACTAACCCCCAATTGACGGGCGGCGCGCTTAACGCGGGGGTCGGCTGCCTTACCATCACGGGCATGCGTCCCTGCTGAGGAGACACGAACATCTACGATGCCGGCAGACTTGAGATCGTCGCGTAGAAACTGCGCAGCCGACGCGCTCCGCATGATGTTACCATGGCAGACGAACAGCACGGAGTTGACGACCGACGGCAACGCCACTTCCCGCTCTGTGCCGAGAAGACGCGCGATTCGGCGCCTCACATAAATGCCGCGTGTGCCACGGGGAAGCGCGCGTGCGGATTTGACTATCGACAGCGCCTGCACTGGTACAACCGTTCGTATGATTTGCTTGGCAAGTTCGTTCGACCATCCGGCGAGAATATCGGCCACTTCCTGTAGGGCGGGCGCTGGATCATTCCACGACCATATCCCCGATTTGGTGCCGGGCCGGAAATCCGCAAGAAGTTCCCTTGTAGCTTCCCACGCACGCCACCGTTCGCCGTCATCCCCACGAACGGCGTGAGCGACGCGTTTGAGTGATCCTGCGGTCCAACGCATACGCAGCCCACGATGGTACGAAGGCGAAATCGTGGGTGTGAGGTTCTGAGATAGCTGCCACGCATATAATGGGAAATCAACGCCTGCCGCGACGGCGAGCGGAAGCGAATCCCCAAAATGTCCGCTTGCTTCCATAAAAACCGCTTCTCGGGGGGAGCCGCCGTGTCTGAACTCGATCACGGCGACACCGTTCCATTCGAGCGCTAACAGCAGGCGTACCGCATATTCAAGTAGTACCGGATCAACTGGCTCGGAGATCGCTAGGACAACTGCTCCACTGTACGGAGGACTTTCGGACAGACTGCGATGTTGGAAAGAGGCGACGACATTTCCGCCATCTATCAGGACTTCGATGGCGACACGTTGGGCACCGTAGTAGGGTTGGAACAGTAGCTCCGCACCGAAACTCGATTGATCCGCGAAAGCATCAAGTAACTCCGCTGCATTCCTGAACGTGCGCGCCTCGAACTCCCGTGCGGCATTCTGGTTTTTTTCGCTCCGTTTCACGACAATGGGAAACCGCATCTGCGGAAGAGCAGCCTCCAACTTCCCTAAGCCATCAATACTCATTGAGGCTGGCACCGGCACACCGCACCGCACCGCAGTCTCCAGCGTAACGGACTTATCGAGAATGCGTTGCACAACATCGGGAGGTGGACAACCTACCGCACAGAAACGAGATAGGTTCTGGTGCGCCGCAGAGACCACACGAAGCGAAGAGTCGCTTGTAGGTACAACCCATCCAGCATCCGCGGACTCCGCGAGCATGCATAACAATTGGGCGGACTCCTCAACGCTACCGTCCAGTTGAACAAAGTCGGTAATGGCCCGTGAGGAAATACGCATACTTTGGCCGCTTGAGACTGCCACAATCGAGCGCACGCCGTGCCGATGCAACGAGCGCGCAATAGTGACGACTTTGCGCGATTCCTCGCCTACTATAATGACGGTTGACGCACCAACACTCGCACGAATTCGCACGTCAGTTGGAAGCCCGTCTCTGTTATTCTCCGCCACTGATCACAGTAAAATAAGTGTCCACATCGAAAGTGCCGGATCGCCGATGTCGCCTCATAATCAGCGGGAATATATCCCTCGCGCCTAGCGAGTGCGCACGCCGACCGGCGTTTACCTGATTAACCTCGCTGCTTCAAATCCGCGCAAGGACCAAGCCACACAGCCTGGCATCGAATGCCAGAACATGTAACGAGCCAACGCTGCAATTTAAATTGCAGGCGGGTTCCAGGCGCAATGCCAGTGCTAGCGAGAACGATCTTCATGTGCCCACGCAGTTCGGTTCGTACTTTTCGGGAGATGATCGCTTCACTCGCCGGATTCGCGGCCAAATCGACGCCAGATCATATCCATTCGCGTACAACTTCCACATTAAAGTCGAATGGTTCGCACCGATATCTATCCGGTTGAGCGCAAACGGATCGGCCCCAACAAAGTTCTCTCCACCGAAATCTCCTAAACATGCCACGTAACCGAGCCGCTTGATCACGCTCAACGCCTGCTCGTTGATATCAGCAACCCCGCCAAACGGATACGCTATCGCTAGTGGGATTGACCCAAAAACGCTCTCGAGGGCGTTCTTCGACCCGCCGAGTTGGTTCTCTAGCGTCGCTTGATCACATGCCGAGAGACGCACATGATCGACTGTGTGGGAGCCAACACTCCAGCCTCCTGCATGGAGCTCAATCAGCGCGTCCCACCCCATAACAGTCGTGAAATCACACGCGGGACACTCTTCATCGTGTGCATATCGCTTATCCGTACTAAGTAAACCAGTGGCCGCAAAGCACACACCAACCACGCCGTGGGATCGCAGCACTGGTGCCGCATGGGTATATACAGACTTATATGCATCATCGAACGCAACGACACCTAGAGGCCGACGAAGTTTTACGCCACTGTTAATACGGGAAAGCGCTTCTTCGAGAGATACCATCTCATGTCGCTGACAAATGTATTCCATCTGGGCATTGAACCGTTCCGGCGAAATGGTCATGCCGTCGCGACAGAGATTTGTCACGCGATGATAGGTAAATATCCGGATGGGCTGGCGACCCCGTGTCCTCCGAACAAAGTCGCGAATTGGGCGCAAGATACCGAGCAGCAGTGCAGCGGCTACCGCCTTAACCAAGCTTCGAAGCGCGATCGACCTCCTAACACGAGCCAGAGCCAATCGCAGGCCGAGGGCCATGCGCGTTGCCACAAGAGGTTGGCGATACGCGACACCTCGCATGTCTTGCGGTATTCCGCCTAGATCTGGGTCAGCAATCAGCCGCAGCAACGCTCGCTCAAACACAGCGGCGCCAAGTTCAAACGCGCGAGCCGAGGCTGAGTCAAGAGTATCCACAGCATAAAGATCCACCGTCGCTCTGTCGACGACGTGGCCGGTATCCAACCCACGATCGATTCGGTGGAACGTCGCGCCGATACGGTTCGCCCCAGTAAACAATTCCCAAAATGCCGGCGGTGCTCCCCTAAAATCGGGGACCTCGCCACAATGTATGTTCAACGTTCCATGGCGCGGAATTGAGAAGATAGTTTCCCGCAGGACCGGCGCGCCTATTGAGAGGCCGATATCGGGCGCCCAAACGCGAACTGCTTGAACCACATCGTTCGAGTGTATCGAGTGTGCGGTGATCGTCTCGACGGGAATGGGGCGCTGTCCGAAGCGCGTCTCAGGTGGCTGATGTTGTGGGCGTTCAGCAACGACAGCCCAGAGCCGATATGGAATGAAGAGAACGCCGTGCTTGACAATATTCTTCCAGAATCGCGTGGCGGCAGATCTAAGGTCGCTCGGGGGCGTCTGGAGACAGACCAGAATGCGGTCGATTCCCGGGGTTGCCCGGAGAATAGCACCCCACTCATCGTCCAACACATTAGGGTTCGTCGTGAACACCGCGACACGGAGGCCTGGACTCATTGAGGTCAATAGGACGTTGGATTGGCCGCCAACCGAATTGCGTGGCATCGTCTGATCACCGTTGTCAGAAATTCGCACATCTAAGCTTGGGGTGAGAGTAGCGCAGGCTGCATCACGCGGACAGTTCGTCCTGCGTACTCCAGCGTCGCGTGTGGTGTCGCGGAAGTGCTGCGTATACAGCGATGTCGCACTAAATGTCGGCGCCCAGAAATAATGCATTTAATTGGTGGAGCAGCCATAGGATAAATCTATCTGCTCTTCAAGAGATGTTGACAGGCATCGCCAGGCTGCCTATACGCCTGCGAGGTAACGCACAACACGGTGCGGGAGCTACCGCTCGACTGCCGCTCAGCCACCAGCAGTGCCTTCGATCGGTCCTCCGCTCGCCCGAGGGCGTACAACGACCGAGTTCCGTCCGGTAAGGCCATTTTGCCGAAGCCTACGCGCAGAATAGTCTAATCCGCTATACACGACATGCGCTCGACCGCAGGAAGACTACTCCATTCTTTCTGAACTCTTCCTCTATGAACCCTCAATGCATCTGTGTGAGTTGACGCACGCCAACACGAAGGCCCCTTACCCGGAAATGCGGCGGCCAAGACTTCTTTGCTAGTGGGACGCTTGAGTTCGCCGCCGCCGCTTCGAAGGAAGTGCCTATAGGCTCGAAGTTGGCCCTGTTCGAGCAAAGCATAGTACGCTAGAATGGAGAACTTCCGCGCTCGATATCCGCCAGAAGCATCTTTGTTGCTACGACGAGGTAATTACGGTGAACTCGGCTTGAAATATCACAGCCCGTTGAACCCGAGACTGTTGTTAGCCTTACTGCCGGAATCACAGCAGCAGGCCGTCAAGGCGACTGCTCGCAAGTTTCGCATGCGTGTGTTCAGCCTGCTGTTCTCGTACAATGCTGCTGAGCTGGACGCCAAGCTGCGGTCGTTGGGCATCGCCGCGGGCGATGCCATTCTCATGCAGTCCTCTTTTCAAAACCTGAACGGCTTTAATGGTGAGGCGGTCGATGTAATCAACTGCATACTGGACATCATCGGACCGGATGGCCACTTGGTTATGGTGTCCATGCCCTACGGCGGAGCGGCACTTGATTATTTCCGCGAGCAAAAGCCATTCGATGTGCGACGCACTCCCTCACAGATGGGGTTGATTTCCGAATTGTTTCGCCGGCGCAAGGGGGTACTGCGAAGTGGGAACCCCATGCACCCCGTGCTTGCCTGGGGCCCTCGAGCTGAATGGCTCGTGGCCGGACATGATACGTTGTCGCACTCGTGCGGCGTGGACTCGCCGTTCGAGAAGCTGCTGGAGCTAGATACCAAAGCTCTCCTGTTTGATGTCGGCCTGGACGTGTTGACATTTACGCACTACCTAGAGCACGTGTTTCAGGACACCGCGCCAGTTCGCGTCTACGCTGACGAGCCGGTCGATGCCGACATTATAGATGAAACGGGTCGACACCGAGGCGTGAGTGTTTATCCATTCGCACCGGCAGCGATGAAGCTGCGGAATTTCGGCGTGTTGTATGATGACTTGTTGAACCTGCGCCTCGTGAATAAAAGCGCAATCGGAAACACTCGACTACAGGTCGTGAGCCTGCGAAGCGTCCTATGGTGCGGCGTAAAATTGGTGGATCGTGGCGGCCATATATTCGCTCGCCCCGGCGAACCAACCCGGATCAAGCCGCTACGGCGCCGGGAAATCCGCGAACTATTTCGGCGAAGCTGAACGAAGTTCCCGCACATCGACTAGCGCCTCAAGCGCAAGACCTCCCGCCCGCAGACGGGGCACACAGATCGATGCACACGTGGCCTTTTGGTCCATCAGAACAACCGTTCTATCGGCTATCGCGCCCATTTAGGTCATCTTTCTGGCCCCGCCTATGCACTTATACCCCTTCGACGGCTAAGAAGCGCGGCTGTCACGAGTCTAACCTATGGAGGATTGAAGATGCGTGCTATTAGAAAATTTGCCGTGGCGGGACTTCTTGCTACGAGTATTGGAGCGGTTCCGGCCCTCCTGATTGGTCAAGCCACCGTTGTCCGCCGCGATACTGTCGTCACCGTACACAAAGACACGGTCGTTCACATCAAGCAAGATACTGCGGTCGTCACAACGACGGTGACGACTAACGACAGACAGGGAGATGTCTCGATCGGGGCAACGATCTCTCGGATGCCTAACTACAAAACGTTGACTGCGCTGCTCAACCAGGCGCACCTGATGCCGACTCTGCGTGGATCCGCTCCGATGACGCTCTTTGCACCGACTGACGACGCGTTCGCGAAGCTCTCGGAGAGCGACATGGCGGCGCTCAGGGCCGATTCGACGCGGCTGCGCGATTTCTTGCTGAATATGATCGTGAGCGGTAAGATCGACACGCGTGAGATCCTGAAACTGAAGACCGCGACGACGATGCGTGGAACGCACATCCGCTTCGGATTTGAGAATGGGCACCCCGAGGTGAATGAGCAGCCGATCGTGCAGCCAGGCATCATGGCGTCGAACGGTTTCATCTACGGGATCTCCGGCGTTATCGGAATGAGCGGGGAGAAGTAATAGCCGTCCTTGAAATGCCAACAAGTCTGGGAGTCGCGCTTCGTACTATAAACGGTGTAGCGCAACTCTCAGAATGCGCCGCGTAGTGTGCGACGGAAGGCGGCAATGCGGTCGGGAAACAGTAGGATCACTGTTGCCGCGTACACGACCGCACCCACCCCGACTTGGATCAGCAGCCGTAGCAGCAGCGAGTGGACCGGAGTGATCATTCGGCCGGTGGCCAAAACGATTGCAGCCATCACGGCCGTGGCGGTTGTCGCACCGCGCAATGCGCCCCAGTACGCACGCCAACTCGTCACAACTTTGAACAACATGAAGAGAAGCGAACTGCATGATATCGGGTACACAAGGACCCAGACAGCAGCGATTCCGGCGGTGCCATACCGCGAGGCTGCGAAGAACGCGATCGGGAAAATGATCGCAGACGCGATCCCGTAGTACATAAGAAAACGCGTCTTGCCACGTACAGTAAGCGCCGGCGGGATGAGAGGCATCACGGACCGCAGTGCCGTTGAGACCCCAAGGAGTTGCAATGGGAGGATAGCATTCGCCCATTTCGCTCCGAATACACCATAAATCAGATCGCTGCTTATCAGGGCAAGTCCGATCGAGATCGGGAATGCCACGATTGCGATCCCTTCGGTAAGGGACAACACCACACGCTCCAGTGCATCCTTGTCGTGCTGCACCGACGCGAAGACGGTCGGTGTGACATTTGAGACGAGGCTCGTAAGCTTTTCGATCGGAATGTTGGTCAGAGTCCACGCGAAATCGTAAGCGCCTAGCGCGGCCTGGCCGAGCATGCGTCCGGCAACGAGGAAGTCAGAGTTGGAGTAGACGAACCACGCCACGCGTCCCACAAGCACTTGACGGCTGAACGTGATAGCGGTCTCAATCGTGGAAAAACGCGGAATCGCATACCGACGTGGCGATTTCACGACTGTGAATACTGTCGCAAGCGCTACACCTGATACCTCGCTCAGCACGAGGGCCCAGTAGTGGAAACCGTAGAACGCAAGCGTGACGGCGAACACTGCTGCGAAGAGCGCACGCGTCGCGTCAATCGTCGCAAGCGTGCGGAATTGAAAGTTTCGCTGAAGGATAGCGTTCGGGACCGATTTGAACGCACCAACGATGAACGATATGCTGAGCGTGAATACCACCGGAACGAGCGCCTGTGTACGAAAAAAACTCGCGAGTGGGTGTGCCGCAGCCAACGAGATCGCAAAGATCGTGGCGCCAATGAGCAGCGACACGGTGTTGAGCTGAGCGATTGCGTCGTCGCTGAGATCACGGAGCGTCACGATGGCCGACCCGATGCCGAATTCCGAAACCAGCGCTACTAATCCGAGATAGATGGCAGCCATTCCCACAAGGCCGTAATCATTCGGCGTGAGGATTAGCGCAACAACTATCGTCGAGCCCCAACTCACAATCTGCGTCAGCCACTTCGAACCGGCGCTCCACGCGATGCCGTGAACGAGGGCGCGATCTGTCGCGCGGCCTACACTGCTCGAATCCGGCGTGACCGGGTTCGCTATCGGGGTGACAATTCCGTCAGAGGGGGGCTGCCGAACGAATTCCGGTGCGAGTCCAGATCCTTCGTCGGCGGAACTCATGGGAGTAACTCCATCGGATGTCGATTCCGGAACGCGCCCTGCACTGCGCCCGAAAGACTCCCCCGCACGACGCTGAGCCGATTATCGGACTCTTTATACCATTTGGAATCTTGGCAGCGCAAGCAGCGTGGTGGATTCAACGAATCGAAGGTAGTTAAAGGTAGGTAAGAATCGGAGTCGGAGCCATACCAACCGAACGGAAGTATCGGCACCCCAGCGGAGCTGTCACCGTATAGCTACGAACGATCGTTTAGGACTACGACTCGCCCTGCGCCTTGCTAAACCCGTCCTTCCCATCAAACCGCTGAAGCTTCTCAAGATGGACCCAGCGATACGTTGATGAGATGCGCTGCAGCACATCAACGATCTGCGCATCGGTGACGTCCGCTTCAACTGGTCCGGAGACTACAAAACGGCACTGATACGCATCAACAAGCGATGTGCCGTGTCCGATTTCGGGCCACACCGCTGTGCCGCGATTCGAGATGACCTTTAGCGCGAGACCCGTCCCTTCCGCGAAGCGGGTCAGGGCATCGCCGATCTGACGCGGGTGCTCAAGTGACTCGATGAATACATCCACGCCAACGACGTTGCGCCTCGCAACGTTGACGTGGCCCACTTCGTTGCTCGCTTGCGGCACGTTGATGCGCTTGAACTCGCGTGGTTGCGCGAGGCGCGACTTCTTGCCGAGGTTGCCGATGATCGCGTCGGTGAACTCGGTGGTGAATGAAGCTGGGCGGGCGCCTTCCATGTCGCCGGTGCGCACGCCGTCCTCGAGCGTGACGAGTACCGCGTGCTCGATCTCGCTGGCTGCCTTCCCTTCCCCAACGTGGCGCAGCAACATCAGCGCGCTCAGGATGAGTGCGGTCGGGTTGGCGAGATTCTTTCCCGCGATGTCGGGCGCGGAGCCGTGCACTGCCTCGAACATCGCGACGTCACTTCCGATGTTCGCTGACGGGGCGAAGCCGAGTCCGCCGGTGAGGCCTGAGGTGAGATCGCTCAGGATGTCGCCGTTCATGTTGGTGGTGAGAATTATGTCGAACTGCTCGGGATGCATCGCGAGCTGGTGCGCGGCGTTGTCGACCAGGATGTGGCGCGCTTCGATTGACGGATAATCTTTCGAGATGTCTTCGAAGGTGTGCTGCACCATTCCTTCGGTGAGCTTCATGATGTTCGCCTTCGTGGCACAGTGGATCTTGTGCCGCCCTTCAGCTACCGCGTACTCGAAGGCAAAGCGCGTGATCTTCTCGCAGCCGGGCCTGGTTATGATCTTGAGGCACTGGGCGACTGCGGGCGTCTCCATGTGCTCGATGCCGGCGTAGAGGTCCTCGACATTCTCGCGGACTACCACGATGTTGATGTTGCGGCCGGCGTACGGCGTCTTCACGCCGGGTAGCTCGCGGACCGGGCGAACATTGGCGAAGGTCTCGAACAGCTTCCGGAGCGTTACGTTCGCGCTCTTGTTACCGTAGCCGATTGGCGTCTCGAGGGGTCCTTTGAGGACCAGGCGCGTCCGCTCGATCGATTCTATGGTCTCGGCCGGAACTCCGGACTCGATGCCACGCTTGAATGCTTCGGCGCCGGCTAGCTGGACATCGGGGTCCAGGGAAACGCCGGCCGCCGAGATGATTTTGAGTGCAGCGGCGACTACTTCGGGACCGATCCCGTCGCCGGGAAGAACTGTAAGCTTGATAGCTGATGAAGGCATGGGACAAATCTACCAACGGCGTCCCTCATCTCCACAACACCTGGCCACAACACCAGCTTGCTGCACGACGTACCCGTGGAGGATAGGTTAGGGCCTGGAATCGCGTTGGTACTCTACCGGAGGTTGTTAGTGAAGGTCAGCCAATTTCTCAGTCGTCTCACCGTTCTCGCCGCGATTGCGGCATCGTCAGCGTTGGCCCAGGGGCCCGCCACTTCCTACGACAGCCTCGCCTTCTCGGCGCTCAAGTGGCGCGAGATTGGGCCGTTCAGGGGCGGCCGCTCGGTCGCTGTCGCCGGCTCTGCAAATCGCCCGCGTGAGTACTATCTGGGCACCACCGGCGGGGGTGTGATGAAGACGACCGATGGCGGGACGACCTGGAAACCGGTGACCGACAAGTACTTCGGCGGCACCATCGGGTCGATCGCGGTCAGCGAGTCCAATCCGAACATCGTCTATGTGGGGACCGGCGAATCGCCCATCCGCGGTAACGTCTCGCATGGCGATGGGGTGTTCAAGTCCACCGATGCGGGCAGGACCTGGGCCTATGTCGGTCTCAAGGACACTCGGCAGATATCGCGCGTCCGCATCGATCCCAAGAACCCGGACGTCGTCTATGTGGGCGCGCAGGGCCACGTGTGGGGCCCAAATCCGGACCGTGGCGTCTTCAAGACGACCGACGGCGGCAAGAGCTGGAAGAAGGTGCTGTTCCGCAATGACTCGACCGGCGTAACCGATCTCGAGATCGATCCGCTGCATCCCCAAACGCTCTATGCCGCCTTCTGGCAGGCATACCGGGAGCCGTGGAAGCTCGTCTCCGGTGGTGCAGGCAGCGGGATCTTCAAGTCGACCGATGGTGGCGATCACTGGACCGACATCACGC
>PLEG01000226.1 GCA_003136975.1 Gemmatimonadota bacterium | reverse complement strand
GCGAAAGACCACGCTGCCGTTGTGACCGCCGAATCCGAACGAATTCGACAGGATCACGTCGACGTCCAGGGCGCGAGGGGCTCCAATGACGACGTCCAGACCGACCTCGGGATCGATCTCGGTCGTCCCGGCGGTGGGCGGGACGCTTTGATGCAGCAACGTGAGTACCGACGCGACGCCCTCCAGGGCGCCCGCCGCGGCGAGCGAATGACCGAGATGACCCTTGATCGACGTTACCGGCGGCGCGTGGTCGCCAAAGACGTGGCGCACGGCGACTGCTTCGGCGAGGTCGTTGAGCGGTGTCGACGTCCCGTGCGCGTTGATGTGCGATACGTCGCTCGCGGTGATGCCGGCGTCGGCGAGGGCGAGTTCCATGCAGCGGATCGCGCCACCACCGGCGGGGTCCGGAGCGGTGATGTGGTAGGCGTCGGCGGTCGACGCCGCGCCGAGGACCTCGGCGAAGATGGTCGCGCCACGCGCGACGGCGTGGTCCCACTCCTCGAGAATCAAGATGCCGGCGCCTTCACCCATCACGAAACCGTCGCGTGTCGCGTCGAATGGGCGCGATGCGGTTGACGGTGAATCGTTGCGCTCGGAGAGTGCCTTCATGTTTGCGAAGCCGCCGATCGCCATCGGCGTTACCGTCGCTTCCGCCCCGCCGGTGATCATGATGTCAGCGTCGCCATACTGAATTGTGCGGAACGCGTCGCCAATCGCATGTGCTGATGTTGCGCATGCTGATATCGTCGCGTAGTTCGGTCCCTTTGCGTTGAAATGCATCGAGACGATTCCGGCCGCGATGTCAGCGATGAACATGGGGATGAAGAACGGGCTGATCTTGCTCGGGCCGAGCTCGCGATACACGTCGTGCTGCTCTTCGAAGCTCTTGAGACCGCCGATTCCGGAACCGACTATCACGCCGAGCCGGTCCGGGTCTATGCCGGCGGCGCCGGGATCGCTGAGGCCAGCGTCCGCCATCGCCATCTTGGCAGCTGCGACTGCATACTGCGCATATACGTCGGAGCGTTTGACTTCCTTCCGCTCCATGTATTCACCGGGATTGAACCCCTTCACCTCGGCGGCGAACCGCACGGGAAATTTGGTCGCGTCGAATTTGGTGATCGGCGCAACGCCCGACGTGCCAGCCTTGAGCGCATCCCAAGTCGCCGCCACGGAATTTCCGACGGGCGTTACTACGCCCATGCCGGTGACGACGACCCTACGCGCCATTACGCAGCGACCTTTCCGTTCAGGTACGCCAGAGCATCACCAACCGTGCGGAGCTTCTCCGCATCTTCGTCCGGGATTTCGATGTTGAATTCCTTCTCGAACTCCATGACGAGCTCGACGATGTCGAGGCTGTCAGCGCCGAGATCATCAATGAACGAAGCGCCGTCAGTGAGCTTCTCACGCTCAACACCAAGCTCGTTGGCGATGATGTCCTTAACCTTCTCCGAATTGTCGGCCATGCGGATCCTCGTACAGTTTGGGTGTAACGTTACAATTTAACCCTGGCCCGGTGGGCCAGGTAGCCAGACGGGCGCGGATGTATCCGCGCCGTTCAGGTCAGATCATCCCGCCGTCCACCACCAGCACCTGGCCGGTGATGTAGGCCGCCAGATCGGAGGCCAGGAAGGCGACCGCGCCAGCCACGTCTGCCGGCGTCCCGAGACGCTCCAGCGGGATCTGTGCCGTCATGGCCGCCCGAGCCTCTGGGGTCATCGCTGCGGTCATGTCGGTATCGATGAAGCCAGGTGCTATCGCGTTCGCCAGGATGTTCCGCGACCCGAGTTCCTTGGCAACGGACTTGGTGAGGCCAATGAGCCCGGCCTTGCTCGCGGCATAGTTGGCCTGGCCCTTGTTGCCAGTAATTCCGACGATGCTCGTGATGTTGATCACCCGTCCCCAGCGCCGCTTCATCATCCCTCTCGTCGCGGCCCTGATCGCCACGAATGCGCCGCGCAGGTTCGCGTCGATCACTGCATCCCAGTCGTCATCCTTGATGCGCATCATGAGATTGTCGCGCGTGAGCCCCGCGTTGTTGACGAGAATGTCAACGCCGCCAAACGCGGCCTCGACGTCGGCCACAAGCTTGACGACCGATGCGACGTCGCTCACATCCGCCGCGAACCCCTGCGCGCCACGCCCGACTTCCGCGGCGACCGCCTGACTGCGCTCGAGATCGCGTCCCACGATCGCGACACGAGCGCCGCAGTCGGTTAACGTACCGGCAATCGCGCGCCCAATCCCACGAGTGCTCCCGGTGACGAGCGCGTTCCGGCCCGTAAGATCGATTTGAAGAGTCATCCCAACGCCTCAGCAAGCTTGTCAACGTCGGCGGGCGCACCGACCGCGATGGTACGGGCTCCGGCGACGATGCGTGATACCAATCCGCACAGCACGTTGCCCGGCCCGAGCTCTACATACAACGCATCCGGATACGCGGCGGCCATCGCGCGAACTTCTTCGGACCACCTGACCGGAGACGTGAGCTGGCGAAGTAGCAGAGTGCGCGCATCCGCGGCGGACGTGCACGGCTCAGCCGTGACGTTGGAATACACCGGGAACTCCGGATCGGAGAACTCGGTTGTCCTAATTGCCCCGCTGAACGCGAGCTCAACGGGTTCCATCAACGGCGAATGAAATGCGCCGCTCACGGCGAGACGCAACGCGCGCTTCGCGCCGGCCGCCTTCGCCAACTCCATCGCGCGCTCGACGCCGGCGACCTCTCCGGAAACGACAACCTGCTCGTCAGTGTTGTAGTTGGCGGGCACCACCAGTCCAGCTTCGCGCGACGCCTGCTCGCAGATGTCTTCGATCGGTGTCGACAGCTTACCGAGTACGGCCGCCATCGTGCCGGGCCGCTCGGAGCCGATGTCGTACATGATCTCTCCGCGCTTTCGCACCAGCAATGCGCCTGCGTCCAGAGTGAGCGATCCAGCTGCGTGATGCGCTGTAACCTCGCCGAGCGAGTGGCCGGCTGCAGCAACGATCCGATTGGCCAGGATGTCACGTGTCGCGGCCCACGCGGCGGCGCCGTGCGCGAACAGCGCTGGCTGCGCGTTCTTCGTCAGCGTCAGCTCTTCGGGCGGGCCCTCGAAGCAGAGTGTGCTCAGCGCAAAACCAAGTGCGTCATCGACCTGCTGGAAAGTGTCGCGCGCTGCGGGAAATGCCGTGGCGAGCTCCTTCCCCATTCCTTGCTTCTGTGATCCCTGTCCTGGGAAGAGCAGAATTACGTTCATGTCTGCGCGAGTCGTCGTGCTTGGCTACAGGCGGATGATGGCGGACGCCCATGTGAAGCCGGCGCCGAACGCGACCATCATCACCGTCGAACCCGGGCCGACAATTCTCTTCTCGATCACTTCATCGAGCGCGATCGGAATGGACGCGGACGATGTGTTCCCGTAACGCTCCACGTTCACGTACACCTTCTCCATCGGGATGCCGGCGTGCTTGGCGGTCGCCTCGATGATGCGTGTGTTGGCCTGGTGCGGAATCAATAGATCGATGTCCGACGCGCTCAGCTTGGCTGAGTCGAGCGCGCGGTCCGCGGCTTCGCTCATCTCGCGAACGGCATGCTTGAACACTTCGCGCCCAGCCATCCGCACGAGGTGCGAGCGGTTCTCGAGGATCTCCGGCGTCATCGGATGCGCCGCGCCGCCGTCTGGACGATACAGCAGATTGGCGAGCTTTCCGTCGCTGCGCATGAACGTCGAGAGAATTCCAGCGCGCTCTCCGGACTTGTTGCGCTGCAGTACGATCGCGCCTGCGCCGTCGCCGAACAACACGC
>PLEG01000148.1 GCA_003136975.1 Gemmatimonadota bacterium | reverse complement strand
GCGAAGCAATCGCGGCCGGCGGGTCCAGCATCCGCGACTACCGCAACGCAAACGGCGAAGCTGGCGAGTTCGAGCAGTTCCTCTCCGCTTATGGTCGCGCTGGAGAACCGTGTCATCGTTGCGGCGCGAAGCTCGTCGGAACGCACGCGATCGATGGCCGGCAGACAGTTCTCTGCGCTCACTGCCAGAGCTGACACGCGATCTACCATGGCAAAATCGCGCGCGTACACATTCAAGGAGCCCACCAGCGACGAGCAGCTTTCGTCGATGCGTGCGCTCGTTCGCGAGTCCGCGCGCAACGAGCCCGGCGTGTATCGCATGATCGCCGACAACGGCGAGATCGTTTACGTCGGTAAGTCCAAGCAGATTCGCTCTCGGCTCATGAGCTATTTCCGCGCGTCTTATCCGGAAGACAAGGGTGCGCGAATCCTTCGTGAGGCTACCCGCGTCGAGTGGGACTACGAGCCAAGCGAGTTTGCGGCGCTGCTGCGTGAGCTGAGGCTGATCAAGCAGTACCGCCCGCGCTTCAACGTTGCGATGAAGCGCGACGCGCGCCACTACTCATTTATCAAGATCTCGCGCGGTGCCGCACCGCGACTCAATGTCGTCCGCGGCGCAGGCCCGGATGACGCGGCCGTTTACTATGGACCCTTTGTTGGCGCGCAACGCGTGGGCGAGGCGGTACGTGAGCTGAATGACGTGCTTGGTCTCCGCGACTGCCGCAGTGACATGCCAATATTCTTCGCCGATCAGCGCGAGCTGTTCCAGCTTGGCCGCACACCCGGCTGCATTCGACACGAGATTCGCAAGTGCCTCGGCCCATGCGTCGGAGGATGCACGGTCGCCGAGTACGAGCGGCAACTCGGACTCGCGCGCGCATTTTTGGAAGGGTCGGACGCCGGCCCTGCCGACACGCTCAGGCAGCAAATGGAAGCGGCTAGCGAGGCGCTCGAATTTGAGCGCGCCGCGATCTTCCGCGATAAGCTGTCACGGCTCGAGGCACTGCGCGAGCAGTTCGACCGGCTGCGTTTCGCGGTCGAGACGCTATCGTTCGTGTACAACGTGAGTGGTTGTGATGGGCGCGATCGAACTTACGTTATTCGTCGCGGTATTGTGCGCGCCGAAATCGATACTCCAAAGACGCGCCGAGACCGCACGGCGATGCGTCGTCTGGTGGACGATATATTCGGCGAGAAGCCGACGCAAGGCTCGTCCATCCCAACTCATGAGATAGACGAGCTCCTGCTACTGTCGAGCTGGTTCCGAAAGTTTCCTGACGAGATGGGACGCGCTAAGCGCGTCGCCTGAGCTACTTTTTGCTGCTCGTGCCAGCGTCGTTCGCCTTTTTTTCAGTGGCACGAGGATCGGGCTCGCCGGTCTTGGCGTCCAGCACTGCTTCGGTGGAATCGGGGGAGTCCATGCCGCGTCCAATGGTGCGGTCGCCAAACTTCTCGGCTCTCTTTTCCGCGGATGTCTCGCCGTGATCTCCGGCGTGATCCCCGGTGTGAGACTTGCCCTTGTTATGATCGGTCATTCCATCCTCCTCCGTAAGGTTTCCGTCAATTCAACTGTCCATGGATGTGCATTCATCGTGCCCAGGCACCGATCCGTTGAGGCGGCCGGACACAGCCATAAGGAACGTCTGCTGAGCCGCCGCTCCTTGCGGCGTAAGCTGCTGCACGGCCGCCGCCGTGTCGTGATGGCGTCGCTCATCGCGATTCCGCTACTGCAGGGGTGCAGACGTGAGCGGCCAACCACCCAGGTCGGTCCTCAACTGGATTCCCTTCCGACTCCACCCCCGCTGGCCCTATCGCACTTCAACGTTCCGCTCATCTACGATTACACACCCGTACTTACACTCGTCGAACGGGTTGTTCCCAAGCAGTTCGGCTCCATCGACAGCGTCCACATGGTGGGCGACGATGAGAACCGGCATTACGCCTACGAAGCGAAGCGCGGTCCGTTCACCACCTTTATACGTGACGGCCAGGTTCATCTCCGTGCGACCCTGTCGTACGCGGCGCGCGGATACTTCAAGCCCCGTTTCGGACCCACTATCGGTGCGGGATGCGGAGGCGACACTCCCACGGAGCGGCCTCGCGTCACGGTGGAGCTCGTAACGCCAGTGACACTGACGCCGGATTGGCATCTCTCCTCCCACGCCAGCATCGCGAGACTCGCACCAACATCCGACGCTGATCGCGACAAATGCACGGTGAGCGTAATTCACTACGACGTGACGCAGCGGGTCATCGACGCAGCACGGTCCGCGCTCACACGCCAGCTGCCAAACATCGACCGCAAGATATCCGGCGTCGATCTCACGGCCCGATTCCAGGAGTGGTGGAAGTTACTCAACCGCCCGATTCAGCTCACAGATAACGTGTGGCTGCTACTCAGTCCCGAACGACTCCGGATGGGTAATGTCAGTGGCTCTGGAAACGACTTGATAGTAGATGCGGGCCTGGATGCGCGTCCTCGAATCGTTGCCGGTGCAGAGCCGCATACGTCAATCCCACCACTGCCGCCGCTCGGCCGCGACACCGTGTCGAATGGATTTCACATTGTGCTCGGGGCCACGATCGACTATGCGACTGCGTCGAAGACGATAACCGATGCATTGAACGGGAAGTCGATAACAGAGGCCGGACGCACCGTTACCGTTCGAGGTGCCCGCGTGTCACCGCTGCCGCACGGCCAGCTTGCGCTCGCGATGACGTTCACCGGGGACGCGCACGGTACCCTCGTCTTTGTCGGTACCCCCATCTACGATCGTCGCATAGGACAGTTGACTGTCCCCAATCTTGACTACGATCTCACCACCGACAGCGAGCTGATTACGGCGTACGCGTGGCTCAAATCCGACGGGTTGCGGTCACTGTTCCGCGAAAAGGCGCGCTTTCCAGTGCAACCGCTTCTCGATAAGGGAAAGTCACTGCTGAGCGACGGCCTCAACCGTAAGCTCGGTGACGCAGTAACCCTGTCGGCGCGAGTGGATTCGGTTGATGTGGCCGGCATCTATGTAACGGCGCCAGGCATCGTGATTCGCGCCGTTGCGACCGGCAACGCCGGAATGCAGGTACGCCAGCAGCACTGACGCAACGTACGCGAAGCAACCAGCTCATTACGCCGGAGGTCGCTAACGTTTCTCGCCAACGTGAATCGCTACGACCCCAAATGTGTGTGAACGCCAGCGCACGGCGTCGAAGCCCGCGTCGCGCATGCGTTGCGCCAGGTCAGTTTCCGACGGAAAGTACGCGACCGACTTCGGCAGATAGTGATACGCGCTGTGGTGCCGCGCGACAGCGTTGCCGATCAGCGGACACAGGTTGTTGAAATAGAGACGGTATATCCAACCCACCAGCGGACTCTGGGTCGCGCCGAATTCGAGTATCACGAAACGAGCGCCAGACCGAAGAACCCGGTGCACCTCGCGAAGCGCACCGTTCAGATCGATCACGTTGCGGATGCCGAAAACAACAATGGCGCCCGCCGCAAAACCGTCAGTGAATGGCAGATCGAGCGCGTCCGCAGTGACGGGACGCACGACGTCGCGCGAAATCTTTCGCAGTCCCGCACGCAGCATTGGCTCCGCGAAGTCAGCCGCGACAACCGACCCGTGAAAATCACGCCGCGATCCGATCTGGGACGCGATATCGAGCGTTCCAGCGCACAGATCGAGATATGTGGCATTGGGATCACCCGCGATGTTCAACTCGCGGATGGCCTTCGCGCGCCACCATTGGTCCAATCGAAAGCTGATGATTCGATTTACACGGTCGTAATACGGGGCGATGTCTGAAAACATCTGCTTGACATAACCCCGCTTCACGGCTGCACCCGTTGCCGCGGCCTCCGCGGTCGCGCGTTCGGTATCTAACGCCGTCATGGGACGAGCATTGGCCGGGGTGAGAGATCCAGACAAGCTATCCGCGAGTCCCGACACCGGCGGTCGCGTTGTTATTCACGAACGCCTCCCGCACCCGATCTGCGAGCTCGATTAGCGCCTTCGCCGCACCCGCTTCCGGCTCGGCGATCACGATGGGCCGCCCCGAATCGCCGCCTTCCAGCACGCGCGGATAGAGTGGAATCTCAGCCAGCAGCGGGAGATTGAGCGAGTCGGCGAGCTTTCTGCCACCGCCCGATCCGAACAGCGCAGTAGGCTTGCCGCAGTGCGGACATTCGAAGTACGACATGTTCTCGACAATCCCGAGTATGGGAACACCGACGCGCTCGAACATCTTCGCGCCGCGCAGCGCATCACCGGTCGAGACATCCTGCGGAGTCGTGACGATGAGCGCGCCGTGCACGTGAGTCGCCTGCACGAGTGAGAGTTGCGCGTCGCCCGTACCGGGAGGCATATCGACTATCAGGTAGTCCAGCTTGCCCCACGCCACGTCGCGCAGAAACTGATTGATCACCTTCATGATGATCGGCCCCCGCCAGATTGCCGGCTGGTCCGGAGCAACGAGAAAGCCGAGTGAAACAACACGTACGCCGAAAGCCTCGTGCGGCACCATGCGATCGTGGTTGTCCAGTCGCGGTGGCCCGTCCAATCCGAGCATGCGAGGGACGTTCGGTCCGTAGATGTCGGCATCCATGATCCCAACACGCGCGCCAGCCTTCGCCAGAGCAACCGCCAGATTCACGGCGACTGTGGATTTTCCCACACCGCCCTTGCCGCTCGAGACGGCGATGATGTTGCCCAGATCCGGAAAAGCGACCGGTGTCGGCGGCGCAACCGACTTAGGTGTGGGCGCCTGGTCCATTACCGGAAGCGCGCGGCTCCGGGGAGTTTCGTCTGTCATGCACGAAATGTAAATGCGACGCCGTACACTCCTGCCGGGAATACTGCATGGATCCCCCCTACGTCATTCCCGCGCACGCGGGAATCCATGTAGTGGACTGCTACGCCACACCGGCCCGATGGCCGTCATTCCCGCGCACGCGGGAATCCATGGCAGAGGCGGAGAAGCCAGCTCCCATCCTCGCAGGAGTGACCAAGTCTTGTTGCCACCCACCAAAACATCCGCATTTCCCCCTTGACCCGATATAACATCGATATATCTTATAGTCAGCGATATATCAGGCGATATATCGAACTATATCTTATGAGGTAGGCATTATGTCTGGATTCGACTGCGGAACGGGCTGGATGCGGCGGGGAATGTGGAAGGGCAATTGGGGCTTCGATGGCGCACCATTCTGGGGTGGCAGTCCATGGCGCCCACGGGGAGGGCCGCGCAGCGCGCGGGGCGTCGATCAGGGTGACCTCAAGTACGTGATCCTTCAGCTATTGGTCGAGAAGCCGCGTCACGGCTACGAGATCATCAAGGCGATCGAAGAGCGCTTTGGCGGGGCCTATTCGCCCAGCCCAGGCACGGTATATCCGACTCTCACGATGCTCGAGGACATGGGCTACGCACGCGTCACACCGGAAGAGAGCGGCAAGAAGGTATACGAGATAACTGACGAGGGTCGCAAATATCTCGAAGACAACCGCTCTGCGGTGGACGACATCTTCTCGCGCATCACCGAATTCGCGCAGAGCATTTTCGGTGAGCCGATGATGCAGGTCCATCGCGCAATGAAGGACGTCGGCCGCGCTGTGTATGTGCAGAATACCAAGCGCACCCCAGAGCAGCTCAAGCGAATCTCTGATATCCTAGAGCGCGCCGCAAGCGAGATTGGAACTGTAGTGTAGCCATAGACGCTACTACGCTGCCGGAGGAAACACCCGCTCACGCGATCACACCTTGGTCCTCCTCCGTGACGATCGGGATAGGGAGTAGAGGAGGATAACTCCTCTACTTCCCTCCCACACCACCGGACATGCGGGTCCGCATCCGGCGGTTCAGAAAGTTGAGGTTAGCGGTATTCATCTGGTACATAGGTGCGGTACTCCGAGTTGATCGAAGTACTGCCCCGGGAATGCGGTCTTTAGCGCACCATGCGTTGCCATCTTCCACCACTGGGTTACGTGAGCCGCCGTCGCTTGAGCTGACCGCGCGGAGAGTCCACGCTGCCGAAGTTCTCGATACGCCGTCGTTCAGGCGATCGTCGCGCGATTTCTCCGCACACGTACGAAGCCAACCAGACCGCTCAGGCCACTGCCGAGCAGAAGGAACTCACTCGGTTCCGGCGTGGATGTGAACTGCGCCGAGAACGCGGCATCACCGCCGAGAGGGCTGAATGCGTCCTGCGAAGACAACGAAGAGAAATCATTGCCGTTGTCTGCATACACGAACATGCCTCTCGGATTCGTATCGTCCGTGCCCGAGAACGCTTCGAAGGCGTATGGAGTGCTCGCCGTCGGCGTCAGTCCACTGGCGCTGAGGAACGCGATATACGTCTTGGTCGGATCGAGAATCAGAAAACCCGTGTTGAACGAATACGGGATGTAGCTGTCAGCACTGTTGCCGGCCGTCACCGCGCTCTGGAAGAGAAGCGGACCGACGAGGTTATTGTTGGTTGTATTGAACTCGCTGACGTATCCCTCGAAGAGCAGATTGCCGCCATTCCCGCCGTTATCTGCGTTGTTCGCGAGATAGAACTGGAACGACTGCAGAACATTCGTCGGCGACGGCGCCGTGAAAGTCTCTCCCATCGTGGCAACCAATGGCTGGCCGAACGGCGCGATCGGGTTGCCGTTCGGTGCGAGGTTGATGTTCTGGCCCATTGCTGGGGATGCCGCCATGAATATCATGGCGAGCGCTGGTAAGGTGATACGACTGCGCATGAGAAAAAATCCTGGTTGAGATGAAGTTGAGAAAGTGCTACGGCTGAACCGTTACAGCGATTTCGGTATAACCAACTGCCCCGTACTTGTCCGATACAGAGAACCGGATGGTGTAATCTCCGGCGCTGCTGTACGTGTGCGAGCGCAGGAACTGGGTCATGCTGGACGGATAGCTGAGCTGCGTTCCCTTCGTGGTGGTTCCATCGCCCCAGTTGAAGGTGAAGGTCCACGGTCCATCACCAGTGCCGTCAGGATCGCCGAACTTGCCGACCAGTGAAACCGGCTGGCCGAGCGAAACGGTCGTGGAACTCTGAGCGGTCAGCGTCGTCGCTGGCGGATGATCGTTCTGCTTCACGATCTTCGCGATGCTGTCAGGAAGCATCGAGAGCAGGCTGTAGCCGGTCGAGCGCTGAATCGCGTTGACGGTGGTCGAGTAAGGACCCCACGTTCCCGACGCGCTTGCTGCGTTCGGCATGTTGACGGCGATCACACGGATGTCGTTCGTGTTCGACACGCTGTTGACCGCGCGGCCGTCAGGAAGAATGACGGCGATCTTCCACACCGAATCAGGAACGGCGATGTGTCCGATGCTGTTCATGAAGCCGAATCCATCAACGCCCGCGCCGCTGCGGTTCTTCGTGAAGATTCCGCCGGCGACGATATAGACCTCGGCGCTGCCCACAGCCTGCGTGCGCAGGTAGTTCTCGAGATCGCCCCATGCGCCGGCGTTCATCGTCTGGTTCTGCGGGAGCATGTTGGAGAGGAAGTACGTCGGTGCGTTATCGCCGTCCGCGTCCGCCCAGTCGGCTGACGGGGACATGTGACCGCGCGACCACTGTCCGCCATTGATCCAGTCGTTGGTATCGTACGCGGGGAGGCCGAGGCGAGTGAGTGCGGTATCGGCTGTGAAGCAGTTGCAGCGCGGTGCGCTTCCCGTATGGGTTGCGTCCAGATTCCAGCTCACCCAGTTCGGATCGCCGTGGTTTGGATTATAGGAGATCGTATACTGGCGGCGCACGATGATGATGTCATTGCTCGGATCGGCGTCCGTCGGAGTACCGAGATCCGTGTTGTGTCCTACGCGCGCCGTCGGTGAAACCGAGGCTACGGTCGTGGTGACACT
>PLEG01000176.1 GCA_003136975.1 Gemmatimonadota bacterium | reverse complement strand
CAGCAACGCCGCTCCCACGACCCACTTCACCCACTTTGGGGTCGGCGCGGATTCCTGCCTCGGCCCGTCGACGCATGGTCGGCGAGCCGCTCGCGCAGCGCCGACAGGTCCTCGTGCATCCGGCGTGATCGCCGCGCGATATTCCAGAAGTCACCCTGGCTCAGAAAGCCATGCACGGTGGCCGCAACCGTTGGAAACAGTACCGACAGAATGCCCAATGTGACGAACGTCGGCTCCGGTACGTGGCTGATTCGTGTTGTCGCCATTTGCCCGAGCATGTACGGCAAGGATAGACGGCCTTCATACCACAATCCTCCAAGGTGCACGACCGCGATGAGCGCTGCAGCGGCGAAAAGTGACGTCGCGACCACGTGCAGATTGTGGTGCACGCGGTGCATGCGCTGCTCGTTGCGAATGTGGTACTGGATCTGGCTCGGTAAAACGCGATCGAACAACAGACTGCGGCATGCACCCAGATACTCCTGCGTCATGACTCCGCCGCATAGCGAGACTTCGCGTACTATTGCGCGGCAATACCATGCGATCCACGTGAACTCCTCAGCTTCCGTGGCGCTTTCTCCCTGAAAGCGGAGGGTACGCGTGGGGCGCCCAAGCGGCCAGAGAAATACGAGGTGCCGGATCTGCTCGGCGAGCGACCGGTAGTCTATCCACCGTCGGTGATAGCGGCTGCTCGATGCCTGACGATAGCGCCACAGAATCCACGCCAGTACGGCCAGCTCGGTGAGCGCAACCCATGACCATACCATTCCTTCCCCGCCCGTTATGCTCGGCCCGAACTCGGCCAGCAGAGCGCCGATCACCGCAAGCGGCGCGAGCAGATACATCAGCGAGAACACATTCCGGTACAGCGAGCCGAATTGATCGGCAAGGCCGTCTGCCCATGCGTAGTACGCGAGAAAATGGTCGCGAAGCGTGTCCTGCAGCTCGCTTGGGATTGGCGGTGCTTCATTCCAATCGCGGTTCCACTCGTCGCGCGCGCGCGCGACAAAATCTTCCTGATCGTACACAGTTCGCGCTCTGAATGGCCATTCGAGCGCAGAGGCGCGCACAAGAAAATTAAACAACCCGTGCACATATTTGCGCGGTCGCGTAGACAGATACTGGGTGAGCNNGTGGCAGCGCCAGCAAGTCCCGCACTACCGCACCGAGCGCCTCCACAGACGAGGCGGCCGAGGATTGGGACGGGGAGTTGTCTTACCGGACTATCTCCCCTCCTTTCATCACCATGCGAACCTGCCGTATCGCGTGGATGTCACTCATTGGGTCGCCCTGGACGGCGACCATGTCGGCGTATAGGCCCGATTTGATGCTTCCGAGCCGGTCATCCAGGTGGAGAACTCGCGCCGAGGTCGAGGTGGCGGACTGGAGCGCCTGAACCGGAGTCATTCCGTAGTCCACGAGCATCTCGATCTCGCGCGCGTTATCGCCATGCGTGAACACGCCTACGTCGCTTCCGTTGATGATAGTGACACCAGCCGCCAGCGCTGCGCGGAAGCTCGCGCGTTTTGCGGTGATGCGCGCAGGCTCGGGATCCATCCCCTTGCGCCAGCCACCGTATTGCGCGATGGCGTCGCCGGCAGCGAGTGTTGGACACAGCGCCACACCGTGCTGCGCCATCAGCCTGAAGACTTCCGGTGTTCCGTCGTCACCATGTTCGATGGTGTTGACACCTGCGAGAACCGAGCGCCGCATTCCCTCGGCGGTCGTCGAATGAACTGTCACCATTCTCCCACTGGAATGTGCGACGTCGACGATCGCCTTCAACTCCTCTTCCGTGAACGTCGGCATCGCCTCTCCGCGCGGCCCCCATCGGTAGTCGGCGTACACCTTTATCCAGTCAGCGCCTGCCTTAATCTGTTCTCGCGTGGCGAGCATTACACCATCTATCCCACTCGCCTCCTGCGCGCCTTGCGGCACGTCCCAGCGCGGATCGAAACCCTTTGGCCCGTAACTACCGGTCGCGATTATCGCACGCGTGACAACCAGCATGCGCGGTCCCGGTACAATCCCGCGTTCGATCGCCTGCTTCAGTCCAACATCCGCATCCCCGGCGCCCTCAGTGCCAAGATCACGCACCGTTGTAAAGCCGGCGAGGAGCGTATTGCGTGCGCTCACGGTTGCTCGCGCAACGCGTAACGCGAGTGGTTCTTTCAATACCTGATCGTTCCATGACGTTTCGTTGTACGGATGCAGCATCATGTGCGAGTGCGCCTCGATGAGGCCTGGCATCAGTGTGGTGCCGGCGAGATTTATCTCTCGCGTCCCCGTAGGAACTGCCATTCCCGAGCGCGGGCCCGCGGCGACGATCTTCTCGCCACGCACCAGAACGACCCAACCCGGTCGCTCAACTCCGGCGGGTGCGTCGAACACCCGGTCCGGAATGAGCAACATCGCCGCACCCGTGTCGGGGACAACTCGCTGGGCGGCGAGTCCCTGCTGCGGGATCAACGCAAGCGCGGGTAAGATGGCCGCGATTTTAGCGAAATCCGTAATCGTACGCGGCATGAATGCACGTCCTTGCCTTTGCGGCATTGGCATTAGTGGTTCAGGTAGTGGTCGAACCAGTTCAGAACTTCGCGATACCACAACCGCTGGTTGGCCGGTTTGCTTATCCAGTGACCTTCATCCGGAAAGATTATCAATTTGCTTGGTACGTTCTGGCGTTGCAGCGCCGAGAAGAGCGCGATGCCCTCGGAAATTGGTATCCGGTAATCCAGTTCACTGTGCACGACGAGTTGCGGCGTCTTGAGATTGGCCGCGAAGAGGTGCGGCGACCAGACGCGATATTGCGCCTTCATCCCCTGCTGGTTCCAATACTCTCCGCCAAACTCGTGCTCGGTAAACCACATCTCCTCCGTGCCGCCAGCCATCGCTTCAAGATTCCATACCCCATCGTGGGTGAACAACGCCTTGAAGCGGTGCGTGTGCCCGGCGATCCAGTTGACCATGTAGCCACCGTAAGACGCGCCGGCCGCGCCGACCCGCGTCGTGTCCATCCACGCAACATTGCGCGCCATTGCCGCGTCAAGTCCTTGCATCAAATCACGGTATGGTGCGCCACCCCAGTCACCCGACACCTCGTTGGTAAATTTCTGACCGTAACCCGGCGAGCCATGCGGGTTGATGAACACGATCGCGAAACCGCGCGACGCGAACAGGGAGAAGTTCCAGCGCGGATGCCAGGAATCGAGAAATGGCGATTGCGGTCCGCCATGAATTATCAGCAGCACAGGAAATTTCTTGCCCGGCTGGTATTGCGGCGGCCGGATGACGATTCCCTGGACACTGTCGCCGAGCTGACCCTTGAACCAGAAATCCTCGCCCGTATTCAGCTGCAACTTGGCGATCAGCGCGTCGTTCTCGCGAGTCACTCTGCGAGCGTCTGAAAATCCAGGGCTTGCAATGGTGCCCGTATACACCTCCGCGGGCGACTCGATCGCATCGCGCGACCACACCACAGTACGTCCGTCACGAGCGAGCGTCATGCTGTTGTTGTTGTGTCCGCTGATCAGGAGAGTCGGGCGCGGCGCCCATTCGGCGCCGCGCCGCACGATGCGATAGATCTTGTCGCGACTCGCGTCAGTCGTTTGCACGTAGATCGTGTTTCCGTCAGGCGCGAACATGTAGGAGTCAGCATTGCGGTCCCAGGTCGGCACGAGACGCGTGGATACGTGCGTCGCGCGATCGTATAACATGAGGCGGCCCTGATCCGATTCAAAGCCGGCGGTCGCTTGAGACTGGTACAGAATCGACTTTCCGTCTGGCGAGTAAACCGGGTTGGCGTCCGCACCCTTGTTCGCCGCGGTTATCACAACCGGCGCGCCGCCTTGCACCGGAACAACGTACAGGTTCAAGTCGGTCGACCACGCGTTGGCGCGCCCCTGATCTTTCGCCGTGAACGCCAGCTCCGTGCCGTCGGGCGCAAACGCATATCCTTCGCTGCCACCGAATGGGCCCGGGGGAACGTCGTAAGGCGCGTTGGGCGTGACGTCGTGCAAATCGCTACCGTCCTGCGCGACGACGAACAGGTGCGATCTCGTTCCATTGTCATACGCCGTCCAGTGGCGGAATAGCAGATGCTCGTACACCATTGCACTGGCCGAGGAATCGGGGTGCACCGGTATGCACTCCACGGTCGCACAGCGCGGATATTCTGACGACGTGAACGCGAGACGGTCGCCCGTTGGCGCCCAGACCGGCCCAGACGCGCCGCCGGTGAGCTTTGCGAGCTGCTTGATATTCGCGCCCGAAGCATCGGCGATCCACAGCTGCCCGCCTGACGTGAACGCGACTCGTGCGCCGTTGGGCGACCACCTCGCCTCGCTGGCGCTCACGCTCGCGTTCGGAAACTGACGCGCTGGTCCGCCGTCGATTCCAATGACGTACGTGGCGTGCACCCGTTTGTTCGCGTCGAGGTTGGTGGTCGTGACCGAGTACAGCACGTTGCGTCCGTCTGGCGAGACCTGCGGGTCGCCAACCGACCTTACCGCGGCAAAATCCTCGAACGTCATGGGCCGCTTGCCCTGTGCACCGCCGGAGGACCAGGCGATCGGCGCAAATGCCAGCACCCCGACTATGCTGAGCAGGCGCCTCTGCTGTTTGATCATTGTGGATGAGATTGGGGTGAAGAATCCGCAAATCTTCGTCAAACAAACGTGGCACCTTCCGTCGTTCTTTTCGAGAGGCTGGCAAGATATGACGACCCATCCTTGCGGCAACGGCCATCTTCGGCACACGTTTCAGCAGGGTTTGGATGTCCCAATTCACACATTAGTCGGAGCAAACAGGATGCGATCGCTTCTCAAGGGCATTGCTCTATCGGCATGCGTTGTATCGGTGCCACTGGCCACGCCGCTGGCCGCTCAGGAACAGGCTAACCCGATCTCGACAGCGCTGAAAAGCGAGCTGCAGGGGGCTCAGCGTAACCTCACCGCCGCGGCCGAGGCAATGCCGGCGGACAAGTACGGATTCAAGCCGACGCCGGCGCAAATGAGCTTCGGCCAACTGGTGCTCCATGTTGCAGGCACCAACTACTTCATGTGCGCAGCCATAGCCGGAACTGCGGCTCCGCAGCCAGCCAAGCTCGACCCGACCGCCAGCAAGGAGATACTGGTCGCGCGCGTCAAGGAATCGTTCGACTACTGCTCCACCACGCTCGGGCCAATGGACGACTCCAAGCTATCCGAGATGGTTCCCTTCTTCGGCGGCCGCAAGATATCACGCGGCGGCGCGATGATGGGTCTCGCCGGCGATTGGTCCGACCATTACGGCGCGTCGGCGATCTACCTGCGCCTGAACGGAATCCTTCCGCCCACGGCCAAAGGGGCGAAAGGCGGGATGTAGCTGCGGATGTAGTTGCGGATATAGTTGCGGATGTAGTTGTGGTCGAAAGCAAAACGCCCCGGAAAATCTGGTAGTCAGATCTTCCGGGGCGTTTGTTATTTATTCCGTTAGCGAGTCACATCTTCTCAATATCTACTCGGCAAGGGCAAGCATCTGCGCAGTCGTGCGATTGGCTGCACGCATGACCTTGTCCGGATAGTTGTGGCAACCGGGAGTGTTGCTTCCATGCACGCATCCGTTGTACTTGAGCAATGCGGTTCGCATGCTTGAGGAATTGCGAACGTTGTCTTCGAGAATGCTCGCACCGTGGCAGATATTCACCTCGATCGAGAACAGATTGGACGAGCCGCAGCCCCACTTTCCAGCGTGCGTCGGCATCACCTGCATCAGTCCGCGAGCGCCTACAAAGCTGCGCGCCGTAGTATCGAGCGTCGCGTCTTCCGTAAGCAGTACTCCAACGAGCAGAGCCGGATCAAGATTGCGCCGGTTTCCCTCTTCGACTATCGCGCCAGCAATTCGATCCGCGGCAAGCTGATCCGTGGTATAATGGCGCAGCACTTCTGCGATGCGCGACGCCTCCTTACTGAATGACGGCGCCTCGATTATCGCACCAGCGAGCGTGATACCCGCTGCCGGCTGCCGAAGAATCGGAGCCTTCTGCTGTGCCGTGAAGACCACACCACCGGCCAGAAGCGCTCCAGCGGCGATGAAGTGACTTACTGATCGCACCGTCCTGAGCCACTGCGGCATGCGCCGCGGCGCCTTCACTTCTCTTCGATCGGTAGAATCAGCCAAGCTCAACTCCTATTTATTGAATCGGGACCAACACGCGTCCCTTATCATCCTTGAAAGCGCGCCCAAGCCGGTCCGCAAACCCCTCGAGCGCTGCGATATCACGTTCTTTTACCGCGTACTCGGCCGATGTCGTCGGCACGCGATATGTTACCGTCGAGGGTGATGGAGATGGCCGCAATTGCTTTCGGCCCTTCATCAACACCGCTCCACGAGAATGAGCGAACTGCCACATCCTGCGACCGATCTGAGAATTCGTCAGCGGGCATGCGGGATAGCGCTCACGTACCAACCGAATAAACCGGTCGTTAGTAACGACGCGGCGATCACCCGGCAGTTCTGTCACGACAGGCTCCGAAACCGTCGTGTCGTACCCATCATGCTGCTCCGGAATCTCATCAATCGAGATCCGGACCGTGGCCCCCAACACTTCGGCCACCTGCCGCAAAAGATCGAGCGAGACGTTATACCGCTCGTCGTGCTCGATGTTACGTATGGTGGACGGGGACAGCGACAACTGGGCGGCAACGTCTTCGCGGCGCAGTCCTCGGAGCTTTCGGAGTCGCTCCAAGTCTCTGCCGATCCATCCGGCCATACTTATCTGGTTAGTGCCATTACTGATATACGTATAAAGCTAGCTCCACTGATGTTATACGTCAACTGTTTACACACAGTAATCCAGGGGTGATTCGATATGTACGTATTCGTACTGAACGATCGCCCCCGAACCAGGCATTATCATCCGCCAATGCCTGTGTCGCCAAAGGAACGCGCCTTGCCACCATCCGCGCCATGAAGGAGAACGAGGGGCTCTACCGGGCAGGCCGCTTCATCAGGCGGCTGGTAATCGGCCTCTTTACGCTCGTCGTTGTAGTGGCGGCCGTGGGCTATTTTTTTCTCATGCGGCAGGTCGACCCCGAGTCGGCGTGGGCGTCAGCAAAGCGGGAACTGGACGGTGGGATCCTGCGATACGGCGAGCGACCGATGCGAATCGCCCGAGTATATCGGAGGCGGCCGACCAACTACTTTCGCGCGGCCAACGGGTTGCTCATCGCGACTCCCCAGCGCGTGCTCTTCATAGGAATCGAGCCGCGCGACAAGCTGGCCGGTGCAGATGCGCCAGCCGCGATTCTGACCAGCGAATTTCCGGATGATACGACCCTGTACGCGACCACGCATCGTATCTATTCGCTCACCGCGCACGGGATAGTACTGACTCGCGGTAATCGCACGGAATCGTATGCAGCCTCGAGAGGATACGAGGACGATCTCGATTCGCTGGCGTCCTACGTACAGGGCAGACAACGCGACGAGAGAGCAGTGGCCGCGCAGGATCGCATTCTCCGTGAGCAGCTCGCCGAGCTATTGAAGCAGCCTCTTCATTACGTAGTTCAGCGCGGCGACGCACTCTCGACTATCGCCGCGCGTTACAACGCGACACCTGCCGAAATCCGTGAGTGGAATCACCTACCTAATGACAAGGTGCGCATTGGAGCGACGCTGCTCGTACGTCCGGGCCGGAAGTGACTACCGACGGTTCAATAGCTCGCCCTGAACCTTGTATCCCATCCGCCGCACCAGGAGAAAGCCAAGTGCGGCGCCCGCGCTCTGAATCAGAATGTGCGTGACATCCATGAATCGCTCGGCGATCGGGATCTTGGCAACTTCAAGTACAATGGCGAGATAGATCGCTGGCAGCAATCCGCGCAGCGAACCCTTGCGACGCAGCGGCCATACCGCGAGCAATGCGCCCAACGGAAAGAAAATCACTCCCTGTGCCACCACGTCGGTAACGCTGAATAAATCTCCCCGCGACGCCAAAGCCTGAAGCGGAATCAAGTGATCCGCCGTGAACTGATCGGTCATCGAACCCGAGGAAAGGTCGAGTCGAAACGGACGCCAGCTCCAGACCATGATGACGAGCGCGTACGCGATAGCAACAATCCGCGCGCGCATCCGCACGGAAAAACGGCGACTGAACGGTGCCAACCAATACGCAGCGACAATTGCGCCGGTGGCCGCGCCGACCACGTGAATTAGAGCGGCTCCAAGAATGATCGGCTCAGCCGCCACACCATGCACGACTTCAATGGCCGGATACAGAATCGCCGCACCGCATACCACAATCAGCGCCGCTACCGCGCTCGGCAGACCACTCTCCGTCAGCGCCACTACCGCAAACACGCCGGCTGGGAAGAAAATGAACAGATCGGTAAATGGAATCTGCGTCAGTGATTCTGGCCGCAGGGCCACGATCGCGCGCCCGATCCGATCACCAATGCCGCCGCCCAGATTCGGCAGCAGATCCTGCCGAAAGAGCGGGATGAATGCCTCCATTATGGTTGCCAGCCCATAGCCCGCAGCCAGGATCACCGCTGGAATCCCTATGTGGGATCGCTTACCAGCCCCCTCATCGATTACCGCGAAAGCGCCAAGCGTGACGAGGCCGCCAATGAGTCCACCGATGGTGTCGGTGGTAACGTCGATGAGGCTCGCCTCGCGTACGGGGGAGAAGAGTTGGATTGTCTCGACACTACCGCTCAGCAGCAGGGAGACGATCGCCAGCGTCAGGAGCGTTGCGCTCGGACGAGCCAGCCTGCTCGTGGCTACCCAGACCGCACCAAGACCGGCGAAGAGGAGAACGTTGCGCGCGGCGTCGATCGCATCGCTCCAGTGTGGCGATAGATTGAGCGCCCGGGCCAGCCGCGGCGCCACGTCGGCCCAAGTCGGATCCAGGTGCAGATTGCTCAGCGTCGCGACCAGCACTAT
>PLEG01000330.1 GCA_003136975.1 Gemmatimonadota bacterium | reverse complement strand
CGAAGCCTGCATCGGCACCTAGCATCGCAACGGAATGCGCGATTCTTAGAGCGCGATTCGCCGGATCGCTTCGCGAATCCCACAGGTTCCACGCGCCAGTCACGGTATTCACAGCGAAGAGGACTCCGAGTCCCCCTGCGACTCCAACGTGTGCGACCTTGAGAGACGAGGGTGGAACTCCGGTTCGCTCATCACGAAGAAGTCTCTCCCCCAGAATGTACTCCGCGCCGAACAATGGGAGCTCGGCGTAGCTGGCGACTCGGTGAATCGTAAGCCGCGTGTAGTAGGCGTCGCTGTACTCGATGGCGCGTGGACGCCGCGAGGTAGTGTCGGCGGCGTTGTGCGCGTTCGGCTCGCCTTCACGGGCAACGGAGAATCCGACTTGACGCACGCGTGGACCAGCGTCGCCGCTCACCGATGGTGAAGCGGCCACCGATGTAACGACCGAATCAAGCGCAGGCGCAGCGCGACCGACCGAGTCGCTGGGTTGCGACGCGTGGGATAACGAAAATGCTAAGACGATTGCAATAGGTGCGCTGATCATGGAAGTGGCATTGTCAGTTTACTTGGATCGTGGGCCCGTAGAGACTATCACCGAGCTGCTGTCCGTGAAGCAAAAACCAGCCATGGGGCAAGTAAACAGGGTGGTCTAGATAGTCACCCGGAGTATATCGCCCAGCCCTTGAGTGTGACGTAACTTCAGCCAGGAATAGCGCGATCCCGCGGAGATTTGAGGTGAACAGCACCTTACCAGGGGGTGAACTATGGAATTAGCGCGGTGAACAGCGACCTCCTGCAGCTCACACACGCAACGCTCTCCGGAATCGAGCATCTCGATGATCCCGAGCTGGGTCTTATCGGATAGCGCATGGAAGAGCTGGACGGCGCGAGCCGTGTCGGTGACGGTATCAGTGGGGCATGGTGGTAATATATATCAACTATTATTGATGAGTTAAGACTCGCTCGCTGGCACAATCGCGTTGACGGAGTACGGGATGGCAACGATCTTCACATATCGACGCGTCCCCCCCCTACGCGTTGATGACGCCCATCCCAAACGCGAACACGACAAATGCGTGTATTCCAACCCAAGCGGCGCTTGCTTGACCACCGCCTCGCGATCGCGCCATGCGTCTGCACGCTGCTGCTTTCTGCCTGCATGGTGACGCCAAGCACGTCAGAACGCGCGTACAATGGCTACAGTGCAGCAGTCACGCGTCCGTCTTTGCCTGCGGCTATTGATTGGCCAGCGTATGGCTTCGATCAAGTGGGCACACGTTTTTCGCCTGCATCACAGATCAACGCCGGCAACGCTCATTCACTCACCCTCGCGTGGACCTACCGAACCGGTGAGGCGCGTCCAGAATTCAAGACGGAACGCCAGACGGAATTCGAAACCACTCCGATCGTTGTTGATGGCAGCATGTACATCAGCACCCCGCTAGGCCGCGTAATTGCCCTCGATCCCACCACTGGCGCGGAGAGGTGGGTGTTTGATGCGCATGTTGACCGCGCGATTGACCTCGGTGATTTCGCCACTCGCGGCGTCACCGCGTGGAAGGATCCCAGCGCCACGCCGGACGCGCTTTGCGCGATGCGTATATATGTCGCGCCAGTTGACGCACGCCTGATCGCAATCGATGCCCACACGGGAAAGGCGTGCACTGATTTCGGCGAGAACGGTTCTATCGATCTTACAGTTGGGTTGCGCAACGAACCGCGCTGGAAGAGCGCTTACGGCGAAACGTCACCGCCCGTAATAATGGATGGCCTTGTTGTGATCGGATCCAGCATTGGTGACAACGGCGCCACTGATCTGCCAAGCGGCGAGGTGCGCGCATTCGACGCGCGCACGGGTGCCAGACGATGGACGTTCGATCCCATTCCGCAGAACCCGGCCGATCCGCACTACAACAGCTGGCTCGGCGCCAATGCGCATCGTACTGGTGCCGCGAACGTATGGTCAGTAATGGCAGTCGACTCCGCGCGCGATCTCGTATTTCTTCCAACAACGAGCCCGAGCCCTGACTACTTCGGCGGCGAGCGACTCGGTGACAATCGATATGCAAACTCGATAGTTGCGCTACATGGATCCACGGGCGCGATTGCATGGCAGTTCCAGACCGTGCATCACGATCTCTGGGATTACGATAACGCGTCGCCGCCGGCACTCGTGACTATAACGAAGGATGGCCGCAAGCGTGATGTGGTCATCGAAGCGACGAAGACTGGCCAGTTATTCGTCCTGGATAGAGATACTGGTGAGCCGGTATTTCCAGTCGAGGAGCGACCCGTTCCGCGCAGCGACGTCCCGGGAGAACAGGCGTGGCCGACGCAGCCTTTCAACACGGTGATTCCACCGCTGAGCCCTCAGGGAATCGATTCGACAGAGATCTGGAGCGACACACCAGCAACTCTTGCCGCATGCCGCGCGATGATTCGGCCATTGCGCAACGACGGAGTTTACACCCCGCCAAGTCTTCGCGGCACGATTCAGCGCCCTTCGAACGTGGGTGGTGCGGCTTGGGGTGGCGTCGCGTTTGACGCCCACAACAACACGATCATCGTGCCCGAGAACAGAGTCGCGTCGATGGTGCAGCTCATTGACTCCGCCGAGTACAGCCGCGACCACGTCGCGGGCTCTGATTCACGGATCGGCTACGAGTACACGCGCATGCGTGGAACACCGTATGTGATGCGGCGCCGTATCCTGTTTGGTCCGGACTCAGTACCGTGCGTCAAACCGCCGTTCGGAACGCTCGTCGCGCTGGACATGTCGACCGGTGCGCGCCGATGGGAAGTGCCGCTCGGAATTTGGCCAACCGGCGGCCCGGGCCACGAGAGCTGGGGCGGATTCGCCCTTGGAGGCCCAATCGTCACCGCTGGCGGTGTGGTCTTTCAGGCCGGCACGCTTGACCGTCAAGTTCGCGCCTATGATGCAAAGTCTGGAAAGGAGCTATGGCATGCTCAGCTTCCGTCCGGCGCACGCATGACACCAATGACGTACATTAGCGCACGCGATGGAAGACAGTACATGGTAGTGACAGCTGGGGGAGGCAAGGAATTCGGAGCGGGCGACTACGTAATGGCATTCGCGCTTCCTGTGACGCCCCGATGATCGAGTCCAACCGACGTTCAACGTTCCGTCTTGCACTCATCGCCCTGATAGTGGTGGGAATCGGCTGCAAGGAGGAAACGGTCGGCAAGTCTGAGCGTGTGCACACGACGAGCAGCAGCGCAACGCCGACACCGATCGCCGCGGCAATCTCGGATTCGATCCAATATCCGGCAGGTCCCGAAGGTGTGGCCGCGCGCCGCGGATTCGCCATTCTTGCTGCGACTCACGACAGCATGCCCGGATACGTTGGCGCGAGCCTTCGGTGCTTCAGCTGCCATCTCGACAACGGACGACGCCAAAACAGCATTCCGCTCACCGGTGTGTACGTACGATATCCCAGCTACAATGGACGCGACGCGCGCGTGATCTCAATTCAGGATCGCGTCAACAATTGCTTTCGGCGTAGTCTGGCAGGGCGCGACATCCCGCTCAATGGCGAACAGATGAACGCCATCGTCATGTATCTCGCGCTCATATCCCATGGAATTCCGGTCGGTGCACACGTGGCCGGCGAAGGGATGCCGACACCGCCAGAATTGAGCGGAGACACGTTGCGCGGTGCATCTACCTACGCGGCACGGTGCGCGCGATGCCACGGCGACAAGGGTCAGGGAATACCGCCAGCGACGCCACTGTGGGGACCGCGCTCGTATTCGGTGGGAGCATCGCTCGCACGGGTAAGTCGTGCGGCAACTTTCATACGGCACAACATGCCGTTCGATTCCGCTGGCGTGTTGAACGATCAACAATCATTTGACGTTGCAGCGTACATCCTGTCGCATCCGCGCCCTGACGCGCATGGCAAGGAGCTCGATTGGGCGGCGGGCGGCGCGCCGAGCGACGTTGCCTACAATACTCACGGACACGTGGCATTCAATCCACCGCGATTACTTCCGTCCGCCTTCCGCTGAGTTACATCGTCATGCCGGCGTGGACGAAATAGTATTCGGCCGCGCCTAGCATTACCAGCGCAAGAACACGCTTGACCCATACCATCCACATTCCGGATCGCGGGAGACGCGCGACCGTTGCGCCAAATATTCCGACGACAACCAACAGCGCGCACATCCCAACCGAGAAGACGAACAGATACACGAAGCCGAGCACGGCACTTTTTGTTACCGCTACCCACGTGAGGACCGCGGCCAGCACCGGCGCGGAACATGGCGCCGCAACGAGTCCCGACGCGCATCCCATGACGAACGCGCCACCGAGCGACGTGACTGATTGAGTGCGGCCGCCGCCGAGCAGCGCGGCCGGGATTCGAATTGGAATTGCGTCGAGCATCCACAACCCAAAAAGAAGCAACAGATTGCCCGTGAGGATCGCGGCCCAGGGACTCGCGCTGACAGTACCGAACAACGTGCGCGTGAGCCCCGCCAGCAGTCCGAGCAGCGCGTACACGAGCGAGAGCCCAAACACATACGTGAGTGTGAGCGCCACACCGCGCCGTGTGCTGCGACCCACCGATTGACCGCCGACANNCCGTGATCGGGATCATCGGATAGATGCACGGCGTCAGGCTTGTAAGAACGCCGGTGAAGAACAACAACGGGATGGCTGTCGCGGGACTCTGCGACAGCCTCATCCCGATCTGGGACAGATCCATTCCGTGAGTGGCGGAGCGGGTAAGCGCGTGCTATTCGCTCTTTGCTTTTGCGACTGCCTCGGTTAGTGCATCGTATGCGTGCTGATCCAGCGCGCCGAACCGTAGGTCGCGACTCACGATCCGACCGTCCTTGCCAACGACGAACACGGTGCGGCTGGCATACGGACGCCCCGTCATCAGTGAACCGTACTGGCTCGCGATCTTGCCGCCATTGTCGCTCACGAGCGTGAACGGAAAGTGCGCGTCATGTGCCCAGCTTACGTGCGACTCGACGCTATCAAGAGATATCGGGAGTACGGTAACGCCCGCTCCGAATATCCTGGAATACTCGTCACGAAACTTCGTCAACTCGTGCGTGCATCCGCTCGAGCGATCGGCAGGATAGAATGCCAGCACCACTACCTGGCCGCGCAACGCGCTGAGCGACACCGTGTGCGCACCAGTCGAATCGGCGCCCTGCGCGGTGAAGTCGGGAGCCATCGCGCCGACTTCGGGCGCGGCTGGCGGCGCCATCGGCATTCCGGCCATCGGTGTCTGAGCCTGGAGACAGAGCGGTGCTGCCATCAACATCGCGACTACGGGGAACTTCATGATTCTGAACATTGTCATCGACTCGCTGATGAAGAGTTACGGACTATCGTACAACCACCTACAACACGCGACGAATTGCCGCGTCGAGATCCTGCTTGTCGCCCACGCCCGTGTACGCGACCTTGCCATTTTTGTCGATGATCACGACGAACGACGTCGCCGCGACCTCGTAGGCCTGAGTCGCCTTTCCGCTTCCGTCGTAATACACCGGGTATAGCAGCGATCGATCCTTCACGTGCTTCGCGACTCGGCTGGGCGACTGATTGACGTTCACGGCGATCGCCGCGAACTGAACCTTGCTTCCGTATTTTCCGTACACAGTCTTCATCGTGGGCTCGAGCCGTTCGCAGAACTCGCACCATGTAGCCCAGAACTCGATCAACATCGGGCGCCCCAACGTCGGCGTGACAGTGACCGTCTTCCCCGCGCCGTTAGTAACGACTACAGATGGTGCGACCGCGCCGAGGACGATCCCCTCGTCTGACTGCGCCATCGCAGGACGCGCGACAACGAGAAGGGCCGCTGCGATGGCGACGTGAACGACGTGTCGGATCGGGCTGGGACGCTTGAGTTGCGACATCATGGCCGAAGTACGATTAAGAGGCATAAGGTAAAGTATAAATATGGCATCTTCGCCGCGCCGGCTGGGACGGGCGCCGCGGACGACCCGAAATTTGCGGCGAGCCGCGCCCAGTCAAGGGTCGGCGCTGGTGCGGACCGATCGTTTACCGGTAATCGGATGCGCTTCGCCGCGTCGCGAGCGCACTCTCTCTCAATCGGGTTGTCGCGCCTGTGCGCGCGGATGAGATATGCATGTGCGATACGCTATCTCCATTGACACGAGGCAGTCAGATGATGCACCGCGCACTTTCCACCATCATTTCAGCTTCACTGGTTCTGGGGCTTGCCGCGTGCGGTTCCTCCGGCTCTGGAATAACTACTCCGACAACGCCCACTCCTTCTCCGCAGACCGCGACGGTGAATGCGACGCCGGCCACCGCCTTCTCGCCGAGCACTGTCACGATCGCGCCCGGTGGCACCGTCACGTTTGCCTTTGGCGCGCTTGGCCATAGCGTTTCATTCGACAGCGGCGCCAATCCGCCAAGCGACATCACTGGCGTCAACGCGAATACTTCGATATCACGCACATTTCCTTCGGCTGGCACATACACATTCCATTGCGCCATCCACCCGACAATGACTGGCGCGGTCATCGTAGCTACTACGAGCGGATCGACTTCCAACCCACCGCCATCTACCGGCGGCGGCGGCTACTAGCGCAGCGTTACCG
>PLEG01000362.1 GCA_003136975.1 Gemmatimonadota bacterium | reverse complement strand
ATCGAGGGCTACCAGAAAGTCATCGACGGCGCCCGCGCCGTCCTCGACAACTACCGCCCCCACATTCCCATCCACCCCGACTGGCCGACGGTGCCGCTTGGTGACATCGCCGATGTCAAGCTTGGGAAGATGCTTGACCAGGTCAAGCACCAAAAAGGCGAGGTCTTACCTTACGTTCGTAACGTCAGTGTCCGCTGGGGCGTGATTGATACGCACGATCTGCCTGACATGTATTTCGAGGAAGACGAACTCGACCGCTTTGGGCTGCGAGCCGGTGACGTGTTGGTTTGCGAAGGAGGGGAGCCAGGTCGTGCAGCCGTGTGGGATGGCAGACTTCCCAATCTCAAATACCAAAAGGCTCTTCATCGCGTGCGGTTCAAGGTGCTGTTTGAACCCGCCATGCTCGTCTATCTCCTCCAGGAAATGGCGCTGTCAGGTGCGTTAGTCGGCTGGCTTTCTGGAACCACTATCAAGCACCTCACGTTGGAGTCGTTCAACAAACTCCCGATCCCCCTCCCGCCCCTCGCCACGCAGCAAGCGATCGTGGCGGAGATCGAAGCCGAGCAAACATTGATCGCCGCCAACCGCGAACTGATCACCCGCTTCGAGCAAAAGATCCAAGCTACCCTCGCCCGCATCTGGGGCGAGGACAAACCGGCGCCTGCTCAGGTTGACGCATGAACCTCTCGGACGCCTACTACGAACAGAAATTCGAGAATGAGTTTCTGCGCGCGAAGGCGGCACGAGCGGACATGACGGCAGCGTTCGCTTGGTATGAAGACCGGCGCGCTGGGCTTGGTGGATGCTGCATCCGCGATTTGCGCTCGCATTGAAGCCGAGCCGCGGCAACTCCGAGTCGCGTTTGACGACATTCGCATGGCACCGTTACGTCGGTTTCCATATGTGGTGTACTTCGTCGTGCTGCCGCAGCATGCGACAATCGCGAGCTAGAGCGCCGGAACCCGGCTCATCCCTTGGCGCCCAGGTCGTCCTCGTCCTTCTTCACCATCTTCTCGACCACCTCGATGTCCTGCCGCTCAGAGGTAATCGCCAGCCGCAGCCGTCCGAAAAGACTCATGTAAAGGTTTGCGATCCAGACGATCGAGAAGCCGGCGATGAGGTAGCCGCGCCAATCCTCAAAAACCAGAGTGAACCGGGTTAGGAACAGCATCCCGATCGCGATATAGTGGCTGAAGCAGTACTCGCAGGTGAACAGGTAGAAGAATTTGCGCGACAGGATGTTCCGGCTGGCGTTGCTCCGGGCGGTGAACCACTCACGGAGTTCGCGGAAGACATCCTCGTGGGTGACCGTCCAGCTCACGCACGCGACTGGAATCGCAAAGAGGAACAGCAGGAGTACCTGGTGACCGATCGACACGTGGATAACTCTATTGCCTACCGCGCCAAAAACCAACTGAGTCATCCCTGATGATCGTTGGCCTGCGTGCCAAGTCGGAGCGTTGGGTTCCGGCGCGGCTGCCATAGCGATGTCGGGATCGAAGCGACGACAACAGCTCCGGTGCCTGCCGCCTAACGAACATTGCAGCTGAGAAGCACTTTTCGGATGCGGCAGCTCAATCTGCAGCCACTCCTGCTACTTTCGTTAGCGCTAACGTCGGCAAAGCCTCTGACGGATGCTGCAGTCGTGGGTGAGATCGGCCCGAGTTCCGCAGGTCAGTCCATCGTCGGAGGAACATCGCGTCATGTAGTTCCCGGCGACATCGTCATTATTCCTCCGCATACTCCGCACGGCTTCGTTGACATCACAACGCCGCGCATTGTCTACACGATTATTCGCATTGACCCGCAGAAAGTTCTTGAGTTACGTAGCAAGCCGCAATGAGGGCGCGTCGGATATGATGTCGAGATCTGTGACTATCACTAGCGAGGACAGAATGGCATTGCCGAATAGCCGCGTGCTGACGCGCCGGCCGATACATCCGGGTGAAATGATCAGCGAGGATTTCTTGCCCGATTATCAGTTGACGGTGGCCGGACTGGCTGAAGCCGCAGCGCGCCGTAGATCTCTATGACGCCACGCAGCGTCTCAAGGGCGACGTCGGGCGAATTAAACCGCTCCGCGTCGCGTAACGAACGCAGAACCTGTCGTGCGATCTGCGGAAGCACGCTGCGCTCGCAGCGAGGCTCGGGCGTTGGGCTAAGTGACCCATCTTTATCCAGGTAAGGAATGACTATATGAACGAACATCTGCGCGGTGGTTTTGGCTTGGCGAAGGCGGTCGTCATCCTTCTGCTAGTAAGCGCACCCACAGTATTTGCGCAGACCTCGCAGGAGCACGTGCACCAAATGGCGCATAGTGTAATGCCCTTTGACATGGAGAAGACGGTACACATTTTCCAGATGACAGAGTCCGGCGGCGTACAGCAGGTTATTGCAAAAGATGCACACGCCGATGATCAGATTGCGTTGATTCAACAGCATCTCAAGCACGAGGCTGAGAGATTCCAGCACGGAGATTTTGCAGACCCGGCAACGCTGCATGGTGCAGACATGCCAGGTCTCCAGGATCTTCGAGTCGGCACCTCGGCTATTAAGATCTCCTATGAAGCTCTCCCTGCGGGCGCTGAGATCACATTCGAAACCACTGATCTTCACTTGATAACAGCAATACATCGCTGGTTCGGAGCTCAGCTGTCTGAGCACGGCGCCGATGCGAAGGCAAAGTGACCAAGCGGTGGCCCAACAAGGCGCTCCAGCCGATCGTCCAACTGCTACGCAGTCGGTCGGCCGTTTAGCTTACGCGTTCGCCCCCACAGGGCTTCAGGGAACCATTTATGCCCAATCAACGTTCGCCAGAAACTGACCTGCTCCGCGCGGCGTATGCAGCCTTCAACGCGCGAGACATTGACGCCGCCCTAGCCACCATGGTCCCGAATGTGGCTTGGCCGATGGCGTTCAAGGGTGACTTCGTCCGAGGACATCAGGAGGTCCGCACTTACTGGACCGAGCAGTGGTCCGAGATCGACCCGCATGTCGAGCCTGTTTCCTTTCACCCCGAGGGTATCGGGCATATCCTCGTCGATGTCCATCAGGTCGTGCGCGACCTGGCCGGCGCCGTTCTTGGCGACGAGCACGTCGGTCACCGTTTCACCATCGAAGACGGGCTGATCCGAGCCATGGAAGTTTGTCCACTCCCGTAGCTCCGGCTCGGCGTTTAGCGAGGCGCTGTGGTGTGTAGTGGGGAGTGGGTGGCCGCGGCGGCAGGGGCCGAACCAGGCGTTCAAGCCAACCGGCCATAAGCAGCTATTGCCGGCAGCGTACCTTTGGCTTTAGCCAGCTAGCTTCGCGGAATGCCAACCACGATCAGCGTTAGGCCGCAATCCGACACCTGTGGAACCCTTTCCTCTCCCATCGTTCGAGTCCGTTAACCTCTCGCAAACGAAGTATGTCTGAAACTTCCAGGATGAGGACATGAAAAAGTCGGACGCGAGCAAGGCCCAGTCGGCGTCGGAGCTCATCTCGAAAAGAATCGCCGAACTCGGGGACTGGCGCGAGGAAATCCTCGACAGGATGCGCAAGCTCATCAAGCAAGCGGACCCTGATGTCATCGAGGAGTGGAAGTGGATGGGCGCTCATTCGCCAAGCGGTCGCGTTCAACAGTTCTGGCAAGTCCAAAGCTTCGAAGAAGACGAAGTCCTGCCCCCGAATCCCTGCAACTATCGTGACGCAATCGGTGACCGAGTAAACGGAGCCGCTTGACGCACGATTCAGCGTTGCTTCCCTGGTAGATCGACCAAATGACCCATTCCCGATAGCCCGCGTGACAAAACTCATCCTCCTGATCGGAACCCTTCTAGCTATCACGCCACTGACGGCGTCTGCAGTCTTCACCGCAGGCGATCAACGAACCACTGCATCACCTACCGATTCCCTGTTCGACACGATCGCTGCGCTTGATTCTGCTGTATTCGACGCGTTCAACAAATGCAGTTCTCCGGAGCAACTCCAAAAACACGCCAGCTTCTTTGCGCCTGACGTTGAGTTCTATCACGACATGGGTGGTGTCACCTGGACTCGCCAGGCGATGATCGCTAATACCAGGAAAAACGTGTGTGGCAATTTCCGTCGCGAACTTGTCCCGGGGACTCTCAAGGCTTTCCCAATCAAGAACTTCGGCGCCATTGAGCAAGGCACTCATCGGTTCTGTCAGTTCGCGACCGGTAAGTGCGATGGACTCGCCGAGTTCGTAATCGTGTGGCAACATCAGAAGGCGAGCTGGCAGATTACCCGGGTGCTTAGCTACGCTCACCGGGCCAACGATTAGCATGTCGCACAGAGTCCCTCCGCACTGATGTGCTCCTGCGCGCGTGAAGGTGGGCGTCATGCTGCACTAACACCATCGCAGGTTGGGCGATGCCGGTCATCTCTCGCTTTCTCGGAATTTCAATCGCCATTCTCTACCGAGATCACGAACCACCCAATTCCGCCACTCGACTAATATTCGGCAGGAGGGTTGGCACTGTGCTAAACGTCCACGAGGTCGAGGTTCGCAGCGGTTATCGTCTCTGGCTCCGATTCAATGATGGGGCGGAAGGGGAGATCGATTTGCGTGACCATCTGACGGGTCCTGTCTTCGAGCCACTCCGCGATCCCGCGACATTCGCGACGGTCCGAGTTGATCCAGAGACCCGCACGATTGGCTGGCCGAACGGCGCGGACTTCGCGCCTGAGTTTCTACACGGCCTGTTGAGTTCTGGCGTGACGGCTTTGTAGCAAGTGCTGAACCCCGATCACGCACAGGCTGGCAACGGCCTCCTTATTGTTTTTCCCGTGTGAATGATTTCGACATGGCGCTGCCAAGGACATGCGCGCTCTCTGCGGTCTGACCAACGCTGAAGCCGGGGCAGGTTCCTCTGGTTGAACCGACGAGCGATATTCTTCGGAAGCGCAAGCTGCACCGCCCAAACATCATCCAATAACATCTCAAGAGGTTCGCATGCCCGGAACAGCAATCGACGTACATGAATTCAACGTCAGTCTCACCTGCAGTGATATCCAGAAGAGCATTCACTTCTACACGGTGGGGCTTGGGTTCGAGATTGTCCGCAAGATGGAGAGCGACGGAAAGATTCAGTTCGTCATGCTGAAGGCCGGAAGTGCCATGATCGGGCTCGGCCAGGATGACTTTGCGAAGGGGAAGGATCGCCAAAAGGGAATCGGTATCCGTGTGTGGCTGAACACGACGCAGGACGTCGCTGCACTTGCTGGTCGTGCTACTGCCGCTGGACTCAAGCTCGACGAAGGTCCAAAGCCGCTGCCGTGGGGACCGATGGCATTTGCCCTCACCGATCCGGACGGATTCAATCTCACGGTTGCGAACCCAATGGCGCACTAGCATGAACACACGCAGGCAGTTTCTCATCAGCGCGCCGCTCGGCGTTCTGGGTGTGATCGCTGCGTGCAACGACGGCGCGCACAAGTCGTCGGGCGCTGACTCTGCTGCTTCAGGCAGCGCTGCACCGGCGACAGCGGCCACGCCGACCAGTATCGCAGATATTCCCGCTGATGCACCGACGCTTAACTGGATCCCGCAACACAAGGATCTCGTCTACACGTTCGGCGGTGCGACTCCACGGCAGCACATCAAGTCCGGCACGCGCATCGTTACGTGGACTGAGGATTGCTTCGACGGCGCCGTGAAAACCGCAGCAGATCTCCCGTCCCGGAAAATGGCCGCCGGCCATGACAATCCGCAGACGGGGCCATTTTATGTTGATGGCGCGGAGCCGGGAGATACAGTCGCGATTCACATAGTGAAGCTCGAGCCTGCGCGCACGTATGCGGTGTCGTCCTTCGGGCCAGGGTTCGGCGCACTTGTTGGCAACGACCAGACCGCGATGCTCGGACCGGATTTTCCGGAGACGACATGGCGGTACGATCTGGATGCGAAACACACCGTAGCCCGAAGCTCGTCAGCCGATGGCAAGTATTCGTGGTCGGTTCCGCTGGCGCCATTCCTTGGCTGCATCGGCGTTGCGCCGGCGGGCGGGGAGGTTCGCACCACGATCGTGCCGGGCAACTTCGGCGGCAACATGGACTGTCCCGAAGTGCGCGCCGGAAATACAGTCTACCTCGGCGTGAACGTACCCGGCGCGCTCCTGTCGTTTGGCGATGGCCACTACGCGATGGGGGATGGCGAAATTATGGGTGCAGCGATCGAAGGTGCGATGAACGTCGAGGTGTACGTCGAGCTGATCAAAAGCAAGGCGACGCCGGTTCCTCGAATCGAGAACGCCGACGAGATCATCTTCGTCGGTTCCGGTCGCCCGCTGGAGGACGCCGCGCGCGTCGCATTCAAGGCGATGATCGGATGGGTACGCGAGAAGTCTGGGATGTCCGTGATGGATGCATATCAGTTCGTCGCGCAGAACGCAAAGGCACCGATCATCCAGCTGGTGGATCCGGAATACACCGTGATGGTGAAGATCGAGAAAAGCAGAGTGCCAGGTGCGGTGCGCGCATAGCACCCGCGGTTCAATCAACCTTCGATCTTGTAGATCTCCCGCTTGCCATGATCGACGAGATCGTGATAGCCCTTCATCGCCTCCTCGAATTTTTTCATGTCCTCCGCAGAGCTCTGGGGAGCGGACATCATCTCCTCGAACGAGTTGAGGTCCGGAACCTCCATTTCCGATACGGCAGTCCAGTAGCGCTCAGCGCAGAAGTCGGTCATGATGCGCATGCGAGGCATGCCGACCCGGTCCAGCAAAAATGCCCCGATCACCTTCTGAGGCCAATCAGTCCCTCGTGTTGGATCTCGGCTGTCGCGATTGTCTGGATGGTTCACCCACTCACCGGAGTATAAATGCATCACGGCACCGGTATCGCGTTCATTCTTGCAATCGGTTTCTGCGGCACCGTGACGCCAGTGTCCGCTCAGACGGATTCGACGCCTCAGTTCTTGCCTGTGGGATTGCATGCCCCTGCACGCGTCGGGCGTTACGTACGCGGCGCTTTTCAGGAGTTCGGGAACGCAATGCTGGGAGTCGCATATCAATACCACCCGGATAGCGCTGCAGATTCGACCTACGCGACAGTTTATCTCTATCCACGCTCGCCGGAAGCAAGCGCGTGGTCAGCCGATAGTGTTGCGAGCAACCAGGCGAGCGCGTTCAAGGCGGTACTCGACATTCAGGTCAGACGGCGCGTGTATGATCAGTACGAGATAGCGTTCGCAGGACGCGACTCGGTAATGGTGCGCGGCAAGACTATTCCGGGATATCGAGTCGCGTACGTGTATCGGCACGGCGGTGCAGCGGCAGTTTCGTTCTTCTACGTGTTCGTTGTGAACCAATTATTGGTGAAGGTCCGCGGGACGGTGCCGGCGATGTACTTTGCGAAAACAGATCTACCCACTTTCGCACACGCCGTTGCCGCGGCTGCGTCGAATTGAATATCCGCTCTCAGGTACTCGCCGTCCGCCCATCCGCGCACTAAGATTTACCGCGTGAAACCCAAAGAGCTCACGATCCGCGGCCTGATCCTCGGCGCGTTGATCACGACCGTGTTCACCACGGCGAACGTCTATCTGGGCCTCAAGGTCGGGCTCACCTTCGCATCGTCCATTCCGGCGGCCGTGATTTCCATGGCTCTGCTCAGCGCCGTCAAGGACTCGACGATCCTCGAGAACAACATCGTCCAGACAGTCGCCTCGGCGGCCGGTACTCTCTCGGCGATCATCTTCGTCCTGCCCGGACTGGTAATAGTAGGGTGGTGGACGCACTTCCCGTTCTGGGAATCGTTCTTCATCTGTCTGAGCGGCGGCGTGCTCGGCGTCGTGTTCACCATCCCGCTCCGGCGCGCTCTCGTAACCAACTCCGACCTTCCGTACCCCGAAGGTGTGGCGGCCGCCGAGGTGCTGAAGGTAGGCTCGGGGGCGCGCGGAGATGCCACGGATGACACAGGCGAGGCGAAGGAAGGACTCGTCGCGGTCATGCTCGGCTCGGTTGCCTCAGCCGGCCTGGCGATCCTGAGCGCGACACGAATCCTCGCCGGCGAATTCGCAGGCACGATCAGCCTGGTCGGTGGCGCATCGACAGGTTATGACGTCGCATGGTCGCTCGCCCTGCTCGGCGCTGGTCAGCTCGTTGGGCTGTCGGTGGGAATGGCGATGCTCGTCGGTCAGGTCATATCCTGGGTCATAGCCGTCCCGATTCTCACGTCGATGCAGCCCGCGACCGTCGGTCAGACGCTGGCGGCACACACGCACGTGATCTGGACCACGCAGGTCCGCTTCATCGGGGCGGGCACCATCGGTATCTCCGCGATCTATACTCTGCTGAAACTGGCCAAGCCGGTACTCGGCGGACTCGCGAGCACGCTCGCCGCATCGCGCGTCGCGGCCACCACGGACGATCGTGATCGCGATCTGGCGCCGTCGTGGATCATCATTCTCACAGTTGTGTGCCTCGTCATCACCGCGTGGCTCGCGTACACGTTCGCCAAATCGACGGTGCTCGCGCCGAGCGCGTTGCAGCTCACACTGCTCGCCGTGCCGTTCGTTCTTATCGTTGGCTTCGTGATCGCTGGAATCTGCGGTTACATGGCCGGTCTCATCGGCGCATCGAACAGCCCGATCTCCGGCATCGGAATTCTGTCGATCGTCATCTGTGCGTCACTCGTCACGCTCATCGTGTCGCCGAGCGTGGAGACGCGCCATGCGCTAATAGCGTTCTCGCTGTTCGTGACGGCGATCGTGTTCGCGTGCGCAACCATCTCGAACGACAACCTGCAGGATTTGAAGAC
>PLEG01000056.1 GCA_003136975.1 Gemmatimonadota bacterium | reverse complement strand
AGCGTACGCGCACTCCCAGAGCAGGAAATCGCTAAGGCGCTGCTCGCCGCCGGTGCGGAGCAGCAAATCGACGTCGCGAACAGCGCCGGCGTGAGTCACCTCGTTCATCAATCGCACGAAGCTGTCGCGCGTGAGCGATCGGCCGCCAGCGCGCTCGGCCGCCATCACCATGGCGTCTCGGGCTGAGTAGTCGAGCGCGATGCGAAGATCGAGACGCTTTCCGGCGCGAGTGGTCTCCTCGGCCATCTCGGCGGTGCGCCTGAGCTCGGCTGGGATTCTGTCTCGCCTGCCGATGATGCGCATGCGAACTCCGTTCTGGACGCAGCGGTCCATCTCCGACAGCAGATAGCGGCGAAAGAGGCGCATCAGCATGCTTACCTCACGCGTTGGGCGCTTCCAGTTGTCGGCGGAAAAGGCGTAAAGCGTGAGCGTCCCGATGCCCGCATCCTCGGCGCTTTCGACGATCGTTCGTACAACCCGTGCACCTACCACGTGGCCAGCCGTGCGCGGCCGCCCGCGGGCCGTGGCCCAGCGTCCGTTTCCATCCATGATGATTGCTACATGCAACTTGCCGTCGAGATGACTGTCAGTACCGGCGCCCGACGACCTACCGCTTGAATCCGCGTTCAGATGTGAGTGCACGAGTTAACGTTCCCGCGTCGCGCGGATTAGCGCTTCCATGTGATCGAGATACCGCGCGAGCGCGGATCTTCCGGTGGTAGTAAGGGCGTATTGCGTATGCGGCACGCGGCCTTCGAATGTCTTGGTGCAGGTGATGTAGTTGGCGTCTTCCAGCTTCCGGGCGTGAACGCTCAGATTGCCGTCGGTGGTTCGCATCAGCGCCTTGAGCTCATTGAAGCTGAGCACATCGTTGACGGCGAGAGCACTCACAATGCCCAGCCGCAATCGCTCGTGAATGAGACGATCGAAGGCAGCTGGAATGGGATCGACTGCCCTTCCGTCAACCGGCGCTAGTGGTGCGGGAACTATGCGTCCAGCTGTGGACGCCGCGTTGGACTGAGAATGCGCCTTGGATCCGGCGCGGCCAATTTTAGCCACCGTACCTCCGCGCGATCGGAATTCCGAAAGCAATGTGAAAACCTCCGAACGCGATGGCAAGAATCCAGTCATTCCACGCGAGCGGTGTAAAGAGTGCGAGAGCACCCGCGGCAAGGAAGCACAGCCCCATTACCGGAACGATCTCGACCGAGAACGCGCCGCCAGCGGCAACGGCGGCACCATAAAGAAGAAGCCAGAGCCCAGGTAGAACGGCCGCCATTCCCGCCCGGTGCAGAACGACCGTGAGCACGGCTCCAGCGAGGAGCGGCGGTGAGACGGCAAGGACGAACTTGCGACCGGGCCCCGACAGCAGCGGAATGCCGGACGCACGCGCCTTGGCGAGCATGGCCCAGAGCTGTACGACGATACCCGCCGCAGCGAGCGCGAGCCACACATCCAGCCAGCGGGCGGGGGTGGGTTGAGCCGCCGCGATGAACGATGCGGCGATCGCCATGACGCCCACCATTACCATACCCCAGCCGGAGACAGCCGTAAACGCACCGGCATTCTCCATGGTGGAGCGGATAAACGCAAGGTTATCCATCGCCCGCGCGTGCAGAGCCGGCGGCTCCCTGACGGGCTCTTCGCGAATGGGTAATACCTTGGTCATATGGAGGAAGTCTGCCTGTGGCGGACTCTTATGTCAAGTACTTTTCACGACAAAGTGCATATAGTTTCCCGGGCTCCGCTGACGCCCGGACCGGGCCCCAGAGCCGAACTACAGCGCCGATGGGCCAGGTGCCGGATCGCTGGCCGGGAAACTCTGCTCTATTGTCCGATCGAGCGACCGTTCTTCGACCGCACGCGCGATCGTTTCGACCAGCGCCGCACCGAACGCCGGGAGATCGCCGGGGTTCCGGCTGGTGACCAGCTTCTGGTCCGATATCACGGTACGGTCCAGCCAGTCGCCGCCCGCGTTCTGGATATCTGTCTTGAGACTTGGATAGGACGTAAGGGTGCGGCCGCGCACGCAGTCTGCCTCCACGAGTAGCCATGGGCCATGGCAGATAGCGCCAACCGGCTTGTCTGCGTCCATGAAGGCCTTGACGAACGCGACAGCGGCCGGGTTCATACGAAGCGTATCGGGGTTCTTGAGGCCGCCCGGCAGCACGAGCGCGTCATAATCCCGAACCGATACGTCGTCCACCAACCGATCGACCCTGAATTTCTGCGTCTTTTCACCCTTCGATACCGACTGGATGTCGCCGACCTGCAGCGAGACGAGCTCCGCCTTCGCGCCGGCCGCGGTCACGGCCTGCCACGGCTGCATGAACTCGGCTTCATCGACTCCGTTGGTTGCTAGAAAAGCGACTCTGCGGCCGTCCAGTTGACCTGCTGTCATTGATATACCCTCATGGTAATGCGTAGCCGAAGAATGTTGTGCGGGCTACAACGTCACACATCGTGCCATATTTCCCGCATGCCGATCGCCCCGCTCTACGGTCACGAAAGTATCCGCCGGCGTTTGCGCCGAATGATCGACAGCGGCTCGCTCCCGGGCTCCATCCTTTTTGAAGGAACCCGCGGCATCGGCAAGCAGAGACTGGCGCTGTGGCTGGCGCAAGTGCTTGTTTGCGAGCGTGACGAAAAACCCTGCGGCACATGTCTCGCGTGCCGTAGCGTGCTCGATCTGCGGCATCCTGATGTGTTCTGGGTTTACCCGCGCCCGCGGCTGAGCGACGCGAATGCGACTGCGGACGACGTCATCGAGGATCTGGTCGAAGCGAGCAGCGAACGGCTCGAGCGAAACGGATTTTACCCCCGCCCCTCGGGGAGCGAAGCGATCTTCCTCGCGACAACGCTCACCATAGTCGGGAAGGCTGCGATGTCGCCGGCAATGGGACGCCGGAAGATCTTCATTGTCGGCGACGCTGAGCGTATGGTCGCGCAGGAGGGATCCGATCAGGCCGCGAATGCATTTCTCAAGTTGCTGGAAGAACCACCGGCGGACACGACGATACTGTTGACCTCGAGCGAGGCTGGAGCGTTGCTTCCAACCGTTCGATCACGGGTCGTGAGTATCCGCTGCGCGCCGCTTGCCGATACCGAGATGTTCGCGTTCGTGCGCGACCCCAACGCGAAAACAGCGCTCGATGCACTGGCGCTCCCGCACGGTGATGCCGAGCGCGTTGCACTTGCCCGCGGTGCACCCGGCGACCTGTTGTCGGTGGCGGCTCTCTCAAGTGCGCGCGCCGCGGCGCTCAAGCTACTCGAGGCATCATCGACCCGCGGCGCTGAACGCTACGCAACCGCACTCACGCATGGCTCTGCCGGAGCACGGGGTGCGTTCAGCGACATGCTCGCTGAATTGAATGTGTTGTTGCGCGAACGCGCTGAATCAGCACTGTCGGCTGGTGACACCGAAGGCGCCTACGCCGCGGCAAGAGCCGCGGCCGCGGTAACCGAAGCACAGGCGCGCGCCGACGGCAATGTAAGCCCGCAACTCACGGCGGCGGTACTGCTCGACGCGCTGGAAGGAGTTCCGGCATGAGCGGCGCGCGAGATCCGGTGAGCCGACTCACGCACACCGACGACGCCGGAGCTGCGCACATGGTGGACGTGAGTGGCAAGACCGATACCCGACGCATCGCCACCGCCGGCGGTACAATTTGCATGTCACACGATGCATTTGCGGCGATTCGCGACAACACTATCGCGAAAGGTGACGTGCTCGGCGTGGCGCGGATTGCGGGAATCATGGCGGCAAAGCGAACGGCTGAACTCATCCCGCTGTGTCACCCAATCGCCCTGTCGCAGGCCGACATCGTGTTATCGCTCGACGAGGCGCTCCCCGGAGTGCGCGCGGAAGCAACCGCAGTCGCGACGGGACCAACAGGTGTGGAGATGGAAGCGATCGTCGCTGTTACGGTCTCGCTTACCACGATCTACGACATGGCGAAGAGCGTGGACCGTGCGATGGTGATCGGAGATGTGCGGCTACTGAGAAAGAGCGGCGGTAAGTCTGGGGATTATTCCGCTAGTTCGCCGAACGTCGCAGAACTGCCCGAACGCGTGCGATAAAACGCGCTGGGTCGAGAGGTTTGCGCAGATAGTCGTCGGCGCCTTCATTCATCAGACTGATCTCGATCTCCTCGCCTTCCGTGCTTGTGAGCACGACGATCGGAAGTCCCGATGTGGCGGCGGATGAGCGCATCTGCTTGAGTACATCGCGTCCACTGACACGGGGCATGCTGAGATCGAGCGTCATCAGCGCGTACCGTGAGTCGTGCGCGAGCATGTCCAGCGCGGCCTGCCCGTCGGTCGCCTGTTCCACGTTAAAGCCGCTGGCTTTCAACACGCCCACCGCGAGCTCACGCGTTACGGGATCGTCATCGACCACCAGAATTCGCTGACGCTCATCGGCGCGTTCCGTGGGCACCTCCCCTTCACCGAGCACGCGCTCCACCTCGTCGAGGGTCGTCGCGCCAGTCACAACATGGGCAAGCGCAACTTCGCGAATGGGGCGCATGCCACCCTTTTCCGCTGCGCGCTGCAGCTCGATTGACGACGCGTTCCGCGTCATCCGGTCCTGGAAGTCGGGACTATTCACGAGTACTTCGTCGAGCGGAATGCGCCCGCGATAACCGGTCTCGCCGCATTCCTTACAGCCAACGGCGCGGCGTACCTGTCGCACTCCGAACGCGCGCTCCAACCTGACAGTTGCCGCGTCCCGCTGCTCCGGCTGCTCGATCGAACACACGCTGCACAATCGACGAATGAGCCGCTGGCCAACCACTCCGCGCAATGCTGGCGCGAGCGCCGAGCGGTCGAGTCCCAGGTCTATGAGCCGCTGCACCGCGCCAACTGCGTCGTTGGTGTGCAGCGTGGACAACACAAGGTGTCCCGTTGCAGCCGCTTGCAGCGCGATCTTGGCAGTTTCGGCGTCGCGAATCTCTCCAACGAAAACCACATCGGGATCCTGGCGGAGAATCGCGCGCAATGCTGAAGCGAACGTGACGTCGCGCTTCGGGTCGATCTGGATCTGTGTAACCCCCGGCAGCTCGTACTCCACGGGATCTTCCACAGTCATGATATTGATCGCCTGCGCCGCAAGTTCGCGCACACCACCATACAGCGTCGTGGTCTTCCCCGAACCGGTGGGGCCCGTGACGATTACAATGCCCTCGCGGAATGACAACAGATACTTGAGGCGGCTCAGCTCCTGCGGCGCGAGCCCAAGATCATCGAGCGAGCGCGATGTATCGGGATTGAGAATACGAATTACCGCTTTCTCCGCGTCTCTCGTTGGAACCGTCGAGATGCGCATGTCGAAAGTCTTGCCCGCAACCGAGATGCGAGTGCGTCCATCCTGTGGCCGTAGTCGGTCGGCGATATCGAGCTTGGCAATTACCTTGATGCGTGACACGACGCGGGTAAGCGCAACGAGCGGGAGCTGCATGTACTGTCGCATGACGCCGTCAACTCTGAACCGCACAATGCCCTGATGCCGGCCCGGCTCCAGATGGATATCGCTGGCGTTGGACGCAATAGCCGCGTGCAGGATCATGTTCGTCAACTGAATCACCGGCGCCGCTTCGGCTTCGTTGGCCGCCACCTGATCTACCGCTTCGCTCTCGATGACTTTCACGTCGCTGAGCGTGACATCCATCGAGCGAAGCAGGCCTTCCATCGCGCGCTCGGGGGAGTAGTAAGCGTTGATGGCGTCGAGTAGCGACTGGTATCCAGCCACCTGCTGAATGACGCGGCGGCCGGATGTGAATTGCACCGCCTGCTCGGCGTTGTAGTCGGTCGGGTCGCTCGTCGCGATGACTATCTCGTTCTGCGACTCCCGAATTGCGAGGACATGGTGTTTGCGCGCTATTTTCTCGGGAATGAGCTTGACCGCGCGCGGCTCGGCGGCCTCCAGTGGCGCAACATCGAGACGAAAGAGCGTCGCGACGTGGCCCACGAGATCGGACTCGGAAATCCCGTATGCCTCGGCGACTGACCGCCATGCCTCACAAATGGAGGTAGTCGCCGAGATAGTCGGCTTCGCCGAGGTCGTGCAACCAGCCTTCTCGGCGGCATTTATCAGCCAATTCATTTGTAGCAAGGTAAGCAGCAGACCGAAGGCACGCAGAAGGGCATCAATAGGTAAGGATCGGCACGGTGAACGAAACCTCACAGTCGCAATGCGGCCCGGCGCACCCTATTTGCCGATCGCCACCGTCCACGCGGTCACCTGATCCGCTGTCATGTTGCCGATCGGCTCGATCCGGGCGTCGGCGTATCCCCAGTCGAGAGTGTCGTGGAGATACTGCTCGCGTGAGATCAGCGTTCCCTGGCACACGCAGCCTCCGGGCGAGTCGGTATCCAGTTCGGCAGCCAACCTGGCGGTGAGAATCCGCATCACCCGGGCTGGTATGCGGGCGCGTTCGCCGGGATACACGAAGCCGAACAGAATCAGGTTGGCGAGCAGGACGCGCCACCGATCGCCGAACCGCGCGAGCAACCGATCCCAGTCCAGTCGCTCCGCGCGTGAGCGAAGAATGTGAATGATATCGGCGCCATCGTATCGCTCACGTTCCATCACAAAGGCTTTGGACCAGAGCATCTCTTCTGCTGGCACGAGCTTGACGTCCACGCCCAGGACTGTGCCGCTGGAGGCGTGCACGAACCACTGTTCATCAACCGGCGTCACGGCGTTGCCGGAGTTGAAGATTATGTCAACGAAATGCCCTTCGCAAAAGACCTTGCCGAGCCAGTGCGGAAAGGTCATTTCGACTCTGAGCCCGGAAGCGGCCAGTACCGCCAGCGCCCGGGCTCCATCCGCGAAGCGGACAAAGACGTCGAAATCCTTGGTGGATCTGGCGATTCCCGTATATGGCGTGAAGGCGTACGTACCGCCAACAAGGAAGTCCACATTCCCCGTCTGGAGGATCCTCATCACGCGAACGTAAAACGCTTGAGCGGCTGGGGACGCGACATCGTCCCCAGTACGCTTGCGCCGTGTGCCGCGACGATCGGCACCGGGAATCGCGCCGAGTCTCGTGGGATTCGCCGGGTTTGCCACGGAGGTGGGATCCAAGGGCATGTGGGAACGATTGTTGAACGGTGAATGAAGGCGTGTTGCAAGTGTGGGGCTCGCGCACCTAGAACAATCGTTCGAAAC
>PLEG01000284.1 GCA_003136975.1 Gemmatimonadota bacterium | reverse complement strand
ACGCTGGATGTCGTCATCCCGCCGAGCATGGATCCCCGCCTTCGGCGAGGATGACGAGCTATGGCTAACTCAGCAGGATCGCATCTAGAAGACCAGTGCCCCACCCTTAAATGCGGTCCACGAATCGAGCTTGAGGGAATCAGGCTCGGTACCTTCCACGAAGTATTCGGTGTAGCGACGTGCCGATGGTGTGAGAGGCGTTGCCATCTGTCCGGTAACGCGATCGAGATCCGCACTGATAACACCCAGAGGCGGCGTCCACTCGGTAGTGCGAACTCCGCGCGCGTTGAAGTAGCGCGCGACCATGCGCCCCCACACTGGCGCGGCAAAGGAACCGCCAGCCGCGGCGCTGCCCATCGGCGTTGGACGATCGAAGCCCATCCAGACACCCGCGACGATGCCAGGCGCGACACCAATGAACCAGGCGTCGGTGTTGTCGTTCGTCGTACCGGTCTTTCCGGCAACTGGGATACTTGCGGGCACGTACTTCCGCACCACAGTCGCCGTTCCGCGATCGACCACGTCGCGCATCATGTCACGCGTAACGAACGCAACGCGCGGATCCAGCGCTGGCGCGAGCGCGTGAACGGGCTGCGACATCAGCACCTTTCCGCTCGCGTCCTCCACTCTGTAGATGAACCGCGGCGTTACTGGAGTTCCGAGATTCGCGAAAGTGGTGTACGCCGCTATCATGTTGAGCGGCTGGACCGCGGAGGCGCCAATCGCGCTGGACGGAACGGCAGCGATCGGAGATGTGATGCCCATGCGTCGCGCGGTCGCGATGACGGAATCCATTCCAAGCCGTTGACCAAGTTCAACCGCGACAATGTTGCGCGATTTGGCGAACGCATCGCGCATCGTGATGGCGCCGAGGTAACGGTGATCGGAATCGTCGGGCCGGTAGTAGCGACCATTCGGTAGAAGAATCGCGATCGCGGTATCGGCGAGCATCGTTGTCGGTGGAAGACTGTCCGCTACCGCAGTGGCGTAAACAATGGGCTTGAACGACGAGCCCGGCTGGCGCATTCCGTCCACTGCCCGGTCGTATGAGCTACGCGTGTAGTCGCGGCCGCCGACCAGTGCGCGCACGTCGCCAGTGGTTGGGTCGAGCGCGACGACCGCACCCTGCAGATAATCGCTTCCCGACTCGATGGTGGGGTGGCGATATCCTGGCTTCGCTTCAATCTCGGCGGCTTCGTCGCGTAGTGCATCAGTAGCCGCGGTCTGCAGCAACGGATCGAGACTGGTGTATATCCGATAGCCACCAGACATGACTGGAATACCCGCGCGTGTAGCCTGTATTCGAACTACATCAATGAAGTAACCCGCCGGTGCCGTCATCCCCCAGTTGGGGGCGGTGACCACCGGTGAAGCCTGTGCCGCGCTGGCGTCGCCGGCCGTGATGTAATGCTGTTGCGCCATCAACGCCAGAACAGTATTGCGCCTCTCTCGCGCGCGATCCGGATGAAGCGCGGGGTCGTAGATCGCTGGCCCCTTCGGCATCGCCGCTAGCGTTGCCGCCTCGGAGAGCGTCAGGCGACTCGCCGACTTGCCGAAGTAGTGCTGCGCGGCGCTCTCGATTCCATAGTAACCGTGGCCGAAAGAGATGACGTTGAGATATCCCTCGAGGATCTGTTCCTTGCTGTAGTGCTTCTCCATCTCGCGCGCCGCTTGTTGCTCCCGAAGCTTCCGTCCGATGCTCTTGTCGTTTCGGTCGATCGCATCGGGGTGCATGTTCCCAACGAGCTGTTGCGTGATGGTGCTCGCACCACGCCGGTCGCCCATGATGTCGTCCTTGATCGCGCCGGCGATGCCGATCAGATCGACTCCGTTGTGCTGATAGAAGCGCTGGTCTTCTACAGCCACGAACGCCTGGCCAACGTATTTGGGTAGCGTCCGGATTGCGACACTCGTCCGCATTTCTCGACCTATCTCGCCGACAAGGGTGCCGTCGTTGGCGAAAACGAGAGACGCTTGTGGCAGGGCATTGATCCGCCACGGATCACCGGTCGTGCGTTGCGCGCCGGCGCTTACAACAGGCGCCGCGAGAAACAGGAACGCGCTGGCCACCGCGATCCGACCTGCTGCTGGGGTCATGCTTCCGAAGATAACCCGGATTCGGTACGGATTCGTCCTATGTGCTTGTGGGACGGAGTGTTAGCTTAAACCCCATGGGTTCCAATACAAATCCTCCCGAGGTCGTTGGGCGCGCGCTTGTGTCAATTCGGCGACTGGTCCGGACGCTCCGCACGACTGCTGTGTCGGTGGAGCGGGAAACTGGACTGAGCACCGCTCAAACGTTCGTTCTACAACTCTTGCTCGAAGCGCCGGTGGAGTCGATGAACGAGCTGGCGGAGCGGACTTCGACGGATCAGAGCTCGGTTTCAGTCGTGGTGAGCCGGCTCGAGGCCAAAGGACTGGTCGTGCGGCTTCCTTCGGTCACCGACGCGCGGCGCACCCAGGTCGCCATCACGGACGACGGAATCGCGTTGATGCAGCGCAAGCCGCCAACTGTACAGGAACGACTGACGCATGCGCTTTCCGGCATGGCACCAAGCTCGCTGGATATGCTCTCGGGCGAGCTCAATAGCCTCGTTGCCCTCATGGGCGCTGACGAAGAACCCGCCACCCTGATCTTTGAAGATGACGCGACCGGCAGCACTTGAAGCAGTTCAGACACCTCCCTTCTACGACGTCGAGCAACGCCGTACACTCGTCATATCTGGCCTTGCGATAATCGTTGGCGTAGGCGCCGTCGGCATCGCGCGGCTGTTGATCGGAGCGATCGCGTTAGTAACGAACGTCGCGTTCCACGGAAAGTTCACGATCTTCAACGCCACACCGACTGGCAATCATCTCGGGATCTTCGTGGTGATTGTCCCGGTGATCGGCGGCTTGCTCGTGGGCTTACTCGCGCGGTACGGATCCGGCGCAATCCGCGGACACGGGATCCCGGAAGCGATGGAGCAGATCCTCACCAACGAAAGCAAGATCTCGCCCAAGATCACGGTGCTAAAGCCGCTATCGGCGGCGATCGCGATCGGAACTGGTGGTCCCTTCGGCGCTGAGGGTCCGATCATCGCGACTGGTGGTGCGCTCGGATCGCTAGTGGGCCAGGTGCTCCATACAACGCCGGACGAACGCAAGACGCTGCTCGCCGCGGGCGCCGCCGCGGGAATGGCGGCGATCTTCGGAACACCGGTCGCGGCCGTTCTGCTGGCGATCGAGCTCCTGCTGTTTGAATATCGCCCGCGCTCGCTCGTTCCCGTCGCACTCGCTTCCGCGACGGCGACTGGCATCCGAATGGTGTTCGAGGGATCGGCTGGTGTCTTCGCGATGCCTCAGCTGACGAACCCGAGTGGCGAAGCACTCATGACGTACATGGTACTCGGCGCGATTGTTGGAGTCGCCGCGGTGGTCGTAACCAAGTCGCTGTACTACATCGAGGAAGGCTTTGAGAAGCTACCGGTTCACTGGATGTGGTGGCCGGCGATCGGCGCTGTGGTCGTGGGCGTGATCGGCTATTTCGAGCCGCGCACACTCGGTGTGGGTTACGACAACATCTCGAACATTCTCGCCGGGAATTTTACCAACGCGGTATTGCTCTCGCTGGTGGTGCTCAAGTTCCTCTCGTGGTCCATTGCGCTTGGCAGTGGGACGTCGGGCGGAACGCTTGCCCCGTTGTTCACGATCGGAGGCGGGCTTGGCGCGTTGCTCGGGATCCTGTGCGTTCACTGGTTCCCCGGCCTCGGCGTGGACCCGCGCNNTCGGTGGTGTTCGCGTTTGAAACGACGCGTCAACCTATCGGGCTACTGCCGCTACTGGGCGGATGCACGGCCGCTTTCATCATCTCGTCGTTGATGATGCGCTACACGATCATGACGGAGAAGCTCGCGCGGCGTGGTACTCACGTGCCAACGGAGTACATCGCGGCAGCTCCGGAGGAAGTCGCGCGGATCGACGCGCAGGCCGTCCGGCGCCGGCATTTCGAGCTACCGGCCGAGCTCGGTGGCCCCAGGCGTAACACGAAGGAATCGCGCCAGACTGAGATTCTGTAGCGGCTGATGCGCCTGACTATTCCGGCGAACGAGGCAGAAGATGTTTTATCTTTCTCGCTTGGTACCTTCGATTGGAGATGCGGGGATAGATGAGCGAGCAAGCGCGGTACATCAAGCAGGTTCCAATGCACATCGGGCCCGTTACGCTGGAAGGGCGGCGGGCCCGTCTCATTCCCATGACGCGCGAGCATGCCGATGCGATGTGGAAGGCCGCAAACTTCCCCGAAATCTGGGAGCACACCGGGACCTCTCCCATCAAGTCACTCGATGACATGAAGCGATACGTCGAGGTAGCGATGACCGAGCGCGATGACGGACATGCACTTCCGTTCGTCACAACCGATCCCGTGACGGGTGAAGTGATTGGCGCGACGCGATTCGCTAACATCAGCGTACACGACCGTCGAATAGAGATCGGGTGGACGTGGCTGCGCCCCGACCGGCAACGGACCGGAGTGAACGGCGAAGCGAAGTCGCTGATGCTGCAGCACGCCTTCGACGAACTCGGCGCGCTGCGAGTTGAGATCAAGACCGATGTGCGCAATACCAGATCGCGCGCCGCAATTGAAAGAATCGGCGGGATGTATGAAGGGATACACCGGCAGCACATGGTGGTGCGCGAGGGACGAGTACGCGACACTGTGTACTACAGCATCACGGATATCGACTGGCGCGACCCGAATCACCGCGCGTACAAGAACGCAATCTCGTACGGCATTACGCCCAAGCCGGATCCTGTGGTATGAGTGAAGCATACGCGTTCCACACACTCGATGTTTTCACCGATGAGATCTTTGGTGGGAATCCGCTTGCGGTGCTGACCGATGCGCGCGGATTGAGCACTGAGCAGATGCAGCGCATCACGAGAGAGTTCAATCTTTCGGAAACGGTCTTCGTGTTTCCGCCGGAAAATGCAGCGCATACCCGGCGCCTGCGGATCTTCACGCCCGGACGCGAGCTTCCGTTCGCGGGACATCCCACCGTTGGGACTGCGTTTCTGCTCGCGGCAACAGGCATGATTCCGTTAACGGAAGGCGAGACGCACATCGTGCTCGAGGAAGGCGTTGGGCCGGTTCCGGTGACGATCCGCGTTGAGAACGGATCGCCGGTATCTGCTCAGCTCACCGCGGCGCAGGCACCGGAGTTCCGGAGTGACGTACCGAGCGTGGACAAAATCGCCGCTCTCCTATCATTGACGGTTTCAGATGTTGCGACGGGCGGGTTGAAAGTCGAGGCGGTTTCGTGCGGCGTACCGTTCCTCATTGCACCGCTCGCAAGTCGTGACGCTGTTAGCCGCGCGAAGTTGGATCGCGCGGTGTGGGAGCGCATACTCGCGAGCGGTTGGACCAAGGAAATATTTCTCTTTGATGCAAGCGCAGTTGATGCGGGTGGCGCGATCCGCGCTCGGATGTTCGCGCCCGATCTCGGAATCGGCGAGGATCCGGCGACGGGATCAGCGGGTGCATGTCTGGCTGCGTATCTCGCGAAATACGCGGTCGATGGATCGCCGCTGAGTTGGACCGTCGAGCAGGGATTCGAGATGGGACGACCGAGCATTCTATCTCTGTCGGCGGATAAGAAGGCCGGTCAGATCGACGCCGTTCGCGTTGCGGGAAAGTCGGTGTTGGTGAGCGATGGAAAGCTGCGGGTGCAGAGCCACTGACAGTGATCGTTTCAAGCGACCCCGTCGCGAGACTGTAAGCCGCCAGCACCGTCGCGCGCTCCTGCTCCTGCCAGGCCGTTTACGGAGGGGCGCTGACGTCGGGCCGGCGTGGGTATCGAGTGTTCGCGCATCCATCGATATACCGTACCCCGATGAACACCGTGCCGGTCGGCGACGACCGACACGTCACCGCCAAACTCCAACAGTTCGGCTACGAGTCGGGAGTCTCAAAAGATTCATTACAGCCTCTTCTTTTGCTTGTGCCATCCCTTTATGGGGCGCAGCGATGAGCAGCACGCTGTACGTCGCAACCTTCCAGAGTTTCACGACTCATAGGGACAATTGCCGGTAGTTCCAGCGCCCCCCTCCTCCCCCACGCACGCACTAACCGATTCACACAGGTCACTGAGCTGAATCAGGCATGAGTTCAAGTCGCCCTCTCGCAGGATTCCAAAGGAACTTGAAGATCTCGTCGCTTTGGAAGGGAGCGACATCAAGCGTATCTCCCTCCAAGTGGACGCGTCCATCATTGAGCCAATCCACGGTCGCAAGTGTTCCCCTCCGATGTGAAGTCCAATTTGCGGTTAAAGAACTGAATATTGCGGTCGAGGCTTAATGCAGCCGCTATAGACTGCTGGCAAGTAAAGCGCGTCCGCAGTGCGAAAATGCGGCCTGAAATAGTGCGAATCCGACGAAAGTCGTGGCCAGGGATGTACACCCCCTCCCGTCAGCGACCGTAGACCGGTCAGCACGATTCAACTCTACAAACCGTTCACCTCTGCAACCGGCGGTATGGAATTGCGACACCTGGCGGAAAGGCAGTCTCTCTCGAGAAAGCTCCCGCTTCTGATTTCGGGGCTGCTGGTTACAGTGATCGTCCTCTTCGCTTTCATCGCCTACCATCAGATTGCCGATGCACTGATGGCCACAACCTCGGCGAGGATGGCCGGTACCGCACAATTGCTTGCAGGTGCCTTGGACGAATCGGCGCGGCGCATGGTGTTGGAGACGCAACACGCCGCCAGCGATACGGCGGTGCAGCGGTATGTCGTAGCAAATGACGTGGCCCTCCGCCCGGGTGCGCTGACCGCGCTCAGTCGCCGTGCTGCTACCACGCCCCAGATAATAGGGGTGGAGCTACTTGATCGTTCGGGGAAGCGTCTTCTCTGGGTTGACGGTCCGGCGACCGATAGTGTGCCAGCCATTCGCGGTGGCCGCTCTGATTCAGCTGCCAGATCGCGCTCTACGGCGATCAGTCCGTTTGTCACCGAGCACGGTGTCATCTCTTATGATGTCGCCGCGCCCATGGTGCTTGATTCGCGCGACACGGTCGCATACCTCGTTCAATACAGAGAGGTTCCCGCCGGCCAGGGCGCCGCTCTGATCAGTGGATTGATATCGGCGAAAGCGGCGGTATTGTTCGGAAACCGGAAAGGCGGATTCTGGACGGACTTCTCGTCGACTGTCCTAGGGCCCCCTTCGTTCGACGGTGATCGACACACGGGGCACTACAACGCGTCGTATACCGCGCGCGACGGGGTCGAATGGACGGGAACGGTAGCGCGGGTTGGGCTCGCTCCGTGGCAGGTGTGGGTAGGTGTTCCTGTCAGCACGGCATTGGCACCAGCGCACGCATTCCTCCGCGAGATCATGCTGGCCGCCGCAATGCTCGTCCTGATCGGCGGGCTCGCCGCTTTTGTACTTGGCCGTCAGGTAATCGCTCCGTTACGAGAGGTCACGATCGCGGCGGAGGGAATTGCGGCCGGCGATTACTCGCGTCGAGTGAAGACATCACGTAAAGACGAGATCGGAATTCTTGCCGCTTCGTTTAATAGCATGGCGCGCCAGGTAGAGGATTCTCGGAGCGATATGGAAGGTCGAGTGGCTCAGCGCACCATGGAACTCAAGAGCGCTCTCGAAGAACTTCATGAAACGCAGGAAACGCTAGTGCGCCGAGAGAAGCTCGTGATTCTGGGCCAGCTCGCTGGAGGCGTGGGGCACGAGTTACGAAATCCTCTGGGTGTCATGACGAACGCTATTTACTACCTGTCTGTCGTACTCAAGGACGCTCCGGAGAGTGTCAGGGAATACCTCAGCATCCTCCAGACACAAGTAGGACTCTCGGAGAAGATCGTAGGTGACCTGCTCGACTTTGCTCGAGTCAAGCAACCGAAGACCGAAACAGTTTCTGTGCTCGCGCTGGTTGAAGAGGAGCTAATGCGGGTCGGACGGCTCGATGGGATAACAGTGACCCGTGATTTTCCGCCCGACCTCCCGCCGGTATGCGTTGACCGTATTCAGATGGGACAAGTCGTGCTAAATCTGATCAGCAATGCTCAACAGGCGATGGATGGAAAGGGTGGCAAGCAAGAGTTGACGCTACGCGCGCGCGCCGATCGTGACGGTGTCGTCACCTTGGACGTGAGCGACACCGGGATCGGCATTGCATCAGAACAGCTCACAAAGATCTTCGATCCTCTCTATACGACCAAGGCGCGAGGGATTGGGCTCGGACTATCGGTCTCGCGTACGCTTGCTCAAGCCAACGGCGCCGAAATACGCGCCAGAAGCGAGCTGGGCGTAGGCTCGACGATGACTATTCACTTTGGTGCAGCGGGAGAGACGGCAGCATGATACGACGAATTCTCGTAGTTGACGACGATCGTCAAATGGTGCGGACGCTCTCAGACATCGTGAGCCTGCATGGCTGGACAGTGGATAGCGCCTACAGCGGCGAAGCGGCGATCGAGGCAGTAGGGCGGCAGGATTACGACGCAGTACTGATGGATGTCCGGATGGCCGGCATAAATGGCGTCGAGGCTTTCAAGGCGATGAAGACTATTCGTCGTGGCATCAAGGTAATCCTGATGACTGCCTATAGTGCTGCGGAAATCATCGCGGAAGCGGAGCGAGAAGGCGCACTGCGCGTGCTGGCGAAGCCAGTCGTGCTGCCGACTCTGTTCGAGATGTTGGACCAGATGACGCAGGGGCTGAAACCGGTATTGCTAGTGGCGGATGATGCTGACTTTCTCTCTGTTTTACATACGGCACTCAAGGAGAGCAGCTACGCGTGGCTCGAAGTGACGAGCTTGAGCGAGGCGCTCACTGCGCTGGAGGAACAGGCGCCACTTGTCGTGGTCCTGGATCAATACGTGAATGGCGTAACGCTCGGTGAGTCGGTGCTTGCCATCAAGAGAGTGAGTCCGGGAGTAGCACTCATACTATGCGAGGGTGAATCCAATAATGGCGACCAAAAGCAGACCGAACCACCGCCTGCACTGATCTACGCAACTCTGCATAAACCGTTTCCACCTGGAAAACTGATCGATATGCTGGAGAGTATCCTTGAGCGCTAAATCTCCTGAGTCTCTTTCCGTCCTTATCGTCGACGACGATGTGCAGTTGCTCAAAACGACGGCCGACATATTACGCATGCATGGCTACACACCAATTCCGGCAGCTTCCGCACTGGCTGCGCTGAAAGTGTCGAGCACGTTGGGCAACGCTCCCTGCATAGCCCTCGTCGATCTTCAGTTGCCGGACATGGACGGCATTGAACTCGTCGCTCATCTTCGCGCGCTATCATCGGTGACAGAGGTCGTGATCCTGACCGGAAACGCCACGATGGAAAGCGCTCTTAGCGCACTGCGTGAGGAGAGCTACGATTATCTCATCAAGCCGGTAGCGCCGGATTATCTGATGGCGACGATCGACCGCGCCGGGGAGCGATCGAAACGACGCTTCGCCGAGGCTGGACGACGGGAGAGCGAGGAGCGCCTGCGACTCATCTTCGACCACGTGAGCGACGCCCTATTCATCGCAAATGACACGGGCTGCATCCTGGACGCGAATCCGGCGGCTTGTGAGCTTACGGGAATGTCGGTGGAGGAGTTGCGGCTCATCCCCTTAGAGGAAGCGCTTCCAGAGAGTATCAAGTCGGTCGGATCTAGCGGCAGTCCTGGGCGTCATCCGTCAAGAGGAAGTACAACTGATGGGCGCGTACTGGATGTGCGAGCTACGGTATTCGCGCCTGGTGTCCTCGTGTACACAGTTCGTGATTCCACGAAACAACGACGCCTGGAGGATCAGCTTGCGCAGTCTCAAAAGATGGACGCAGTGGGACAACTCGCCGGCGGGGTCGCACACGATTTCAACAATCTGCTCACTGTCATCCTCAGCTACAGCACTTTTCTACAAGAAGATCTGGCGCCTGACGACCCACGTTCTGCCGACATCCAACAGATTTCCGAGGCCGCGACACGCGGCGCAGCCTTGACTCGGCAACTTCTCACGTTCAGCCGGAAACAGGTCATACAGTTGCGGGCGATCGACGTGAATATTGTGGTGCGTGAGGTTGAACAGATACTGCACCGGCTTATCGGAGAGGACATCGAACTCGTGACGACGTTGGGATCCGATCCGTGGCCGATAAGCGGAGATAACGGGCAACTCGAGCAGATACTCATTAACCTCGCCGTCAATGCGCGTGACGCGATGCCGAATGGCGGTCGCATCCAGATTGAAACCGCAAATGTCGAGCTTCCAGCAAACGGTGGAACTGATGGAGTGCAAGGCGAGGCGGCTACCAGGGAGTACGTGATGCTCGCCGTGACGGACACCGGTGGCGGGATGACCAGAGAAACACAGCAACGCGTCTTCGAACCGTTCTTCACGACCAAGGACCTAGGGAAGGGAACGGGCCTTGGTCTCTCCACTGTGTACGGGATCGTGACACAGTCCGGCGGCACCATCGCCATTGAGTCGGAGCCGGGTCAGGGAGCGACGTTCAGAATCTATTTTCCCCGACTCGTCGATAGAAGCGTAACGATATCTGTACAAGAAACGATTCGGCTATCTTTGCATGGGACCGAAACCGTATTGGTAGTTGAAGATGATCCAGCGTTGCGCGGCTTGACGGCGCGGATCCTTCAGGCGAATGGGTACAATGTATTAACTGCCAGCAACGGCGTAGAGGCCCTGGAGGTGGCGATGGCCTACTCCGGACCGATCGACATGGTAGCGACCGATGTGGTAATGCCGAAGATGGGCGGTCGCGCACTCGTCGAGAGACTGATGGAGACGCGCGAAGATATAAAGGTTCTGTTTATGTCGGGGTACACGAGCGACGAAGTGATCCGTCTGGGAGTACTCAATGGACGGACGGCGTTCCTCCAGAAGCCATTTGCGTCGAACCGATTCGTCAGCATCGTGCGTGATGTGCTCGACCAGCCGCTCGTCGCGTTGTCACTAGCGTAGGACTGGCCTCAAGCGACATGCCATGAACGGCGAATGCCGACGATGAGCGGGCATTATCAGGAGGTCATTGCCCGCGGAAAATACCATACCTTCTCGAACGTCACGAAGGCGAACACGCCACGTATTTACTTCGGGCATGCATCCCAGGGCACGACTTAGTGCATTCAACACCTCCGGGTCATAGACGCCTTCACTGGCAGCCAGGCTGCTTAACGCACTTGTCTCCGACATGCCTCCAGCGAGCAGCCAATCGAGATCGCTGGCGGCCTTGAGCATCCGCGCGCCGAGTGGAACTATCGCACCGACTCTTGTGCCGAGGTTCGGTGCAGGGCCGTCGAACGATACGCTGTATGGCGCAGCGTAGGGTGTATTGTGGTGTGTCAAAATATTACGGATCGCATCCAGGCGCGGGAGTTCGGCGACGAATGAGGCTGCTGTCGCTGGCAACGCGTCCACCATCGCTTGCTCGGACGCGTCAAGCTCTCCTCCGACATGCATCTTGACGATCAAGCCCAACGGCAACGACACACACCCTAGTTGAGAGATGAGAGCGGCGACCTCGACCTCCCAGCGATCGGCGACATCGAGCGAGTCTGCGATCTGACCGACGTACCTCTTTAACCGCATGGCGCGTGCGAACGCAGAGGGGCTGGCGACTGCCAGCACTTCCGTGAGCGCTTTTACCGGCGGAGTCGAGTGGACTCTTGAATACGATCGCCTTACCCAGCGTTCGGTTGCCCTTCTGCGCTGCGCAATGAATCCAGCGCGGTCCGCACTGCGGATGCGAGATCACGCGAGGCAAACGGCTTTTGAATGAACGGGAACGCCGCCGACACCGAAAGCGCCTGAGCAGCTCCGTGAAGGATTGAACGGAGGCGAGATCCGGCAGCGAGCCAATAACTCGTTTCAGATTCACCACGTCGTCGTTGTATCCAATGAGCAAGAGCTCACTCATACGCTCAGCCACACTAGATACGCGTATGACGGCCTCGCACTCCAGCGGCGCGTACAGGATCAACGAACAGTAGGTGACGTGCGCCAGGGTCGCGAGTGTCAGCATTGCGTCGTCGGTCATGCGCGCTGGATCTACGATCACAGCCCGTAGTCCCCCAAGCTTGATTGTTCGCAACAACTCGCCAGCCGACTCTACCCAGCAACAGTGGCTCTCAGGGGGTAGCGCCCGCTGGCAGCCGTATCGATATGCGCGTCGAGGGAAAGATTGACCTTCGGCGACCCATCCCTACCCTCCGCCCCCGCTGGATGTGAAGTTTCAATCATGACGGACCCGGTTAATCTCACAATCGTGCAGTTCCAGCCTCGGAAGGGCGATTACATAGGCAATCTTAAGCGTTTCGAGCAGTTGTTCGAAACGCTCATGGACGTCGGCACGCGTCCCGACATCATCGCTTTCTCGGAGACGGTGCTCACAGGCTACTTCGTGGAAGGTGGGGTACGCGATGTCGCGCTGCCAGGCGCAACTTTCGCGGCCGATATCAACCGCGCCTTTCGCGCTCATTGTACGGGCCGAGTGGACGTTGTGGCGGGCTTCTACGAGCTGCACGAGAACATGTACTTCAACAGTGCGATGTACGTCACGCTCGGTGATGACGAGCCAGTGATCTTGCACGTTCATCGCAAGGTGTTTCTTCCAACGTACGGTTTGTTCGACGAGGAACGCTTCGTCGAGCACGGACTCGGCGTTCGCGCCTTCGACACGCGTTGGGGTCGCGCGGCAATTCTTATCTGCGAGGATGCGTGGCACGCGCTCACCGCGACCGCTGTTGCGCTCGATGGTGCGCAGATCATCTTCGTTCCATCCGCGTCACCCGCACGTGGCGCATGGCCCCAACCGGATGAGGAGATACGCGGGCCCGCAAGCATGCACCGCTGGGAGCGACTCGCGCGCGACCGCGCCGAGGAACATGGTGTGTTCGTTGCGGTGATCCAACTCACTGGCAACGAAGGCGGAAAGGCATTTCCAGGTGGGTCGGTTGTAGCGGGACCGGAGGGCGATGTACGCGCTCGCGCTCCCCTCTGGGACGAAGCCGCGATTCCCGTTACACTGGATCTCGGCGACATTACGCGGGCACGCGCGTCATCGCCGCTACTCGCCGACCTGCGAACGATGCTGCCGCACATGCTGCGTTCTCTCGAACGTGCTGGCGAGCGGGAGTAGCCGTCGTGAAAGTCATCGCGCCACTCATAACCAAGACCACGCCACCACCGCTCGAGCTGGACTGCGAGCTTGCGACCGAGTGGCTCGTCGCATTTCTGCGTGCTGAATTCAAGCGACGTGGGTTCGAGAAAGCGGTGATCGGGATGTCGGGTGGCGTGGATTCCGCGGTCACCGGCTCCCTGTGCGCACGGGCCCTCGGCGCTGAGAATACAATAGCGGTGCGAATGCCGTATCGCACCAGCAGCCCGCAATCGATGGAGCATGCGAAGTTGGTGATCGACGCGCTTGGAATCACTGAACGAACCGTCGACATCTCCGCCGCCGTTGACGGGTATCTTGCGAGCGAGCCAGACGCCGATGCATCGCGGCGCGGCAATGTGATGGCGCGCATGCGCATGATCGTGCTGTTCGATCTCTCGGCGAAGTACCAGGCGCTTCCCGTGGGCACCGGCAACAAGACGGAGCGCCTCTTCGGCTACTTCACCTGGCATGCGGACGACTCACCGCCAATTAACCCGCTTGGCGATCTGTTCAAGACGCAGGTGTGGGAGCTGGCGCGGTTCCTCGGAGTTCCCGAAGTGATAGTCAACAAGCCGGCATCAGCTGATCTGATTCAGAGCCAGACTGACGAGGGCGACTTCGGAATCTCGTATGCGAAAGCCGACGAGATTCTCAACTGGCTGCTAACAGGTTACAAACCGGAAGAAATCGTCGCGCACGGATTCGCAGCCGCTGACGTTGAGATCGTGCGGAAGCGACTCGGGTCCTCAACGGCCTGGTAAAAATTGCCAACGGTCGCGATGCTGCCGATGCCGCCCTTGCCAATATATTCGGCGATATTTTGTTTACCACCATGCAGGTAACCTGCGAACTTACAGGCGATAATTTCGAACCATTTTTTTACGGCGATAACGGTTTGCAGGGATTATCATACCCACAATAAAACTAATAACCCCTTATTTGGTTGATAGTTAAGCTTATGGAGATGAAACCCACAAAATTGCAGATCGCGGCGTTTTTAAACCTATACAATTATTTATTGAACAGCTAAAAAATTATTTTACTTTTATTGTGCCTCCCGGCCTAAAAAAATATCTAACAGATGAAGAAGCTTATCCTACTTTTATGCTTAACAATAACCGGCTGTTTTGCTTTCGCAGATACTATCTCCATCAAAAATTTCGAGGTAAAAGAAAACCCTTACGGCCAGAACCAGGTATCCATAGTTGCGACCGACACAGCACACAACACGCAACAAAATGTGAACGGCAACTTTGTTTTCACTATCAATGGTTTTGAAGAC
>PLEG01000357.1 GCA_003136975.1 Gemmatimonadota bacterium | reverse complement strand
GCGATCTCGCCCGGAAAGAGCCCGCTGAACAGCGAGTTCCGTGAATATGGCGTGGCGGTTGGGAGCACGGCATAGTAGTGCGTTGTCTCAACTTCGAAGTATGGTGCGAGCAGCGGCTCCAGAATGCGCCACTGGTCGAGGCGAAGACAGTCCACGACGATGAACACCGCGGCGCGCTCACGATCCAGAATTGGCGCCAGGAACTCGCCCACTATGTCGATCGATAGCGGAGGACGCTCGCCGTTCAGGTTGGCCAGCCAGGACGGATATGCCGTCTGCATGTAATCCGCGAACTCGCGGTGCATGTCGCTGTACAAACCCTGCAGCGAATCGTACAGACTGCGCTCATCCGCCTCGGCGAGATCCACATCCCAGCGCATCAACTCGTCGTAGCGCTCGATCCATCCGCGCCAATCGAGGTTGCGTGCGCGATCCAGCTCGAGCGCGCGGAACCGCTCCACAAAAGCGCGCGAGATCGCCTGCGACCGGATCCGCGGGCCGTCCAGGATCCGGGTGATGACCGAGAGCACCTGCCGCGGATTGACCGGCTTGACGAGATAGTCCCGAATGTTGGCGCCAATCGCCTCGCGCAGAGTTGAATCATCTTCGCTCTTCGTGACCATCACGACCGGGAGATTGGGAGCTATCTCGCGGACCTCACGATACGCCTCCAATCCGCGGGTTCCAGGCATCTGCTCGTCCAGCAGAAGCAGGTCGAATGTCCGGCGACGCAGAAGCTCCACCGCGTCATCCGCGTTGGTAGCGCATTCCACGTCGTATCCCTTGGAACGCAGAAAAATGCAATGCGACTCAAGAAGATCGCTCTCGTCGTCCACCCAAAGGACGGATTTTGCTCTCAAAGCCATGGCTTCCTAAAGGTATCCGCCCTGCCGTTCGGACAAGTGTTCAATGTAGCCCCTCCCCAATTCTGTGCCTAGATTCCGCGCGTGACCGCCATTCCAGCACCTACCAGTCCGGCCACTCCGGCGAGTCCGGCGAGTCCGGGCACCATGCGCGCGGCGCTTCCGTCTGCCCCGCCTTACTCGCTCGAGCCAGTTTTGTTCGCTGTTCCGGCACTTGCTGACTGTGCTCAATCCGCCACGCTCGGCAGTGATCGGGAGATGGCACTGGCGGCAGTGATGATAGCACGCTTGATGCTCGCCGCTCTTCCGCCTGCTCAACTTCCGCAGCCGGAACGTGCCATGCGCGCCGATCGTGCCAGGACTTGGTTGTCGGCGCTCACCATGCCTCAGCCAGCCCGCATGGCACTCCTCCGCGCCGTTGACGCCAGCGTCATGAGTGGCATTGACGCCGCCGCGAGCTTGCGTGAGCTGATGCACGTCCTGACTGGGCACCTGACACCCGCAGCGCTTCAGGAGCTTGGCGCGCTGGCAGAGCGGCTCCGTCTATATTACGAACAAACCCCCTAGACGGACGCAGGATCCATGGCCGGTCATAGCAAATGGAAGCAAATCAAGCACTACAAAGCCGCGACCGATGCGAAGCGCGGCGCGCATTTCACCAAGCTGATCCGTGAGATCACAATGGCCGCCAAGCTCGGCGGCGGTGATCCTGCTGGGAATCCGCGGCTCCGGACCGCGATAGACACCGCCAAGGCCGCGTCCATGCCCAAGGAGAACATCGAACGCGCCGTGAAAAAGGGTACGGGCGAGCTCGAGGGTGTGGAATATCAGGACGTCATCTATGAGGGATACGGGCCCGGCGGAGTTGCGATCATGATCTTCACCGTGACCGACAATCCAACGCGCACGGTGGCGGACGTTCGCTACAAACTATCGCACGGTGGTGGCAACCTCGGCGCCACCAATTCGGTCTCGTTCATGTTCGACCGCAAGGGTCAGATTTACGTGGATGCGACCAAGTACGATGAGGACACGATGATGGAAAAAGCGCTCGACGCCGGCGCCGAGGACTTTGTGCGCGAGGACGACCAGTATATCGTCACGACCGCACCCAACTCCGTGCACGACGTGCAGGGAGCGCTAGAGGCCAAGAGCGTCGTAGTCGCTGAGGCTGAAGTCTCATACCTGCCCAAGAACACGGTGCATGTGTCCGGAAGCTCAGCCACTGCGCTGCTCAAGCTGCTCGAATCGCTCGAAGATCTCGACGACGTTCAGAGAGTCGTCGCCAACTTCGAGATGGACGCTGACGAAATGGCTACGGCGTAGTGTTGGTGCTTGGCATCGACCCCGGTACTGCCGTTACCGGTTACGGGGTCGTGCGCGGCGAGCGTCTTGGTGCGGCTTCACTTGTAGAATGCGGCGTGATCCGCACCAAGGCACGCGAGCCACTTGCAGTGCGACTGCTCGAGATCTACGACGGTGTGAGCGAGCTCATCCGTACCCATCGCCCCGACACGCTTGCAGTCGAAGACGTGTTCTACGCGCACAACGTGCGAACGACCATAGTGCTTGGCCACGCCCGCGGCGTGATCCTGCTCGCCGGACAGCAGGCCGGGATCGAGATAGTAGAATATCCGCCCGCGGAGATCAAGAAAACCGTGGTCGGCAACGGCGCCGCGACCAAGACTCAGGTTCAGTACATGCTCATGCGTCTGCTTCGCCTGAAATCGGTTCCCACGCCGTCCGACGCGGCGGATGGCGTAGCCGCGGCATTGACATGCGTGATGTCATCCAGGGCGCCGGCGCTTGTGGCGGGCGCACTTACCGTCGGCCGAGTTTAGAATGATCTCACGTATCGTTGGAGTGCTTGAAGCAAAAGATCTCGACCGGGTCGAGATCGTAACAACCGGCGGCGTTGGCTACACACTTCAGATTCCGCTTTCGGTGTACGAGACACTCCCAAAAACCGGCGAGATTGTCTCACTCTACACGTCATTGATTGTGAAAGAGGACGGCTGGCAGCTCTTTGGATTCGCGTCACTGATAGAGCGTCGCGTGTTCGATCTGGTCCGTACCGCAAACGGAGTGGGACCCGCACTGGCCCTGAGTCTTCTCTCGACGCTCACTGCCGCAAGGCTCGTGCGCGCCATAGTCGAAAAGGACACCGTCACGCTGCAGAGCGTCCCACGAGTCGGCAAGAAAAAGGCTGAGCAGATGATCCTCGATCTCGCAACGAAAATGCGTGACGTGGATGTTGCGAGCGGGCCCATTGGTGCACCCGCCGCAGGCGCTGCCGCTGAGGACGCAATACGTGCACTTGTATCGCTCGGCTATTCGCTGCCTGATGCGGAGCGAGCAGTTCGGGCAACACTGGACGCCGCGACCGCACCACTCGCGGCAACAGCGCTCATTCGTAACGCCCTGGCCCGGATCGCCGCCCGTTAGCGAGACTCGGCACACCCTTCATCGCACGACTCTCGCGTCGTGATTCGACAGCTCATGACAAAGACAGCGCAGCGCACGAGCACGTTCAATGAATCGGTGATCCGCGAGATGACACGGATCGCTCACCGCACCGGCGCGGTGAATCTGGCGCAGGGCTTCCCTGATTTCCCCATGCCAGCCCCCATGAAGGACGCTGCATGCGCGGCAATCATGGGTGACGTAAACCAATACGCAATAACGTGGGGCTCTCCGGCACTGCGGATCGCGATAGCGGAGAAGTATCGCCGCTGGTACGGCATGCAGGTCGATCCGGATACCGAGATAACGGTGACCTGCGGCGCAACGGAGGCAATGGCCGCAACATTCATGGCACTCATAGATCCCGGCGACGAGGTGATTATCCTCGAGCCGTTCTACGAGAATTACGGCCCCGATGCGGTGCTCGCCGGTGCGAAACCGGTGTTCGTACCGCTCGTCGCGCCCGACTGGCACCTCGACATCGAGCGGCTCGCCGCATCGATCACTCCTCGCACTCGCGCGCTGGTGCTCAACACACCGCACAATCCTACGGGGAAAGTGTTCTCGCGCGCGGAGATATCGGCAATCGCCGAGCTGGCGGAACGACACAATTTTCTCGTGTTCACGGACGAGATCTACGAGCATCTCGTTTACGCAGGTCATCATCACCCGATCGCGACCTGGCCTGGAATGCGGGAGCGCACAGTTACGATATCGGGACTGTCGAAAACGTTCTCCTGCACCGGATGGCGTCTGGGATACGCCATCGCACCGCGTGAGTTGAGCGGCTCAATTCGCAAGGTCCACGACTTCCTCACCGTCGGCGCCGCGGCCCCGCTCCAGGCCGCCGGCGCGGTCGGGATGGCCTTCGACGCCGACTACTACAATCACCTCCAGCGCGCATACAAGCAGCGCCGCGACGTGATGATGACCGCGCTCGTCAAAGCCGGATTCTCGTGCTCCGCGCCAGACGGCGCTTATTACATCCTCGCGGATTTCAGTGCGATCGACGGCACCAGAAACGATCGTGAATTCGCAATCTGGCTGGCCGAGACAATCGGCGTCGCGACCGTTCCAGGAACGAGCTTTTACGGCGATCCGGGCAGGGGCACCTCGTCCGTTCGATTCGCGTTCTGCAAAACGTTCGAGACGCTGGGCCGAGCCGCCGAGCGGCTGGAGCTGCTCAATCGTTGAGCTCGCCTGCGGCGCGGCTCGACGGGAAGGTGTGACCAGCCGATACTTGTTTTCGGTATATCTTCGGCATATTCTTCGCCCATGCCCGGAGTAGCTTTGGAAACCCAATCCATGTCCCGCGCCGAAATCACCACACCAGAAGTTCTGGCCGACGAGTCGGTGGTCGAGCTATCGCTCCGACCGCAGAAGCTCGCCGAGTTCATTGGCCAGCCCAAGGTAAAGGATTCGCTCCGCATCTACATTGATGCGGCGCTGGCTCGGCGCGAACCGCTGGACCACACGCTTTTCTTCGGCCCGCCAGGACTCGGCAAGACCACCCTCGCCGAGCTGATCGCGCGCGAATTGGGGGTGAATATCCACGCCACGTCCGGGCCCGCACTCGAGAAGCCTGGCGACCTCGTTGGCACGCTCACCAACATGCGTGAAGGCGACATTCTCTTCATCGACGAGATCCATCGCCTGCGCCCCGTGATCGAGGAGTTCCTCTATCCTGCGATGGAAGACTACAAGATCGACATCCGCCTGTCCGATGGGCCCAAGGCACAAACCATAACGATGCCGATCGAGCGGTTCACGCTGATTGGCGCGACCACCAGGCTTGGCATGCTCACGGCTCCGCTTCGCGCGCGATTCGGCATCGAACAGCGGCTCAACTACTATCCCGTGGATGCACTGGAGCTGATCGTTCGACGCACCGCTGAAGTGTTGAAGACCGAGATCGACGCCAAGGGAACGCACGAGATCGCACGTCGTTCGCGCGGCACGCCACGCGTCGCGAACCGGTTGCTGCGCAGAGTACGCGACTACGCACAGGTGCGCGCGGACGGAATCATCACGCTACCCGTCGCCGACGAAGCGCTGCAGATGCTGGATGTCGATCAGTTCGGACTGGACGACATGGACGCGCGCATTCTCAAGGCGATAATCGAGAAATTTGACGGCGGCCCTGTCGGTGTCACGACAATCGCCGCCGCGGTCGGCGAGGACGCGGGGACGATCGAGGAAGTGTATGAGCCGTTCCTCGTGCAGAACGGATTTCTGCAGCGAACACCGCGGGGACGAGTCGCAACACCACAGGCGTACCGGCATTTCGGATACACGCCGCCGATGCAATCGCAGCAGACAAGTTTGCTCTGACGCAGGCATGCAAAGAGGCTCTGAGGAATTCCTCAGAGCCTCTCATCCACAGTGTCACCACTGCTGGATCGCCGTCAACGTACTTTGAATTTGTACTATTTACAGTACTCTGTCAATCAGCCAGCCCGTACCCGGAACGAGATTCGAACTCGCACGGCCTTCCGGCCAGATCGTTGACGGCGATCAGTGTCTACCAATTCCACCACCCGGGCCCATGCACGGCACTCGAACCTCCGACTACGATTTTCAACTCCCGCCGGAGCTGATCGCTCAATCGCCGCCAGTCATACGCGGCGAGAGCCGGCTCATGGTGGTCGATCGTGCATCGCAGACCATCATGCATCGACACTTCGCCGACATCGTGGAATACATCCCAGCCGGTGACCTGCTCGTTCGAAACACGACGCGCGTGATGCGCGCACGACTGCTCGGCACACGCGATTCCGGCGCGCCTGCCGAGGTGCTTCTGCTCAAGGCGCTTGGCGAATCGCGTTACGAAGCAATGGTTCGTCCTGGCGGCAAGATGAAACCTGGCCGCACGATTCACGTCGGCGATCAGTTGGATGTTCGCATTCTCGAATCGACAGAGCGCGGCACTCGCATCGTCGAGATACTCAGCGAATTGAGCGACGCTGATGCGATCGAGCTGTACGGGCACATTCCGCTTCCTCCATACATAACCCGCGCGGACACACCACCCGACGCGGAGCGCTATCAGACCGTCTATGCCGCGGAGACTGGATCAGCCGCCGCACCAACCGCGGGCCTTCACTTCACGCCAGACATCCTGAACCAGCTGCATGAGCACAACGTCAATGTCGCGGATGTCGTGTTACACGTCGGCGCTGGGACATTCAAACCAGTTGAAGTTGACGACCCCGCGGAACACGTAATGCACGAAGAGTGGTACGAAATACCGGCAGTGACCACGCAACGCATCGCCGAGACTCGCGCGCGAGGAGCGCGCACCTGGGCAGTCGGTACCACTACGGTACGCACCCTCGAGAGCGCATCGAGCGAGAGCGGGATCGTAATAGCTGGCAGCAACGAGACGAGCATTTTTATCAGGCCACCGTACACATTTCGCGCTGTGGATCATCTCCTCACTAACTTCCACCTGCCGCACTCCACGCTGATCATGCTGGTCGCCGCATTCGCGGGCTACGACACGACCATGCGTGCATATCGCGAAGCGGTTAACGCGCGCTACCGCTTCTTTTCGTACGGCGACGCAATGCTCATACTCTGATTTGATGCCATTTAGCTTCAACGTTCTTCAATCGCAGGGCGCCGCGCGCGCTGGTGTATTCGCAACGCCTCATGGCGACATCGCAACGCCCACGTTCATGCCCGTCGGCACACTCGCGACGGTCAAGGCGCTCGATCCCGACGACCTGCATCGCGCCGGCGCGACGATGGTGCTGTCCAACGCATATCATCTGCACCTGCGGCCCGGCGACGAGCTCATCCGCTCCATGGGTGGACTTCACAAATTCATGGGCTGGGACGGTCCGATGCTCACCGATTCGGGCGGATTCCAGGTGTTCTCGCTCGAGACACTTCGAACCATTTCCGAACAGGGCGTCGAGTTTCGCAGTCACATAAACGGTGATGCGAAATTCTTCACACCTGAGACAGTGATCGGCATCGAGCGCAACCTCGGCGCCGATGTCATGATGCAGTTCGATCATGTGATTCCAGGCCAGTCCGCGGAGCCCGTCGCGCGCGACGCAATGGAGCGCAGCGCGCGCTGGTTGGCACGTTGTCTGACCACGTTCAACGAATCTGCTGCGAATGCTCCCTTCGAGCAGGCGCTGTTTCCCATTGTGCAGGGCGGAATCCATCCCGATCTCAGACGCGAATCAGTTCTGCGAATCGCCGAGCTTGGCGATTGGGTCGGATTTGGCGTCGGGGGACTTTCCGTGGGTGAGTCCAAGCCGGACATGTACGCGATGCTGGAGACCACGGATGCCGTGATCCCGCGCGACCGGCCACGCTACCTCATGGGCGTCGGCTTTCCGGAGGACCTGATCGAAGGAGTCCGGCGCGGCATCGACCTCTTCGACTGCGTCGCACCGACACGCATGGGCCGCACCGGGGCGGTCTTCACTCACGACGGACGGCTCAACGTCAAGCGCGCCGAGCTGCGCGCCGATCCGGGACCGCTCGACCCCGACTGTGACTGCCCCACCTGCACCCGATTCAGCCGCGCGTACCTGCGGCACCTATTCGTCACAGAAGAGATCCTGGGCCTCCGCCTCCTGTCGCTTCACAATGTACATTTCCTGATTCGACTCATGCGCACCGCCCGAGAACACATCGCCAGCGGAACGTTTGACCGGTGGAGCGCCGACTGGCTCGCGCGCTACTTCGCAAAATCTGAAATCACACGATGAACAATCCGCTTATCAGCACCATCCTGATGTATGGCGCCATTGGCGCCATCTTCTACTTCGTCCTTCTTCGTCCGCAGCAGAAGCAGAAGAAGGAGCACGATACGATGCTCCGGAGCCTTCGCCGCGGTGACGAGATCGTCACGTCAGGCGGCGTCATCGGTGAGGTCACATTCATCGCACAGCAGACCAAGGATGGCAATCCGGTTGTCTCGCTCGATGACCGCGTCACCATCAAGTCCGGCGACACCCGCCTGATCGTCGAGCGCGGGCGCATTGCCAAGATCATGCGCAAGCCTTCCACTGCCGCCGAGGAGTAGGAGCGGTGGCCGTACTCGACATCCGCGTACTCGGCGATCCGATCCTGCGCACGCGCACGGCGCCCACGCCGGCTGTGACAGAGGCAGTTCGCGCACTCGTCGCAGACATGTTCGAGACAATGTACGCCGCCGAGGGAATAGGTCTCGCTGCACCGCAGGTGGGGTGCAGCGAGCGCGTGTTCGTGATGGACGTCGATGAGAATCCGCTCGCGATGATCAATCCGGAGATCATCGAGCGCGAGGGCTCCGAGCGCGCCGAGGAAGGATGCCTGTCCATTCCGGAGATCTTCGGCGACGTGGACCGCGCAACGCGCGTCGTCGCGCGCGCGACCGGCCTCGATGGAAAACCGTTCGAAGTCGAGCTCACTGATCTGGCCGCGCGCTGCATGCAGCACGAGCTGGATCACCTCGATGGAAAACTGTTCATCGATTACATGAGTCTGCTCAAGCGCAAGTTCACCGCGCGAAAGTGGGAGAAGGAGGCTGCCAGCTATCCCGGCTTCATCCGGAAGCTGGAACCGGGTAAGCAGCGGTCACGCCGGTCACGGTCACGTGACAAGTCGGCCAACAGCGCCACCGCGCCGTTCGAACCCGAGCTGTAGCGATTCATGCGCGTCATGTTCTGGGGCACACCCGAATTCGCCGCGCCCGCTCTGCGCGCTCTCGTTGGAGAGGGATTCGAGGTATGCGCCGTCGTCACGCGACCCGACAGGCCGGTGGGCCGTGAGCGTACGCTCACTCCGCCGCGCATCAAGCAAATCGCGCTCGAAGAATCACTGCCGGTATTCCAGCCCGAATCGCCTCGCGAGGAAGATTTCCAGGAGCTACTGGAAGTCGTGGCGCCCGATCTCTCTGTCGTGGTCGCCTACGGCCACATTCTACCACGCGCGATAATCGATCTTCCGCGACTCGGCACCCTCAACATCCACGCTTCGCTGCTTCCGGCGTTGCGTGGAGCGGCACCGATCCAGGCCGCCATTCGCGAAGGGTTGACCGAGACTGGCGTCACAATTATGCGAATGGTCCCAGCACTCGATGCCGGGCCGATTGTTCTGCAATCGCGCACCCCCGTGGCCGACGACGAGACGTACGGCGAGCTCCAGGGTCGACTGTCTGAGCTTGGCGCCGTCGCCCTTATCGAGGCGCTGACGGTGATCGAGCTGGGAACGACGACCGAGCATCCGCAGGACGATTCGCTCGCGAGCTACGCACGGAAGGTGGACCGCGACACCACTCGCATCGACTGGTCGCTCGACGCGAGGGAGGTTGCGAACGCCGTTCGCGCCTATGACCCTCGGCCGGGTGCCTGGACCGTCCATCGCGGAACCGACCTGAAACTGTTCGGCGCGCGTCGCATGTTCGACGTGAGCGGACGCCCCGGCGAAGTACTGGCTGCCGATGCCGAGGGGCTGGTTGTGGCCTGCGGTGCCGGTGCCGTGCGCATCTGCGACGTGCAGCCAGCCGGCAAGCGACGAATGCAGGCCGTCGATTGGCACCGTGGACGCGGAATCGCCATCGGCGACATGCTCGGTTGACGGGCATTCGGTCCGTATTGGCGTAACTCACGGGCGGCGCACCGCCGCGTCGGCAGCGCCAATGTGTCGCGCCTACTCAACGGGTGTTGGACACAAACCGCAGTACGGGACGATATCCGGCCCCGAACAATGGAGCGGACCGCCCAGATTCCAGGCGTGTGACGGTCTCGAATCGCGCTTAACGAGTCAGCCTGAGCAGTGGCGACCAACGGCACTTGAGACGACGCATACCGCGAGTCATTACCCTACGCCCGGGAAGCGGCTCCGGATCGCGCCATCTTTCACGTGTGGACCTGGAAGTCGGACAATAACGGCAAATTTCCTGCAGGAACGAACGTTTCGTGTATATTCGGCCCGGCACGACACTCGCTTACTTTCTCACAAATTTGGGACTTGATCTGCGAATGATAGTTGGCGACCATAATCGGACTATTATGCGCAATCGTGATATTTTGGCTTCCGTAACCCTTGAACCTAGTGACACGCCAGGCTCGTGCACTTCGTGTGGGGCGGCTGAAATGAGCGGCGCCGATGCATTCGGAGCGTTTTTTTTTGGCAGCGACCTGCACGACGTTCCTTTCGTCCGAAGAGATCGTGAGTTCCAGTCCCGGCCGCCAGCGGGGACAGGCCGGTACGCGTGTGCGACCCGGCCGTCGCCGCGGCGCGAAGTCGCCGTCCCGTCGTCGTCACTCACCGGGATGTTCAAAGCGTGAACTCAGAGGTTAGCGAAACTTCGTCCACGAGCGCTACACGAAGCTCGTCCATCACCGCAACGCGGATAATCGCCGCGGAGGTGTGCGCTGACGTGCGGGCCGGCCAACTGCTGGACCCGTCCTTTGAGCGGCACACCACCCAGATCGATTCCCGCGACCGGAGATGGACCCAGGAGCTGCTCTACGGGATGATGCGCAGACGTGCCTTCCTGGACGCCGTACTGGCCGACCGCGTTCGCGGCGGCCTCGTGCGCCTCGATC
>PLEG01000319.1 GCA_003136975.1 Gemmatimonadota bacterium | reverse complement strand
TGCGTCACCAGCAGCACAGCCTTGGTCGGCATCGATTTCGAGATCCAGAGCTCCTGCAGCTCCGCGCGCAACGTTTCGCCTGTGAGCACGTCGAGCGCGGAGAACGGCTCATCCATGAAGAGAACTTCCGGCTGCACAACAAGCGCGCGCGCGAAGCCAACGCGTTGCTTCATTCCGCCCGACAACTCTTTCGGAAATGCTTCCTCGTATCCGTCGAGTCCAATAAGATCGATCGCCGCCACCGCGCGCTCGCGCCGCTGTTCAGCGGGGACGCCGGCGGCGAGAAGGCCAAGCTCCACGTTCTGCAGAACCGTGAGCCACGGGAATAACGCGAAGCTCTGAAACACAATCGCCACATTCGGATTGATGCCGCTCAGCTCCTCGCCGTGCGACAGGACGTGTCCCGCCGATGGAGGCATCAACCCCGATAGCAAGCGCAGCAGCGTCGACTTCCCTGACCCTGACGGGCCAAGCAACGCTACGAACTCTCCGGAGTGAAGCGCGACGCTCACACTATCGAGTACCGGAGTGCGATCGTCACCGTAGTATTTGTCCACGGAACGAGCTTCGAGTATCACCTCGCCTCGTTCAGTCACCGGCGGTTCTGTCAGAGCTAGTGTCATTGCGATTCCCTTATTCCAGGCGATAACGCGACTCCGCGATGCGATACAACTTGCGCCACACGAGTCTGTTTCCAAGTATCACTACAGCTGCCATCACAAGCGTTGACGCGAGCAACAGTGAGAAATTCTGCGCATCGGCGGCTTCCGCAATCAGCGCGCCCAGACCTGTAGTGCTGATCTTGTGACCAGCGAATATCACGTATTCCGACACGATGCTTGCGTTCCACGCGCCACCAGTTGCCGTGATGAGGCCCGTGACCAGATACGGAAAGATCGCCGGAATGATCAGCACTTTCCATCGGCGCCACCCGGACAGCCCGTACATCCCAGCGGCTTCCTTCAGATCAGATGGAATCGCCATCGCGCCCGCTATGACGTTGAACAGAATGTACCACTGAGTTCCGAGCACCATCAGCGCGATCGCGGCGATGTTGAGGCCACCAGGCAGCTCCAGCAGGATGAGAAGCAGCACCGAGAATAGAGCGGTCGCCGGAATTGACGCGATTACCTGAACGACTGGCTGAAGCCGCCGTGACCACGTGGGACTCATACCGACCGCGACGCCGAATGGGACCGTCCATGCAGTCGCGATTATGAGCGCGGCGAGCGTGCGACCGAACGTCGCGAGTGTAGCGACGAAAATTGTCCACCATGTCTTTCCTGACAGCACTGACACGGCGTGGAATGCCGCCAAGCCACCCCAGATTACAAGCGCGGCGGCAGCGAGACCGGCGAACATTCCGAGCAATACGCGTAGCCAACGCGGCACTACTCGCGAGGCACGCTCTGCGATGCGTGGCTCGCGCGGGCGATCCAGGGACCGCTCGATCGGTACAACAGTGTGATCGCGCAGCCATGCCACGAGGCTGGAATTGCGCAACAGATCGAGCATCCACGATTCGGACGCATCACCGCCTGATTGCTCGAACTTGAATTTGTCAGACCACGCAACGAGCGGGCGCCACAGGACTTGATCGAGCGCCACGATGACGGTAACCAGCGCAACTATCCCCCACACGATTGCCCTCGTGTCGCGCGCGTCAGCGGCTGCAGCGAGATACGATCCAAGACCCGGAAGGCGAAGATTGTTGGCGCCGAGTACGAACTGCTCGGACGCCATGAGGAAGAACCAGCCACCGGCCCAGCTCATCATGCTGTTCTGAATCAGCGCGATTGCTCCGAATGGAAGCTCCAGTCGCGTGAACCTGCGCCAGATCCCGAGCCGGTAAACGTCGGCGGCTTCGCTCAGCTCACGCGGAATCGTCGCGAGCGACTGGTGGAAGCTGAACGCGAGATTCCAGGCCTGGCTCGTGAAGATCAGGATGATCGCCGCAAGCTCGAGCCCAACCGTGCGGCCCGGAAACGCGGCGGCAAGCGCGAGCACTACGCCGGGCATGAAGGACAGGATCGGAATGCTCTGCAAGATGTCGAGCACCGGGAGCATGATCCGCTCGGCGGTCTTGCTCGCCGCGGCCGCCCGCGCGTACACCAGGCTGAAGACGAGCGACACGACATACGCGACGGCCATTCGTAGCGTCGACAGTCCGGCGTACAAGGGAAGCAGCGAGATGGACGTGTCGATGCGAACGTTCGGAGACAATGGCGCGCTCCACCGCGCCGCCGCCCGAGCCACACCAAAAGCGATGGCGCCCACGAACAGCACGAGCATGACGTCCAGCCACCATGGCGTTGGACGAACCCCGCCCGAGCGGTCGGACGCGGTTGCCTGCGCTGGGATGGGTAGGGGCTGGAGCATGGCTGGTCGGGTGGAGCGGGAGAATACCCCCCGGCGTCATCCCCCGTCAACCTCGGATCGGCTCCTGGGATCGGATCCACTCACGATCGTTCGCGTCTAGAAGTCAGCGCAAAACGAACGCAGTGCGTCAATGGAGATGTTACCGCCGCTCAGAACCGCTATCGTCTCGCCGGTCGGCGTGATCTTTCCCGCGAGCAATGCCGCCAGGGCAGTCACACCGCTCGGCTCCGCGACAAGCTTCAACTCGCGAAAGAGGTACGCTGCCGCGGTCGCTATTTCAGCTTCGGTGACGGTGATTACTTCGTCCGCAAATCGCCGGAGATGCGTGAAATTGAGGCCGCCAATTTTAACAGCCAGCAACCCGTCGGCCGCGCTCGTGGAGCTCTCGAGGCGCACTGGCGATCCGGCGCGCCATGCCGCAGAGAGCTTCGCTGCGCCTTCCGGCTCGACGACCACTACGCGCGCGTCAGGGCGCACGCGTTTGACTATCGTCGCAACGCCGCCGCTGAGGCCACCGCCGCCAACCGGCACGACTATAGTCATGGCAGTGGGCTGGTCATT
>PLEG01000221.1 GCA_003136975.1 Gemmatimonadota bacterium | reverse complement strand
GCCCCTTCCACGCTCTGGACCTACGTGGAAGCGCGGTTGCGCCGCTATTCAATTTCGGTGCGTACGCGCGCTATCGCGCAGCCGGCGCAGCCGTGCAGGCGAGCAGCGCCGATGCCACCGTCGCGTCCGAGCAGGCCGGCGCGCAGGCTGCGCTCGCCTACGTTCAGGCACTCCGGGCCGAGGACGAATTCCGCGCACGCAGTGAGGACAGCGTTCTTGCCGCAGACCTCGTCACGGTCGCGCAGGCGCAGCTCGACGCCGGCACCGGGATCGCGCTGGATGTGACGCGCGCGCAGGCGCAGTTGGCGTCAACGCGGGCCGGACTGATCAGCTCACGGGCTGCGCGCGACCGCTCACTCATTACTTTTGCACGCGCGATCAACGTACCGGTACGCACGCCGCTAGTTCTTGCAGACTCGCTCAGCGGAATGGATATGACAGCGACGACGACCGACGAAGCATCGGCGATCCAGCGCGCGCTACAGAATCGTCCCGACCTCCGTGCAGCACAAGCGCGCATTGCCGCAGCGCGCCAGGTCGTGAGCGCGATTCGCGCCGAGCGCCTGCCAACGATATCACTCGTTGGCGACGATGGCGTGAACGGACTCTCGGTGCACCACATGCTCAGTACGTACGAGTATGGTCTCGAGGTATCGGTTCCAATTCTGGACGGATTCCGGCGCTCGGGACGTGTGCAGGAACAGCAGGGCGTTGTACGGGAAGCCGAGATACAGCAGCACGACATCGAGCAGCAGGCAGCTGCCGATGTCAGCTCGGCGATTCTCGACTTACACGCCGCGCAGCAACAGGTACAGGCCACGCGCGAGCAGTTGAGGCTCGCCGATCAAGAAGTATCGCAGGCGCGCGAGCGATTTCGCGCCGGCGTCGCTGGAAACGCGGATGTCATAACTGCACTGCTGCAGCTCACGACCGCACGAACCGCGGTCATAGACGCGCAGACGAATTTTCAGACGGCCCGCGTCGCGCTTGCGCGCGCGCAGGGCGTTGTAACAACACTTCCCTGAGCACCCACTCTCTCGTAAACATGGCAAGCGAATCCAGCAGTAAGAAAAAGTTCATCATCCCAATCGTCATCGTGGTCGCAATTATCGCGGCGATATGGGGCTTCAAGACATGGACCTACGCAAACGCGCACGAGAGCACTGACGACGCGCAGGTAGACGGGCACATCGTTCCGGTGCTTGCGAAGGTCGGCGGCTACGTGACGAGTGTGGCGGCAGACGAGAACCAGCACGTTACAGAGAATCAGATTCTCGTCACGCTGGACGACGCAGAGTATCGAGTACGCGTCGAATCGGCTCAGGCCGATTTCGCGGCGGCCGAGGGCGTCGCAGGCACCAAGACCACGCAGGGGCAGGCAGAAGGCCAGGTCGCTACGGCGTCTGGCCAGCGGTCGCAGCTTGATGCGCAGGTAATCGCCGCACAAGCCGCCAACACCAATGCGCAGGCAAACCTCGCGCGCATGAAAGACCTGGCTGCAAAGCAGATTGTCTCGAAGCAGCAGCTTGATGCGGCGCAGGCTGCGGCCGCCGCGGCACAAGCGCAGGTTCTCGCCGCCGAGCGACAGGTGACGACGGCCGGCTCGCAGATATCAACTGCGCAGGCCGGAGTCCGGATCGCGGAAGCCCGTTCCGGCGCGGCGCAGGCCGCGTTGGACAATGCCAAACTTCAGCTCAGCTACGCGAAAATTACCGCGCCGGCGAGCGGATTGGTGGCACGCAAGCAGGTCGAAGTTGGACAGCTGGTTACTGCCGGCCAACCAGTGATGAGTATCGTCGCTGATACTGGAGTCTGGGTAACGGCGAACTTCAAGGAGACTCAGCTCAACGACATCAAGGTTGGCCAGCCGGTCGAGTTCGATGTCGATGCGTACGGCGGCTGCACTGCCGAAGGCAAGGTCGAGAGTCTGAGCGGCGCGACCGGCGCGAAGTTCGCGCTGCTTCCGCCCGACAATGCGACTGGAAACTTCACCAAGGTGGTGCAGCGCGTTCCCATTCGTATCGCGGTGACAAAAGGGTGTCCCAATCATCCGTTACGGCCCGGACTGTCAGTGAACGTTCACATTTCCACGCAATAGCTCCTGGCAACAACAATCCTCCCAGCGCCTCCACAATCGGGGCGCTGGTCGCCGGAGGCGCGTCATCCAGCTTCCGAGGCTCCGCGCAGGACGCCAGCGCGGTCGCGCGCTCCCCTGCTCTTACTGTTCGAGGCGCACTGACCCGGGGGTGGATCGGCGCCGTGGGTTTAGATTTACCCCCGGTGCCACCAGCCCCCGTCCCCTCCCACTCAACGCGTGACCGATCAGTCGCGTAATCCTCCTGACGAGCGGGTTCTAACCGCGGCCGCCCAGCGAGGCGATCAGGCGGCGTTTGGGATGCTCGTGCAGCTGCATGCGAAGCGTGCTTACGCCGTTGCACGGGCGATCGTCACGGTACATGAAGACGCGGAGGACGCGGTTCAGGAAGCCTTCGTGCGCGCGTATCAGGCGCTGGACCGCTTCAATCTGGAACAGTCTTTTGGACCGTGGCTCAACCGGATCGTGGCAAACGCTGCACTGGACCTGGCGCGGCGCAGAAAGGTACGCACAACAGACGAGCTGCACGAATCGTTGGCGGGCAGCTTTCGTGATCCAGGTGAAGCGGACGAACTGCGGCGCCGTTTGGGCGAAGCTCTTGCACAGTTGCCGGAACGTATGAGATCGGTGCTGGTACTGCACGATATAGAAGGGTTTGCACATTCCGAGATTGGAAAGACACTCGGAATACCGGAAGGGACGGCGCGATCCGACCTGCACCACGCACGACAGCGGCTGCGGGGAATGTTGCGCGACTTGAGGAACGACTGAGGAACGACTGAGGAACGACTGATGACGGATAACCAGATCAGGCTCGATGAGCCACTGCCGGACGATGTGATCGCGACCGCGCGAGACATTTATGCGCCGCCATCCGGCGACGCGTATTGGAGCGCGCTCGAGACGCGTATCATGGCACGCATCGGTGATTCCGCGGCCGGCCGTTGGTGGATGGTGGTCGGCGGATGGGCACGTGGCGGACTCGTCGCAGCCGCGGCGATAATCGTTGCGACCGTCGTCGGGGCGCTACTCATTCAGGCACACAATCAGGAAATGCGCACAGCGTACGAGTCGGCTACTCAGCCCAGCATCACCGAACAGGTGACTGTACCAGCAGGCGCTCTTAGCGAGCGCGATGGGCCGGATACGCGCGGTGCCACGTTCCGCGACGTCATCTCCTCGCACTAGCTCAGTCACAATGCACCAGACAAAGCTCGTCGCGGCGCTCGTAATGATCGGCGCATTCGTCGCCGGTGGCGCCATTGGCGTCGCGGGAGATCGCGCACTGCGACCGGCCTCGCCGGCTGGCGGTCCGGTGGACTCGCGCACATTCTGGGACCGCACGGCAACAGAATGGGGCCTGAGCCCGGCGCAGCGTACTGTCGTCGATTCGTTGATGGATGCGCAACGAAAGAAGATGTCGGCTCTCTACAAGCCGCTCCGTCCGACCATGGATTCGGTCGACGCTCTCGCGCGCGTGATAAGCGACAGCACACAGGACGAACTTCGCCGTGTGCTCACGCCAGATCAGCAAAAGAAGCTCGACGCCATGCGCGCTGAGATGCGGAAGCGTGACGCCGACCGTCGGGCCCGCCGAATGAAGCTCTAGCGAAGATCAGGCGGAGCGTGAAGGTTTGGAGGCTCATGACCGCGTCCTCTTCTCTCGCCACCTTAGTAGTTCTTACCGTTTCGCTGATCCTGCCAGTAAAGGCGGCTAGCTCTCAAACGGTGACGCAGTTCAACCCGGCAGCAACGTGCGATACGATCGTATCGCGCACGACGGCAGCTGAGTTGTCCGGACTGCGAATTCACTCGCTCAGCGTTCGGGCACTTCCCCCAGCCACACTCCCCGGAGGCGCCGGGAAGTTGGTGTCACACCTTCACCGAACCACGCGACCGGCCACGATCCTCCGAGATTTTCCAATCGCGGCAGGCGACACGGTCGATACACTCGTTGTGGGCGAGTCGATGCGCAGGCTGCGCCAGCGCCCCTACCTCGCCGACGCGCAGTTGATTGGTGCGCGTTGCGCGCCTGGAAGCGCTGTCGATCTCACCATCGTCACATCGGATAAGTGGAGCCTGAACCCGAGCTTCGCGGCACAGGCGGGATCGTCGTACGGCGGAGTTGAGGAGCGCAATCTCCTGGGGAGTGGCCGCGCCGGAAACCTCTCTCTAGCGACTCGCGAAGGGCGGATCGGTGGCGCACTCGGCTACACCGATCCGTATCTGTTACGTCTTCCGTTGTACCTGCGCATGCGGGTCGCGGAATACGGCGACGGCGACGAGGTGCGCGTGCGTTTCCGCAACGCCGAGCAGAGTATTCACGACGAGTGGCGCTATCAACTCGCCATCTCGCGGTATCGCCGTGACACGCACAAGGAAGAAGCATTCGGTGGCAGCTCCGTCCTTGTCGCTCAGGCATTCCACCGCGAGGGCGCATTTCTACTCGTGGGACGCAGAATTGGCGAGGTTGGAGCCAGCGCAAACCTGATTCTGTTTGGCTTCGACTTTGAGCGCGCCTCACTCAACGCACCCGATAATTCTCTCACCGTCGGTCCAAAATTGGTGGAGCGCCGATATCACGGACCAACAGTGGGATACGCGCGCCGCGCCGCCGTTTTTGACACTGTGGGATGGCTTGCCGATCGCCAGCTTCTCGTGGACGTTCCGCTGGGCGTCGAGATGGAAGGATTGCTCGGCGGCGGACGCGAGGATGTAAGCCGGCATGCCGCCGCCTTCGGAAGCCTGTGGCTCGGCAAGATGTGGGTGCCCGGAACGGAACGACTTGCATCGTTTGACTTCTGGTCATCGGGGTATCGCATCGGCAATCGGAACAACTTCGATGCCGCGAGCAGTCGCGCACTCATGTCCTACTACACGCGGCACGGTAGCGCGCTCTACTCCGTGCACGTCGCGGCTGAAAAACTCGTAAATCCCGATCCGGATGTTAAGGCTCTGCAGACGTTCGATCCAACTCTGGCGCTAATTCCGGCAGTTTACAGACTGAGTGAGAACGCCGCGGCCGCCGAGTTCGAACGCGCTACCCACGTGCGTTCGCCAATTCACGCCTTCGGTATCGACGCCGCAATTTTCGCGGCCGGCTCCTATCGAACGGCGTCGGCTCTCTCGCAGCGCGATCATTTTGGTG
>PLEG01000264.1 GCA_003136975.1 Gemmatimonadota bacterium | reverse complement strand
CGCGATTGATCTCGTCGGCGAGTACGATGTTCGCGAAAATCGGGCCTTTCTTTACCGAGAAACGGCCAGTCGACTGATCGTACACCTGCGTCCCGATCACGTCCGCCGGCAGAAGATCGGGTGTGAACTGAATTCGCTGGAACGATGTGTTGATCGTTTCCGCGAGTGTACGCACCGTGAGTGTTTTCGCCAGCCCTGGAACGCCTTCCAGCAGCACGTGGCCGCCGGNNGGTCGGGCGTGAACTGGATGCGGCTGAACGAAAGGTCGAGCACCTCGCCAAGCGTGCGCACGAGCAACGTCTTGCCCAGCCCCGGCATGCCCTCCAGCAGCACGTGGCCGCCGGTGAGCAGTCCAACGAGCAGCCTTTCAACCATGTAATGCTGGCCTACTACGCGCTTCCCTACTTCACCGATTACCGCGTTGACCAGTGCCGTGTCTTCCATGTGGTGGCTGTTTGACGAGTGAAGTGAGTAGATCTGCTTCGCGCTTGTTTAGTGGCCGGCTCGCGCCACTCGGAAGCGATCCGAGCCGGACCGGACCAAAGGTGGTACGCACCAGTCGTTCCACTTCCAATCCGAGGGCGGCGCAGAGACGCCTGACCTCGTGGTGCCTTCCCTCGGTCAACGTGACTTCGAAGTCGTAGTGTCTCCGACCCGGAATCGCGTGAGCCGTCGCCGCGCTCAGATGCGCCACGCCGTCCTCCAGTTCGACCCCGCGCATCGCTTCGCGCGCGGCCGCTATCGCGTCTCCGCGTACCGTCGCGACGTAAGTTCGTTCCACGCCGCGGCTCGGGTGCGTCAAACCATGGGCAGCCGCGCCGTCCGTCGTTAAAAGCAGCGCCCCTTCGGTCAGATAGTCCAGCCGCCCAACATATGTGAGCCCTGGATGATCCTCTACCAGATCGAACACCGTCTTGCGACCACCTGGATCGCGACGCGTCGTAACGACGCCAGTCGGCTTGTTGAGCAGCATCCATACCGTCTTGGGCGGCGCACCGACGCGCCTGCCGTCCACGAGGATCTTGTCGCCGATCGGATCCACAACCTGACCCACCGTCGCAACGGCGCCATTGACCGTCACCCGGCCGGCCGTAATGAGCTCTTCGGCCTTGCGCCGAGATGCGATCCCAGCCCGCGCGAGCGCGCGCTGTACGCGCATCGGTTCCGGCATCAGGAAGCCTGTGGCAGCGCGGGCCGGAGCGCCACGGTCAACTCATCCGCACGCGGAAGTTCGCCAAGATGGCGCAATGCGAAGTGTTCCAGAAAGAGCGGCGTGGTGCCATACAGCAGCGGCCGCCCCATCCCTTCACCACGTCCAGTAACGTCAACGAGACCGCGCTCCTGGAGCGACTTGAGAATCGCGCCCGCTCCAACGCCTCGAATGTCCTCAATCTCCAGTCTTCCAATCGGCTGCCGATATGCAACTATCGCGAGAGTCTCGAGCGCGGCGCCCGACAGACGCTGCGGCCGCGCCGCGAGCTGCGCCCGCTCGATCGCCTCGGTGTACTCCGGACGAGTGAGGATCTGCCAGCCGTCGCTCACCGCGACGAGCTCCACACCGTGTCCTTCGTTATCGTAGCGCTCACGAATCTCATCCAGCGCCGCCGCCACGCCCGCAGGCGTGGATTCCGGATCCAGTTGGCTCAGCGTGTCGGACGGGATCGGACGCGCACTCGCGAAGAGCGCCGCCTCCAGTAGCCTAGCTAGCGGTGTCACCACTCAACTCCATCGATGCAAACGGTTTCGGCTGCGCGATACGCAGCTCGCCACTCTTCGCCAATTCAAGCAGCGCAAGCAGCACGGACAGTATCTGCCATGGCTCCGCATCGCGCGACACGATGTCACCCCATTTTGCGCGCGAACGAAGTGCCATGACAGCTCGGATAGATCTCATCGCGCCATCCACGTCGAGCGCGCGGGGAATTACATCATGAACGAGCGGACGCGTCGCCTGTCGCAGTACGCGATCAACCGCCGCGAACAAATCGGCTAGCGTGGCCGCGAATGGCCGGTCATCCCGATCGACAGGTTCGGCCTGCACTTGCACATATGAGCGCGCGAATCTGTTTCTGCGATCGTCGCTGAGCCGCTCGAGCACGTCAACCACCTCGCGCACCTGTTGGTACTCGAGCAGACGACGCACCAGCTCGGCGCGCGGATCTTCCCACGCTTCCATTCCTTCAGGGCGCGGAAGCAGCATCTGCGCCTTGATGCGGAGCAGCCGCGCCGCCATCTCGAGATACTCGGCCGCATCGTCAATGCGCATTCCGTGAATGCGCGCGAGAAACTGCTCGGCTATGCGCGCGATCGGGATGTCGTAGATGTCCACCTGCTCATCACGTATCAACGACAGCAACAGGTCAAGCGGTCCCGAAAATTCCGGAAGCTCGACGATGAAGCCAACATGCTCGCCGGCATCTTCCGCCGATCTTGCGTGCATCGGCGCAACGTCATTGTGCACCTCGACTCCAGTCACAGCGAGCCCTGCCAGGGAAGGATGAATCCGCCAACCGTTCCAACCAGGAAGTTCGTGATCGCTTCAGCCGGAAATAGCCACCAGGTCAACAGCGGACCGCCCAGAAACAGCAACGCGTAGATAATGAGCAACCCGAAGCGACTGATGCGCTCGTACGACAGCGCCCACGCCGGCGGCAGGACGTACTTGAACACGTGCGATCCGTCCAACGGCGGAATCGGGAGCAGATTGAACGCAGCGAGAATCAGATTGATCTGGATTCCGTAAATGAACATCCGCTGCAGTATCGCAAACGCATTCTCCGCAGCCGGAAAGGCGCGCCCCGGAAAGTAGAGAAACGGGATCACGGCGGCAAACAGGAATGCCAGGATCACGTTCGTCGTAACGCCGGCAAGCGATACCATGATGTCGCCGCGCTTGAAGTTCCTGTAATTCCGTGGGTTCACGGGGATCGGCTTCGCGCCGCCCAGGATGGGGGCGTGCGAGATCGCCAGGAAAACCGGCAGCAGGATCGTCATGAACGGATCGATGTGCTTGAGCGGATTCCAGGTAAGCCGGCCCAACTGGTACGCCGTGGGGTCGCCGTTCTTCATGGCTACCCACCCGTGAGCATACTCATGGGCGACCATGGAAAAAAGAAGTACTGGGGCTATTAGTAGAAGCTGAGTGACGCTATCCAACTTGACTCGGTTATGGGGATGACCTAATTTACGAGGCTAGTCGCGAATCGGAAACGCTTTCGCTTCATCGAGTTAACCAGCCCCGTCATGCCGAATATCGCGTCCGCGAAGAAGAATATGCGGAAGTCCCGTGCCGCGCAGGTGCGTAATCGCGCCCAGCGCTCCACACTCCGTACTGCACTCAAGAAGGCGAGAGCCGAAAACGCCCCACCAGAAGCGATGGCCGTAGCGGTCACTCTTCTCGACCGCGCCGCGCGCAAAGGCCTCGTTCACCCGAACGCCGCAGCGCGCCGCAAGAGCCGCATGGCCAAGGCCGCAAAGAAAGCCGCGGCGTAAGTCGAACGTAAGGCGTGGATCATCCACGTCTTACGCCGTACTCACAATACTAGAACGTCGATAGCTCTCCGCCGCAGCGCTCGCAATACCATTCGGTGGCGTAGTTCATCGTTCCGCACTCCGGACATTTGAGCGTCTTGTCGGTGTCGCGTCTAGAATCCCCGAGTGCAGCCGGAGCCACTGGCGGCGTCCGGGTCGGAGTAATCCCTGGTGCGACTCCGGTCACGCCATTCGCGATTCCGTAATCCGCACCGGCAGCTCCGACCGGATTCGCCCCCATAGGAGCCGCGGGAATTATCTCATCGCCCAGATCCGTCGCGTCGTGAACTCCGTTTGTCTGAGGATTTGGCGCACCGCCGGATGGGATCGGGCGAACCTGCGGGGGATGCCACTCCGCGACAAAATCATCTATCGATGGCGCCGACTCCACTGCCGCGACCTCCTGCGACGCCGCGGTACGCTGGCCGGCGGCCCCATCGGTCTCGCCCGTTTGCTCGGTCACCGCACTCTCAGGCTTGATCGACCGCGTCAGCGCCACAATTCGCTGAAGCTCTTCCAGCTCGGCTTCCAGTGAATGCCGTTCGGCGGCGATGCGCTCGAGGTCGCCATCGGCATCTGACCGGCGACGCTCCCAGTCATCCGGGGTGAATTCACCGACCGCTGCCCGCAGCTCGGCCTCGTGCCGCTCATCAGTACGATCGGACTCGTGCTGGCGCAGCGACGACAGCTTAGCCGTCATCCCTTCGATGGTTCCAGTGAGCTGCCCCGCCCGCTCGGTGAGGCTCTGCATCACATGATCGAGGCGGCTCACATAATCCTGCTGCACGCGCTCGTATACGTGAGGCGGCGTCGAGTTGCGGCGCCCTTCGAGTGTGGCTATCCACCCCTGGTAGCGCTGCCGCTCGTCCAGAAGCTCATGGAGAGCCGACATCGCTTCGGTATCGGTCGCTGTCATTTCCCTTCCCTCTGCTCGTTCAGAGTATAGACAATCTCGCCCGCGACAACGGTGCAGATCGTACGACCAGTCAGCGTCATGCCGGCATAGGGCGTGTTGCGCCCCTTGGACAGAAACCGTGATGGATCGACCTTCCAACGACGAGCCGGATCGAAAACGGTGACGTCGGCCGGTGAGCCTGGACGTAAGGTACCGCCTGGGAGCCCAAACAGGCGAGCCGGACTGCACGACATTCGCTCGACAAGGATGCCAAAGTCAATGTGGCCGGGAACTACGAGGCTGTCCACCACAACCGACAGCGCGGTCTCGAGGCCCACTATGCCGTTTGGAGCGTTCTGGAACTCGCGCTCCTTTTCATCGTAATGATGCGGGGCGTGATCGGTAGCGACGAGATCGATCGTTCCATCCCGCACCGCTTCCCGCAACGTCGCCACATCTTCAGCGGTACGCAGCGGCGGATTCATCTTCGCATTGGTGTCATACCCCTCAACCGCTTCCTCCGTGAGGGAGAGATGGTGAGGACACACCTCCGCGGTAACGTTTATGCCGCGCTCCTTTCCCCAACGGATGAGCTCCACCGATCCCTTGGTGCTCATATGCGCGAGATGGACGTGACCGTGGGTGAGTCGCGCGAGGAGTATGTCGCGAATCACCATTATCTCTTCGGCCTCGTCGGGAATTCCCTTGAGACCAAGCCGCGCCGACACGAGGCCTTCGTTCATCGCTCCGCCCGCGGCGAGCGTTGGCTCCTCGCAGTGATCGATCACGGGAATGCCGAACGTGCGCGCGTACTCCAACGCGCTGCGCATGAGCTGCGCCGAGACCACGGGCTTACCGTCGTCGCTCACAGCGATCGCGCCAGCGTCCACCATCTCGCCGAACTCCGCGAGCGCTTCGCCGCACTGACCCACGGAGATCGCGCCGATCGGATACACGCGTGCCGCGCCTGCACGGCGACCCTGCTGTACAACGAATCCAACCGCGGCCGGATTGTCGATTACGGGATCTGTGTTCGGCATCGCGCATACGGCCGTAAACCCACCGGCGGCCGCGGCGCGCGCGCCACTCGCAATCGTCTCGACGTCAGCGCGCCCGGGCTCGCGCAGGTGACAGTGCACATCGATGAATCCCGGCGAGACGATCAGTCCAGCGCAGTCGACTACGATGGCATCGTCCGGGCGCCCAATGTCGCGTCCGATTGCCGCGACATTGCCGTCCGTGAGCAACACATCGGCTACCGTGTCGCTGCCCTGCGATGGATCCAGAACGCGACCGCCAACCAGAAGTACTGAACGCATCAGGCTATCACCTTGCCCGTCTTCGCCGCTTCGGCGAGCTCTGGACGGCCACCGGATAACAGATACAGAACCGCCATCCGCACCGCGACTCCGTTCGTCACCTGCGGCAGTATCACGCTGTGCGGACCATCGGCAACGTCGGAATCGATTTCAACACCGCGATTCATCGGACCAGGGTGAAGGATTAGAACGTCACGCGGCGCGCGGTCGAGTCGCTCGCGCGTGACACCAAAAACGCGATTGTATTCGCGCAGTGACGGGATGTATCCAGCGGTCATGCGCTCGAGTTGCAGTCGCAGAATGTTCAACGCGTCGGCCCACTCGATCGCCTCCTCTATCCGCGAGAACACCGTCACGCCCATCTCACCGATCGCACGCGGCAGGAGCGAGCGCGGCCCGCACACCGCGACCTCAGCGCCGAGCTTGCGCAGTCCCCAGATGTTGGAGCGCGCGACGCGCGAGTGAAGCACGTCACCGCAGATGCACACGCGCAGGCCTTCGATCCGCTTGAAGTGATCGCGCAACGTGAGGAGATCGAGCAGCCCCTGCGTCGGATGCTCGTGAGTTCCGTCGCCGGCGTTGATCACATTCGATTCGATGCGCTCGGCCAGGAACGCGGCAGCGCCGGAGGCCGGGTGCCGAATCACCACCATGTCGATGCGCATCGCTTCGAGATTGCGCGCGGTG
>PLEG01000290.1 GCA_003136975.1 Gemmatimonadota bacterium | reverse complement strand
ATTGGCCGGAACGTTCGCGAGGAGAATCATTATCACCGCGTTCGCAAAAGCTCCCACGACGACTCCGGCCATGAGCAGCACCCGCACATCCGTATGACCCGACCGGCCCGCGCCGCGCGCAACGCCGATCGCGAGTATCACTGCGACGCCGGCGCCGGTGAATGCAAGAAGCGGCCAGAGTGCGGACGACGCGCCGAGCATCATCGCCGCCACCGCACCCACCGCTGCCCCACCGGAAACACCGAGGAGATATGGTTCGGCGAGCGGATTTCGCAACGTCGCTTGAAGCGTCGCACCACTGGTACCCAATGCCATGCCAACGAGCGCGGCGAGCGCGACCCGCGGCAGTCGCAGCGTCACGACGATGGCATGCACCGCAGGCGACGCGTGATTCGCGAGCGCGCCCACGACCTGCGCAAGCGACAGTCGCACGGTGCCAAGCGCAACGCCTAGCACACACACCGCGACGAACAGCAGCGTTCCAGCCCACCAGTGCCACGTCCGATGCGTGATCACGGCAGCACGAGCCCGGGGTGAAGGGCCCGCGCAAGGATCGCGGCCGCGCTCCCCATCTGCACTGACGGCCGGAGAATGAGCTTGAGCGGTACCGTTATCACATGACCGAGCGCGATTGCCGGAACGGCGCGCCACGCACCGGCGAGCGGCGCCGTGCTGCCGCCTTCGCCACCGCGAATTACGAAGTCCGGGTTTCTTGCGGCAACGTCCTCGAGCGAAACCAGCGGTGACGGTTGCTTGAGATCAGAATAAATGTTACGTGCGCCAGCGAAGTTCAGCAGCTCGTTCATGAAGCTTCCGCCACCGACTACCATGGGCGACGCGTCGATCAATGGCCACACTACCGAAGGATGATGAAGGCCGTTTGTCGCGCGCTCCACGCGATGCAGTGAAGCATTGACCGAGTCGGCGACCAACGCAGCGGTTGCACTGTCGCCGAGCACGCGGCCGAGCAGGCGGATGGAGCGATCGAAATCGGCAACGCGATCGATGCGAAGTGAGAGAGTACGAATGCCGGCACTCTCCAGTCGTTCGGCAGCAGGCCGGTTATCCTCGCTCGCGTACAGCAGCACCAGGTCGGGATGCGCCGCAACGATCTGTTCCACGTTCGGCCCGATCCCATTGCCCATGTCCGGAACCGCCTTTGCGGCGACAGGCCATTCGTCCCAGTGCGAGCGCCCGATCAACCGCGCGCCGGCCCCAATCGCGAAGATGGTCTCGGTCGTTGTGGGATTGAGCGATACCACGCGACGCGGGGCGGCGGTGAACGAGATTACGCGACCGAAGTCGTCACGGACCTCCGTCGATGACGCAACACGTGTCGTATCGGTCGCGGTGGCCGTTCGACGCGGGGTACCGTTGCTGCAGGCGCAGACCAACGCCGCCAGCACAACGCGCCCAACACTCGTCATCCCCACGAACCCGGGATCGACACTCGTCATTCCCGCGAACGCGGGAATCCACGGACGACGACGGCGCGATGTGCCGTCGCCGCGCAGGAGTAGCTGTTCACTCCACACGCGCGTCCCACGTTCACCAGATTGAACGCAGCAGTACGACGGTGATTCCGCAACAGGCGACCAGAAACGCAAAACGGGCATCCTCTCTCGGAGGAAGCCCGCAACGTATGTACGCAATCGATAGGCGATGACGTACAACGCCACCAGCCCCTCCCCCGAGGGTCTGTAAGATGTGGCGCGGACGAGAGTCGTCTCCTGGCTCCGGGCCGTCGCATCTCCCTTCCCGGCTTCCGTTGCCAGTGGGACTTCAGATGCGCTTACTGCCCGTTACAGTGGCGGGGCCGCGCCGGCATTTCACCGGCTTCCGTGTCCCCCGACCGCGAAAATCAATTATCTCGTGAAGCTACCGGCGTCTGAGCGCGCGCGCAAGCGTCACTGTCATCGCACCGCCAATCAGTAGGGTGAGACCCGCGACGAACAACAGCGCTGGCGGCTGCCTGACATCTGGGACATTCACCACCACGACCGCGTTCGCTGGCGCATCCGATGCGAGATACCGGCGGAACTCGCGCCCTTCGATCGCAACCGGTGCCACGGCGCGCAGCCGCGCGCCCGACACTGTCGCTGCCGAATCCTCCATCAGAACTTCCAGCACCACCGCGCCGCGCTCGAGCGGAACCTTGAGCGGGAATGCGTCGGCCGGAAGATCGTAGTGGAAAGCGAGCTGCTTCATTCCAGGTGCGAACGGCGCGTACACCAGCACGCGTGAGTCAGCGAATCGCACCGCGGCAGCTGGAATGTCCCCGTCAGCCACAACCGGGCTGGTTGCGCTCGACGGCATGATCGCCGACCACACCGCACCAGCCGGCGATTCATTCGGCGCCACACGCGTGACGGACGTGTCGTTCGATAGCTCGAACACTTCCGTGACGGTGCGCATTCCGTCACTCGCCGGCCGGCTGACGATAATGTGTCTTCCGCGAATCGCTACCGGGATCGCATGTGATGTGGTATCGAAGACCACAATCTCGGTGTCATCACCACTCTCGCGTCTCGCATTCAACGGGTGCGAGAAATACGCCACGCCATCGTGCGACGACGACACGAAATAGATCGCGTCTCCTGCACCCGTGCGCTTGTAGGTGAACGCGTAATATCCGGCGTCGCCAGTGTGGGTCGAGTCCACCGGACCAGCGTGATCGGTGCCGACGCGGTGCAGCGTGACCCATGCGTTGCGTACCGCAACCACCGAGTCGCCGCCCGGCTTGACGACGCGGCCGGCAACAGTGGAAGTCTCCTGCGCGCGACACACTGCGGCGAGTGCTAGCGGCGCCAGAAGCGCGCCGAAGATCCTAAAGCCGGAACTTGCCAAAATCTTCCGGTCGGAGGTTCTCCAGGTAACTCTTCAACTCTTCCGGCGACATCGGACGAAATTCCACCGCCGGATCCATTTCTGAAATCGCCTCGGCTTCCTCGAGCAGCGCGGTAGTGAGCAACTCTTCGCTCGCGAATATCGGCGCACTGAACCGCAGTGCGAGCGCGATACTGTCAGATGGCCGCGCATCTACGACAACGCTCCCGTCGCGACTCGCCAGATGCAGCTCGGCGTGGTATGTGCGAGCGACAATGCTCGTCACGTTGACGCGTAACAGCGTCGCGCCCAGCTGGACTATGATGTTCTTGCAGAGATCGTGCGTGAGCGGACGCTCGCGATGCATCTGGTGCATCTCGATAACGATCGCCTCCGCCTCCGCCTGCCCGATCCAGATCGGAAGCAGCCGCTCGCCGTCCTTCTCCCGAAGGATCACGACGTACGCGTTGGAGCCTCGATCCAGTCCCAGTCGCATCACCTCGAGTTCCAGAAACGCCATGGATTGAAAATAACGGCAATTCATGAGGACTCGTCATTCCCGCGAATGGGAAAATTCATGGTCGAGGGTAAGGCGTCAAGCATTAAGACTCGTCATTCCCGCGAATGGGGGAATCCATGGCCGAGGATGGCGCGGTGTATCGTGGTTACGCAGGAGTGTGAAGCAGCGCCACCCGGATTCCATCCACACCGGACTTGTCGAAAGTCGTCATCCCGCCGAAGGCCGGGAACCATGGCCGAGGTCGAAGGCCTGCCGACCAAGTTCGCAGGAGTCACTCCTGCGCAGCGACAGCGCATCGCATCGCATCACCGTCGGCCATGGATTCCCGCATTCGCGGGAATGACGAATCTTTAGCACGGTCAGCCGCGTACTCCCGCATTCGCGGGAATGACGAATCTCAATGCGTGACGCATTAACCATCGGCCATTCCCAACGAAACCCGAATCCAGCTAAACAGCCCGCTTCAACGCCGTCGCGCGATCAGTGCGCTCCCACGTGAACAGGGTCGCTGAATTCCGACCGCGTCCGATCTTCTGCGGTGTACGGCCAAAGTGCCCGTACGATGCAGTCGGTCCGTAGATCGGCTTGCGTAGGTCCAGGGCCGTGATGATTCCGCGCGGCGTCAGGTCGAACACTTCGCTCACCGCACGCGTGATCGAGGAGTCGGGCACGGTCCCGGTGCCAAATGTGTCAACCATTACCGACACCGGGCGCGCAACACCGATCGCGTAGGCAAACTGCACCTCAACACGGCGAGCAAGCTTTGCGGCGACGATGTTCTTCGCGACCCACCGCGCCGCGTAGCACGCAGAGCGATCGACCTTGGACGGATCCTTGCCCGAGAATGCGCCGCCGCCATGTCTTCCCATTCCACCGTACGTGTCGACGATGATCTTGCGGCCAGTGAGCCCAGCGTCACCCTGCGGGCCGCCAATCACGAAACGACCAGTCGGATTGATGTGATACTTGATCCCGCGCCCACGCAGCTCGGCGGGAATGTTCGGCTCGATCACTTCGGACAGGATTGCCTGACGAAGACGGCGAGTCGAGATGTCATCGCTGTGCTGCGTCGAAACCACGACCGTGTCGACCGCTATCGGAATGTGATCCTCGTACACAACTGTCACCTGTGCCTTGCCGTCGGGACGAAGCCACTTCTTGCCGCCGGCGCGACGGAAGTCCGCGAGCGCCTGCGTCATGCGGTGCGCGAGCTGGATCGGAAGCGGCATCAGTTCCGGCGTCTCGTCGGTCGCATAGCCGAACATCATGCCCTGGTCGCCAGCGCCGCCGGTATCCACGCCCA
>PLEG01000259.1 GCA_003136975.1 Gemmatimonadota bacterium | reverse complement strand
TCGGCCATGGATCCCCGCCTTCGGCGAGGATGACGAGATAGTGGCGAATCGGCGTGTCCTGCTATTGTTCGAACATGAAGTTCGGTCACATCGTCCCAGCAAGTTTCTACGCCCGCGACACCGAGCATGTAGCTCGTGACATGCTCGGCATGCTGCTTCAGTGTACCACACATGAAGGCACCACGAGCGGCATCATCGTCGAAACCGAGGCGTACGTCGGCGAGCATGACGCCGCGTGCCACGCAACAGCGGGACTGACCACGCGCACCGCACCGCTTTACGAGCGTGCCGGTATTGCGTATGTGTATTTCATCTACGGCATGTATTGGTGTTTCAATGCCGTCACTCGCGCCAAGGGATTACCGAGTGCGGTGCTCGTACGGGCCGTCGAGCCAGTTGAGGGAGTGGACATCATGCGTCGTCGCCGTCCGCGCGCGCATAGGGATCGCGATCTCACAAACGGTCCCGGCAAGCTGTGTCTCGCGATGGGTATCACCGGTAGCATGAACCGGCAGTCGCTTCAGCGCGGATCTCTGGTCATCCGCGATTACACGTCCTATCCGGATTCGGCGGTCGCGATTACTCCGCGCATCGGTATCAGGCATGCAGCCGACTGGCCGCTGAGGTGGATCGTCAGCGGCAACGAGTACGTATCCAAAGGGTAGAGCGCCGCTAATTGCCGCGGCGCTCCAATGCTTACTGGCTGTCTATCGAGCTTCCGAAGTTGTAGCGGATTCCTGCAGTGATCGCCGTTATCGGCTTCGTTACCAGGAACTGATCGCTGGACGGGATAAACGATGCCTGCGCGAAGATAGCGGTGCGACGGATCTGCCACTGCGCACCGGCCAACGCGAACACCGACGAGCGACTGCGCGCGTGGTCAACGGACTGACTCAGCGTTGGTGGAACGGGCGTGTTTGCGGAGTCTGGTTGCGCCGTAGCGCTGCCCACGAGACTGAGCGCGTAACCAAGTCCGGCGTACGGCCGGAAGTGACCCGAATGCCATGGGAAGGCGAGCCCGCCAATTGATATGGTTCGCATGTCGTGAACCGAAACGGGTCGCACGCCATTGGATGCACTCGGATCTGCGATCCCCGACATCCTGGTGAAGCTCGCCTGATCGTACGACACGTACAGTCCGCCGTCAGTCCGCGTGATCATCCAGTCAGCACCGATCGTTCCCGCGCTGCTTGTGGATTTGGTCGGAGTGCCGATGGACGTGGCTCCTGCGTGCAGACCCCAGAACCACGAGTTCTGGAATAGCTGCTCCTGCTGAGCATGTGCCGTTGTGGCCGCGAGACAGAGGAAGAAAGGAACAGCGGCTAGCAGACGAAGGCGCGAGCGGCCCATGACGACTCCTACATTATGAGATGATCCCCAGCTGCCTCCCCACCGAGGTGATGGCAGCTACGGCGCGATCCAGATCGTCGCGAGAGTGCGAGGCGCTTATCTGACAGCGCACCCGCGCCTGACCCTGCGGCACGACCGGAAAGCCAAAGCCTGTCACAAAGACGCCTTGGGCCAGCAACATGTCACTCATACGAATGGCCGCGGAGGTCTCTCCCACGATTATCGGCACAATTGGTGTCTCGCCCGCGAGCGGCTTGAACCCCGCCTCTTCAATAGATCCACGGAAGTAGCGGGTGTTCTCCCGGAGCAGCGTCACGCGGTCCGGGTGGCTGGTCAGATAGTTCACCGACGCGAGCGCGCTGGCGGCCACGGTCGGCGGCAGCGCGTTGGAGAAGAGCTGTGGGCGCGACCGCTGAGTCAGCATGTCACAGAGCGCTTCCGGGCCCGCTACAAAGCCACCGGCGGCCCCGCCGAGCGCCTTGCCGAGCGTTGACGTTATGGCATCCACCTCGCCCAGTACGCCAAAATGCTCCGCGGTACCGCGGCCTGTTTTGCCAAGCACGCCGGTCGCGTGCGAATCGTCCATGACCACGATCGCATCATGGTCGCGCGCGATCTGCAGGATCTCAGGGAGCTTCGCTATGCTCCCCTCCATCGAGAAGACGCCATCCGTCCAGATGATGCGCCGCCGCGCGGAGCTGCCAGCCTTCAGCTTCGCGCGCAGGTCGTCCATGTCCGAGTGCGCGTAAACCCCGGTCGTGCACTTGGTGATGGACTTCGCCAGGCGTAGCGAGTCGATGATCGACGCGTGGTTCAGCGCGTCGGAAAGCACCAAGTCGCCTTCCTGCGCGATTGACGCAGTGAGACCCTCGTTGGCGTTCCAGCACGATACGTAGCTGAGTGACGCCTCGGTTCCCACCAGCGCCGCGAGCGCGTGCTCCAACTCCCGGTGCACCGTGAACGTGCCGCATATAAAGCGCACGCTTCCGGTGCCGGCGCCGAATTTCTCCAGGCCCTTTATTCCGGCGCTCACAACTTCCGGCTGGTCGCACAGGCCGAGGTAGTTGTTGGATGAGAGGATCAGCACGTCACCGCGGCCTTCCATCTTCACGTGCGCCGATTGCGGCGACTCGAGATAGTTCAGGCGCTTGTAGACGTTGTCGTCCTTGAGCTGCTGGACGGAGGCCTCGAGGGATGAGACGAAATTCTTGTTGATCATTTAGTTCACTTGATGGGCTGCGGTTTGAGCGACGGCATACGCCTTCTCGTCGGCCATGGATTCCCGC
>PLEG01000321.1 GCA_003136975.1 Gemmatimonadota bacterium | reverse complement strand
CTGTCCGGCCGCACGGCGACGAGGCTTGTACGGGCGTCGGTGCCATTTGCGTAGATCACCCATTTGTCGTCTGCCGAGAATACCGGGGTGATGTTGAGACCACGTGGTGTGGCGGCGAGTGATTGGGTCTTACCGGTCCGGAAGTCGACCAGGCCGATCTGGGTACCAGCGTCGCTCATCTCACTGTAAACGATAGCGGTGCCATCCCGACGCCATGCTGGAGACATCGCCTTGACGCCAGTCTTTGCATCGGCGCGCGTCACGGGGTGATCGTTTGCGCCGTCGAAATCGACTACACGTATCTCACCATTGGACACGTAGGCGACGCGTGACTGCGCGATACCACGGTGTCCGGTCATCCACTCTTCGACTGCGTCAGACACACCGTGAATTGCCCAGCGGCGCGCCTGAGTCGTAGAGTCGCGGACTATTGCATCGTGAGCAATCGCGGCACTCTGCAGTCCGGCGCGGGCAGCTTCGTCACGCTCGCGTTCACCCTGGATGAGCGCGGCTTCCGCCAATACGTCACGGAGCATGGTGTCGCGTTGAGCGACCAGGCCAGCGTATTCGGCCTTTTGCTTATTGTTGCGAAGCTTGGGTGCTTTCTTCCCCATTTCCGCTTGCAGCGAATCGCGAACCCCTTCGGCGCGCGCCAGACGCGTACGCCTGAGGAGGTCGTGTCCGTCGAATGCCTGGTTGAGTGAATCGGCGATAGCCTGATCACGGCGCGGGGTAACGATTGGAAGCGGGAAATCACGCTGTTGCCGCACGGCTCCGCTGAGCGGATCTATGAGAGAAACCGTCACGCCTTGAGCCGTCGCGACTGCCTTGACAACGGCGGTCGCGACGGGCGTTTTGTCGCTCGAAACAATCTGAACGCGGTCACCGAACCCGAGATCACGCGTGATTATCGCTTCTGCGGAGTCGGTCTCCAGACCATCAATCGGCAGAATGAGAGCGCGCACTTGCGGACTTGCAACGGAGGCCGAAGTTCGCGGGGTGTGCGCCTGCGCACGCGGGTGTGCCAGGCCGATGGTCTGGCCGAACGCGGGAAGCGCCGGGAACAACAAGAGCCCAATGCACAGAGAGCGATGGGACAGCATGGTCGAGCCTCCAAAAGGTGCGCCAGGGAGCGTGTTGGATCAGCCAGCCTCCGCCCCGATTCCTCAACACGCGATTGCGTGCGTCCATCTAGGACGAACGGCACCGGTGTTGGTAATCCCGGATTTCCGGGTGGCAAAAAACCCTACAGACGGGATAGCACAATGGGTCCGGGATACCGGACATATGCGCGCAAAAACAGCTACTCCAGCCCTGTAGCCAGGAAGGAGAGGAATGCATTTGGACTGCGGGTGAGGCCAGCGAAGGTCGTCACCGTTTTGCCGTCGGGATCGACTATCGCGTAGAGCGGAAGCGCGATGGTGCCGAAACGCTGCTGCTGCATGACCTGTTGTTTGTCATAGATATCGCCGTCACCGTCGGTATAGAGACGGGCGAGCACGAACCGGTTCATCGCCACCTTGATTTCGGGGCGCGTGAACATGTTGGCTTCCATCCAGCGGCAGTTGGTACATGTATAGCCGGTAAAATCGATGAAGACGCGCCGGTTCTGCTGGCGAGCGAGGATGAGCGCCGCAGGCAGGTCGTTGAGGCGCCATTGCAGCTCGGCGGGAACATCCGCGCTGTTTACCGGTGGCGGGTCGCCACCAACTGGGGGCAGAAAGGACTCGAGCGTGCCGAGTGTGCTGCCGGTGAGTCCGGTGGCGAGCCACATGCCAAGGGCAAGAAAAACAAGCGCCGGAAGCGCGCGCGCCGGCCCAATATGGGGAAGCCCGCGGGCGCTGGGAGCGGCGTTCCCATCCAGCGATGGCTCATGCGGGAGGCGAAATGCACCTAATAGATAGAACGTAACGATGAGCGTCAGCGCGACCCAGACTGCAAGAACAACGTCGTGCGTGAAGATGTTCCAATGCCAGACGAGATCCGCGTTGGATATGAACTTTGCGACGGCTGCCAGCTCTACGAAGCCCATCACGGCCTTGATACGATTCAGCCACGCGCCTGAACGTGGAAGCTGACTGATCCACCGGGGAACCGTGGCGAGGACGATGAACGGCAGCGCAAATACAATCGCATACACGAGCATCCCAACGATCGGGCGTTGCCACTCGCCCTGCGACGCGGCGACAAGGAGGGTTCCGATGAATGGTGCGGTGCATGTGAAGCTCGTGAGCGTGAACAGCACGCCCATGAGCAACGCGCTCGCTGTGTCGGACAGATGACCATCGCGCGTCGCGGAATCGATGCGGCCGAGCAGGCCAGAGGAGACACTCAGCTCATAGAAACCGAGGAGGTTGAGCGCGAGCGCGAGGAAGATCGCCGCAATCGCAAGATTCACCCACGCATTGGCCGCGAAGCGCATGAGTCCGGCGGCGCCAACGAGCGCCGCCACGCTTACCCCGAGCGCGGTAAAGGTGACGACTATTCCGAGCCCGAAAACTGCGACTGCGGTAAAGGCTCTGGTGCGGCTGGTGTTCGCGTGTCGCAGGAAATACGACACGGTGATTGGCACCATTGGAAAGACGCACGGCGTGAGCAACGACAGTGCACCGGCTGTTGCCGCCAACCAGATGAAAGCGGCGGAAATACCGGCTGCTCCGTTCATGGTTTCATTCCACGCCGGGATGGCATCGTGGAGTCGCTACCGGACCGCGACGGAGGCTGAAGTGGCAAGCTTTGCGGTCTGAGGCGGATAGCACAGCGATGCGTTGCAGACCTGGTACCGCACGTTCACGCGAATGGAGTCGGCCACGGTTGTCGCGGCACCGATTGAACGCACAGGGACGATGAAACTGACGGCTTTCTCATGCAACTGAACGTTCATGTGGAACGCATCATCGAATGCAACGTGCGGCTCGACCGTGGGCTTTGGGTCTCCTGCCGAAACGAAAGGCTGGCCCGCGGGGACCGTGATGCGGGTCGCGATCGGACCGCCGGCTGGCTGGGTGATCGAGTAGATATGCCAGCCATCCTGGATCTTGGCGTCGATCCGGACGTTTGTCGCGGAGCCACTCCTGATTGGGGCGCTGATGGGCGCGATTGTCCAGATCACGGGTGTTTGCGCCGCCGCCGGGCGCCCGGGTGAGCAGGCGGCGAGCGATCCGGCAGCAAGGGTATATATGAGTGTGGTCTTCATGGCCGTAGGCCCGAAATATAGGCCCGGCGCCGGCATACGTGGGTGATCGGTTGTTTTCGCGAGAATGACCGCCAGATGTTGCTCTGACGGTCATTCTCGAAAGTGTCAATCAGGTAAGCCGCGGTCTTAGTTGCCGAGCTCCGCAGCGGCACGGTCAACAAGCGCCGCTTCCGCGTTCAAAGCGTTTGCCACGCGCGTGATCTCCGACGAGGCGAGAGGCCATTCCTTCTGTTCGATCGCTTCTCGCACGCCGGGAATCGTCTTGACGCCGTAGCCTGTGTAGTATCCCGGCGCATACAGGAGATGCTTGTACCACGGGCGATTCGCGAGGCCCGCGTCCGAGAGTAGCAAGCGTTCGCTCTGCAGTAGGTCGGTATTGAGCTTTACAAAGCTCGCGGTCGCGGGCCCATCCATCGCGCGAGCGAATGCGGTCTGGTAGCGCTGTGCTGCACGCGTCAGTACGGCAGCAGCGCTGTCGAGTGGCGCGAAATCGAGATTCGGCACAAGCGCCTCGGCCTTCGGAAGCGCGAGCGGATTACGTGGATCGTTAGTCAGGAAAAACCCGCTGTCCGATACCTGACGATTGTGTTCCACCGCGCTCGACGCCATTCCGGTGCGAAGCGTCTTGAGCTCTCCGACGTACTGGCTCACTGTTTCGGCGAGATCGGTGAAGTCGTAAGGGATGACATCGGCGTCTGCGAGACGCATCGCGGCAGTGCCAACAGTCTGGGCCAGAGCGCGTCCGTAAACGAACGTCGAATCCGAGAAATGCGTGTACCAGTAGAAATCGTCGTAGATGGAGTGGTAGATGCCNNTGTACCAGTAGAAATCGTCGTACACCGAGTGATACACACCGGCTGCGTCTTCACCACCGAATCCGAGGTTCATCGAAGGAACGCCGACGTGTTGCAGAAACGCGGTGTAATCGGAGCCGGAGCCGAGTGCCCCGATATGCAGATCGGCGCGAGCGCGAATATCCTTTCGTGTCGCTGCCGAAGCACGCTCGAGGCTGCGTGCGCGAACCCTACGATCCACGCTGGCTCCAGTTTCCGGATCCGTTATGTCGCGCATAACGCCGTTGATGAATTTCTCTAGTACGTGCGAGCCGCTCACGCCGAGAAACCCGCGTCCGTTGGTATCGCTGTTGAGATATGCGACTGCGTGCTTCGCGAGATCGTCAGCGTGTGCTTCAGCCCATTCGGTCGAGCCGAGCAAACCGGGCTCCTCGCCGTCCCACGCCGCATAGATGATCGTACGCTTGGGGCGCCAGCCCTGCTTGAGAAGCGTTCCCATCGCGCGCACTTCTTCGAGCAACGCGACCTGCCCCGCGATTGGGTCATCGGCACCATTGACCCAGGCGTCGTGGTGATTTCCGCGAACGACCCATTCATCTGGAGCCGAGCTGCCGCGCAGTGTACCAATCACGTCGTAGATCGGCTTCACATCCCAGTTGGAGCGCACCACGAGGTGAACGCGCGCCGGTCCGGGTCCGAGTTTGTACGTGATTGGAAGCGCACCACGCCACGCCTGCGGCGCGACCTGACCGCCCAGAGCCGCAAGAAGTGGCCGCGCG
>PLEG01000251.1 GCA_003136975.1 Gemmatimonadota bacterium | reverse complement strand
GTCGATGAGCTCCTCAGGTACTGCCAGGACAGCGATCTCAGCCGCTCCAGGAAGCCGGATGCGGCGCACGTAGTATGCTCCAAGGAGCAGCAGCCCGGCATGGATCTCGGCATGGAGCAGTTCTCCAGCTGCGGCGGCCATCACCGCACCCGCCAGGTTGACGAGACAGAAGAGCACCGCCGCGCCCAACCAGACCTTTCGTCGCGTCATCAAGAGCTCCTCCCATGCTTACGCCGACCTGGTGAATCCGGACAAAGCCCCGGCGTGCTCGCATCGGCCAGATATCTGACACGATGTCGTGGTGCATGGTTTCCGCAACCGTGCCGCAACACGGCATGCACCGGGAATCTCCTTTCCGAGCGCAATCACAGCTGTCAGCCGTCGCCACCGCGGCCCGGCATGATCGTCGGGATCACATGTCGCCGGTTCCGACGATAGACACGGAAGTCACTATCGAGCGTGACGATCACACTTTCAGCGTCGAGCTCAGTCATCCGAACAAGGCACGCGTCCGCCAGTGACATCGGGACGCTGGCGAATTTCTGCATCAGAGCCCGAAGTGGATCGACTTCCGAACGCATCCGGAAATCGACTTTCAAAACATCTTTCGCCAGAAGCTCAAGCACTGCGTCCGGTCCATGTGTGAACCTTCCAAGCAGAAAACAGGCTTCCGATACAACAGCCTCGCAAGTAAAGATCGGTGGTTCGACTGTGTCGAGCACCTCACGAACCCACGCATGATGACGGTCCCGTCGGTTGAGCAGGGCAACGATGGGTCCCGTATCAATGACGACCCGAGTCACCTCCCATACCCAGTCATGTGTTTGGGATTGGTAGAGAGATTCGCCGGACCCTCAAAGGGTGTCACCAATTCGTCGACGGCGGCGGTCACCGAGCGGCGCTCCCCGGTAGCCAGCGTTTCCAGCGCTTCGCGAACGATAGCGGAGCGGCTGGAGTTGCGGCGCCGAGCCAGGTCACTCAAGGCGTCGTCGAGCCCCTCGGGCAGCTTGAATGAAACGGTGCGCATCGGATTGGCCATGGTATTACCTCCTGATCATAAAGGTAATACCCATTCTACGATGAATCAACGCAGCCAGGCGTGGGTATCCGCCGTCGCCTTGTGGGGGGCTCCTTTCCGCACAGTGCCGAGTGAACCCGTCGTTTTAACAGGGCACTCGATCACCGGCGATCATGCTGCGAGAGAATGCCGCGCCCCAAAACTTCTCCTGCGGGTGGCGTGGGACGAGAACAGTGGTCGCCCATCCCGACCCGGTCGTGTGCGTCGTTCCGGGACAGCGGCGCGTCAGATCCACCCTCCATGTCGATGCGTGTCGCCGTATAACGCGTATCAGGCTGCAAAGCCATGTTTCAAAAACACTGCAAGTATGCAGTATTAAGATGCGCCGGGTCTCCGCTACCTCGCGCGACTGATGCCTCAGCGCCGACCCAGCCCTCGGCGCTACCCACCATTGTGTCCTTGAGGAGCACTTCCACTGAAGTTACGCCGTTCGCTGTCCACGCTTCCGCTCGTCTTCGTGATGTTCTTCAACGTGTCGGGCGGTGCGTATTCGCTCGAGGAGCTTGTCGCGTCCACGGGTGCTGGCCTCGCGATCATCATTCTCGCGGTAATTCCTGTTGTCTGGTCGGTACCGGAAGTGCTCATCGTTGGCGAGCTGGCGAGCGCAGTACCGGAAGAAGGGGGGTACTACCGCTGGGTACTGCGGGCGTTCGGGAAGTTCTGGGCATTTCAGAACGGGTGGTGGACTTGGCTGTACTCACTCGTGGACATGGCGATCTACCCGGTACTGCTGAACACGTATCTCGCCTACTTCGTTCCTGATCTCTCGCGGTCTGTCAAATGGGCGATTGCACTCGCGATGATCTGGGGTGCAACGTTGCTCAATCTCCGCGGCGTCGCGCGTGTAGGCCGAGCGTCGATGGCGGCGGGCGCATTCGTCCTCGTCGCGTTCGCGTTGCTCGCGATCGGATCTATCCCGCACGCGTTTCACTCCCCGTGGCTACCGATGCTTGCGCCCGGCAAGCACGTCGTGTCGAGCCTGGGCGTGGGGCTCTCGATCGCGCTCTGGAATTACGTCGGCTGGGACAATGCATCCACCGTAGAAGGAGAAATCATTGATCCGTCGCGTAGCTATCCACGCGCTCTGTGGCGCGCGCTACCACTAGTCGTGGCGGCGTATCTCATTCCACTCATCGCGGCACTTGGCGCGACAAGATTCAGCGACTGGCACGACGGCGGCTGGCCTGAAATCGCACGGATCGCAATTGGTGGCGATGCTGGCCGCTACGTCGCCGTTCTGGTCGCGGTGGGCGGAATAATCAGTGCGATGGCGCTCTTCAACGCGTTGCTCATGTCATACTCTCGCATCCCGTTCGCGATGGCGGTGGACGGGCTGATGCCCAGGAGCATCGCGCGATTGAACAGTCATGGCGTGCCACGCAACGCCGTACTGGTCAGCGCGGTCTGCTACTCGATCTTCGCTCTCGCGCCATTCGGCGAGCTCGTCGTAGCGGACGTCGTCCTGTACTCGCTTGCACTGTTCGTGGAATTCGCGGCGCTCATTCATTTCAGACGACACGAGCCAGATCTGCGCGGTGATTTTCGCATCCAGCTCGGTACATCCGGCGTGGTTATTCTTGCGTCCCTTCCGGTAGCCGTTCTGCTGCTCGTCATCGCGCTCGGCGTGCGCGATGACACATACGCTCTTCCGGCCTTGATCGGGTCGTTGGGCGGAGTGCTGGCGGGTCCGGTGTTGTATCTCGTGATCAGACGACGGTTTGCGTAGCAGGGGCCCGGGATCATTTACCTGATGCGCCGCCCATCGGCATGAGCTCTCGCAACGCAAGAACTTCCGCAAGCATCGCCGTCTTGATCGTGGGCTCCCGGTCCGGCGCGAATTGGGACGAATGCAGCGATGGAAGCACCGCACCCGATTTCATCGCCGCATCGTACTTGCCTCGTTCCACCGCGCCGACGCGCAACATGAGCGTGGGCACGCCGGCGAGCTGAAACTGTGCAAAGTCTTCGCTGGCCATCTCAGGCGGCGTGTCCTTTGCTCGTGCCGAGCCCAATTCGCGAATCAACGCGGCCGACACACGTCGCGTGAGCGCCGAATCGTTCAC
>PLEG01000344.1 GCA_003136975.1 Gemmatimonadota bacterium | reverse complement strand
GTAGCTGCCATCCTTGCAGAGGTAGCGGTTTTCGAAGCCGAGCGCATGACCGCCCGTTCTGACCGCACCGTTTTGTAGGAGCGTACGCTCGCGATCATCCGGGTGCACGAACTCGATGAACGGCCGCGACATCAGCTCCGCGGGAGTAAACCCAAGCGTGCGCTCCCAGGCCGGATTGAGTCGCTTGAAATGGCCGTTGAAATCGAGGCAGCACAGCATGTCGAGCGAAACCGCGAAGAAGCGGTCTTCCAGTTCGCGGGGCTGTTCCGTTGTGTGGCGCTCGGGAGACAGCTGCGGCGAGGGATAATCGATCACCGTATTTTTGCCAGTAGCCATTGTCGTGGCCGGATTCTCTATTTGTAATGAAGAGCGGAGTCTGGATAGAAATCTAGCGGCCGACGGAGCGCGTATTTTCGCGCGACGGCACCTACCACAGCAGCTACGACTGCTTCAGATCCGACGAGATCACCAGCTCGACCCATCCCAACATGCTTCAAATATTTGTTGACGTGCTGGATGGGATTCGGTAGTGTGATGGCGACGCCGGATACTTATGCCACACTGGCCGAATTGTCTCGCTGCCTCAGCTATCCCAGACTCCGTCCCTATATCCATATAGATGACGAGGCTCTGGCGCAGTGGATTGACCACTTTGCGATCGCGTCGCCGGTCGTTGAGGACGAAGCGCCTCTCGATCCTCCCATCGTTCAAGACGACCCGGACGATGACGTCTACTGTCCAGGTGCTCGATGCCTTGCACATCCAACCGCCGTGAGCGCACTGTCGCCAAGCCGGCGTCTCACTCGGAATATGACCCTCGATCCCGAGTGGCATCACGGAATTGGGTGCCAGGTGCTACCGTCGGCTTCGACATGGATCGCAGTTCCGTCGGGGTGATGAACGTCGACAGTGCCATCGGGATGGCTGACGGTGTAACCGCCATCCGCTGTGGTAACGCGAACCGAGTGATGCAACGGAGGTGCGTCAACGGAAGATCCGTCGATACTGGGTGGTGACGAACTCGTCGCCTTTCCCGTGGCGTCGTAATTGGTCGTCGTGCCATCGGCCCCGTTGATCGTGGATGTGCCATCCGCGTTGCTAACCAGGACGCTTCCGTCGGGCAGAGCCACGCCAGCGGAGCCTGATTCGGTACTGCCGTCCGAATTGGTCACCGTGGTAACCCCGTCAGACTGCGTGACCGACGGGCCCGCGGGTCCCGTTGCCGTCGGCGCGGGTGTGGCCGGCGGTGTATCTGCCGGCCCGGCTGCTGGTGGCGAGACGTCGGCTGTGGGAGTCGTCGTAGTTGAACTGGAACCGTCGGGATTATTGGTTGTTGTCGTGACTGAGCCATCCGGGTTGGTGTGTGAAGTCATCTCCTGTTGAGGGTTCGTGTCGGCCACCGGCTGTGGGCCACCGGTGCGCGCTGGTGGCGCGGTAGTGTCCGATGTGGAGGCGCCATCCGGGCCGGTCGTTGTGGTCGTGACAGATCCGTCCGGATTGAGGTGGCTGGTCATTTGTTGCTGACCTCCGTCGGGAACCGGCTGCGGGCCATTCGCCGGCGGAGTATCCGGCACTGGTTGTGGACCCGATGCGGGAGGAGTATCTGACAGAGGTTGCGGGCCAGCGGCCGGTGGTGTGTCCGACAGTGGTTGCGGGCCAGCGGCCGGTGGTGTGTCCGACAATGGTTGCGGACCAGCGGCGGGTGGCGTATCGGACAGCGGTTGCGGCAGAGGGTTCGGTGCAACTGGCGGTGGTTGCGTACCAGCCTCTGCTCCCCCTAGATCGAGTGGTGGCGGCGGTGGTGGGGGCAACTGGCTGGCCGCATCATTCGCAGACCCATAACCGGGAAGGTTTAGCGGCGGTGGTGGTGGGGGTGGCAGGTTGATGGCAGCATCGGATCCCGATCCACTACCACCGCCCGCACCCGCGCCGGCGCCATCGCCCGTGCCGTTCAACGCCGGCATTCCACCTGCGGCAGCGACTGCGCCCGCCGCGCCGGCGACAATTCCGGTTGCGGGCCCGACTCCACCGCCCGCGCTACCGGCGCACGTGGCGCACCAGTGGAATAGATCGGTAATGCCTGCTGTGCCGAGCAGGCTCGCGATCGCGTGGACCGCGCTCACGTTGTCGTCCCGATCGCGAGTCCGGTGGCGTTATATGGGTGTTCGACCGCGGATATCGCGGCAGCGCCAGGCGTGCTGTTGCCAGTCTGCGCGGCCGCCAGAATCATCGACCGTCTCATCGACTCATCACGAAGCCCGCGGTGTAGCTGGAGCAGACTCGCGAGTTTGGGCGAGCCTCTCAAACCGTTGATCACATCACGCGGTCCAAGAGCGGAAGGCAACATCTCGCTCCCGCGCCTGATAATGCGCGTCTCGTAAACCGCGATGGCGGCGACGCCGATTAACAGCAGCAGCGTCGATAGATAACCCCACAATGTAATGACGAGCGTCAATTGCACCCACAACGGCAGCGCTTCACCTGCGTAGTCCATGGGGATTCGATTCACCGTCGCGTGTTCGGTCATGGTGATCAGCAGCGCGATTGGAAGTGCAAATCTTGCAAGGCGAAACTGCTTGCCGTAGATGACGGTGACGCCGAGTGCGAGCGAAGCCAGCCCCGCGTACACGAAATGGGTTCCCACCAACATCGGGCCGTGCGACGTTACGAACGGCAGCAGAATCGATATGGGCATCCGCGTGAGCCAGCCACCATCCGTACCGCGGGCGTACAGGATATTCTCGTACACCGTGAAGCCCGCTGCTACTGTGACACCGAACAACACAACATCCGCCACCGAAGGTCGGCTGCGCGGATTGCGCATTGCCAGCAGCAGAAATATTGCTACCGGCAGCAGCTTGAGCAGCTCTTCCGTAACTGGCGCGAACACAACCGGAACGAACGTATTCTCCGGACCGAGCCACAACATGAGTGGTTTTCCGATCAGCACGGCGAGCGACGCGATCCCGAAAAAACCGGCAAGCGCGGCGCCCACAAGCGCCCGCGTTCCGATGGTGCGCGTCCACCCGAACACGAGCAAAAGCAACGCGAGCGTCCAGCCAAACTTGGCGACGTTGCCGAGTACCATACCGATGCCACCACCTTCCTCGAGTAACCGCGGTGCAGACTCGATCAGCGCCAGCAGCGAGAGCGCCAGTCCTATCCAGGATGCTATCGGGAGCAGGCGTCGCAATTGCGCCATCGTTGATCCATTGATCACGCCGGATAGCCAATGAACCGGCTTGCGACAGTTCCGACGATCATGAAGATCACGATGGCGCAGACGATGACGACGGCGGTGTAGCCGAGTGCTTTCTCGGTCGGCGATTTCATGACGATCGGCAGGCCGAGGTACAGCAGATACAGGCTGTACACACCGAGCACGCCGAGCCAGCGAAAGCCGGGAATAAGGGCGAAGATGCCGGCGAGCCAGCTCGCCGTGCTCGAGTACGCTGCTACCTTTAGCGCCTGCACCTGGCTCTTCTGCCCGGCGAAAGTTGGGGCGAGCGCATTGATTATCAGCGCCAGCGCGTAGACTCCCGCCAGTCCGAGAGCGTATTGCATGAGCGCGCTCGTTATGCCGGACCCGATCGGAACGCGATACGTACCGCCGAACGGAATGGAGATCCCGAACACCGTCATGCCAATAAATCCCGCCACAACCGGAATGACGGACAATGGGATGATGTACCCGATATACAATTGCGCTACCGTTGTCGGTTCACCATCGACTACGTGCCACTCCGACCTCGGCTGCATGATGATGCTTTTGGTGCGCGCAAACAGACCCTGAGCACTCGGCGCGTGTGCTGCAATTGAATCTTCGATACCAGACATTGTGGTTTTTTCGGATGTGATGAGATGAAGGGACGGAACGAGTAATCCGTTCCATTACTCGCTCGGTGTAGATCAGAGCTTCGCGAGAACCTTGCGTGCGACTACTTTCTCTTTCTCTACAAACCCCCTGGCCGCCGTAGTGTCGGTCATGAGCGTCATCATGTCTGTAGGAATGATCTGAACCGTGATCGTATAATCGCCTTTCCGAGCGGTGAGCATCATCATGTTGATCGTTGCTTCGTCGCCGATACCATCGATCGGTCCGGTCTCCGCGCCCGGGATCGTGGGCATGCCAGCAGTGAGCTTGCCGCCGAGCTTGGCGCCGCCCATGGCCGCCTTCTGAAGTGCGGCGTGCTCGACCGGATCGGAGTAGTCACTCGGGCTCACCCAGTCGATATTGAGCGACATCCCGGCGGGATCGGACGCCGTGAAGTAATGGCAATTCGACTGGGATGAGTGTCCGTCGTCGTTCGATTCGGTAGTGGTGTATGACGCGCCAGTGAGCGCGTTCATTTCCTCCTTCGGCATGAGCGTGCAGGCGACCACACGCGGATCACCCGTACGCGGCGCGTTAGCGCTCTTGCCGCCCTGTGCGACGGCTCCGCCCGCCTTGCCACACGCGACGAACGCGACAGCCACAACGATGGCCATGACCGTTACCAGAATCGCACCGCTAGTGGAATGTGTGAAGCGCCGAGCTGGCGCGAGGGATGAGTCATCTGGCTGTTGCATACGATTCTCTCCAAAGTGGTAGCGTAGATGAGTTGAAGCGCGTAGCATCATCGCTGAGCCGGTGATGTATGCAGCGATGTATGCAGCGATTGGTGCAGTCGAAGCAGTTTCATTCTCGCGTGAGCTCCACACGGCGATTGCGCGCGCGTCCCGCGAGTGTGGCGTTCGTCTCACGCGGCACGGACGCGCCATATCCGCCGGTCGTCAGGCGCGCGGCCGGAACTCCGCGCTGCACCAGTGCGTCCTTCACTGCCGCGGCGCGACGTGCAGAGAGGTCCTGATTCTTCGCGTCACCGCCGACGTTATCGGTGTGTCCTTCGACCTTGAGCGTCCAGCCAGGCTCGCGCTTCATCACTTCGACGATCTCGCGAAGCACCGGCTCTGATTGTGGCTTGATTGTGGCGCTGTTGAAATCGAAGTAGATGCCATAGATAGCGGTCCGGCGGCTCTCGGCTAGTTCGCGCTCCATCACTTTCGGAGCGTCTTTGACAGGGAACTCAATCCGTGTCACTTCTGCCTTGTCTTTTCCGATCGTCCACCGCAGCACGAGAGCATTCGCCGGGTCATCCAGAACATAGAGCTCGGCGTCTTCCGCGGTCTCGGCGCTGCCGATGTGGCCGCGCAAATGGTACGCGGGGAGCGTCGTCCGCTTGCCGTTCACGAGCACCGGTATCGCGACCGGCTTCGATTCGGCAAGCTTGAGCATGCCAGTCGCTGCTACTCTTCCATCAGGCAACCCGGCCATCCCACTCGATTTCGCCACCGACCCAAGCAGGTCGCCGAGCACTCCCATCAGCCCTCCCGCGGTTCCGTCGAGTGTTACCTGCGTCTGGCCGCGCGCACGCACATCGGCCAGCACGGCCGCAGACATCCCGATTGCGGTACTGCCAGGAATGATGTCTCCGTCCGCGGTGTTGAACTCGTACTTCAACGTATGCGCATTCGCGAGGTCGGCGGTTCGTACCGTCCGGGTGATGCTGACCGGTTCCGCGCGCGCGCCGCTCACTTGCGGCACATCGCCAGAGATTGTCAGCGTGACACCGGTAGGCGTAACACCCCCCACGCGACTCATCGACTCATAATCCCCCTCGGTCGCGCGAATACCGTGCGTGATCGTAAGCCCCTCGATTAGCGGGATTGTGGACGTCGCTGTCTGCGCGAGCGCGGAGAAAGCAGACAACGAAAAAACGATCGGTGCAAGTGTGCTCGCAGAGATGCGCAGCACTGCCGCGAGATTACGGTTCACAGTTCGCTCCTTCCGGAACTGATTTATCCACGGTCTTGTCGAACAGCGGCGCCTTCACCTCGCCGAGGCTCATTCCGAAAGCGGAGAACATCGCGCCGGCCTTGCCTGAGACGATGATCTCATGCTTGTTGCAGTGTCTCGTACCGAGCTCGCCCGGTGTGATGCTCATCGCCGAGGTTACGATGTCCACGTAGCCGACAGCCTCGGTGCCAATGGCGCCGATACCGAGCTCGATCTTGGGAAACTGAATCGCAGCGGTGAAGCCCTGCACGCCAGCGCCGAATATGTTGGACCCATCGTTCACCTGAGGGTCGGAGTTCACCGTTCCGGTCGCGGTAACGTTGCCGGTGGTCATCGCGAATCCTTCCGAGCCGTTGAAGGTGGCCTTGAAGCTGCCTTCGGCCGTGGCCTGCTTTGNNTTGATTCCGATCGAAAAAGGGATGCCGCCGATTATCAACGGAACGCGGAACGCGGCGGGTATGCGGAGAATGAACGCATCGGCCACACCCGTACCAAGAGCCGTGCGGGCAGCCCACGTGAAGTTCATCTCCCCGTTCAACTGCTTGTTGGAAAAGTCCGCGGTCGTCAGCGATCCGCCGCTTATCTCGATGTCTCCGCCGTTCGCGAAGTTCTGTAAATAACCCGTTCCAGTAAGCTTGAGCTCCAGCGATGGCACCTTCTCCGTCACTTCGACTACGACGTTGATGCGATCATCGCTCGGGGTGTATGCGAGCGAGTAACCATAGTCGCCGATCGTGCCGGTTGCGTTCATTGCCTCGGGCGTTGCGGCGTTCAGTGACGGCACCAGGAAATTTCCGACGTTGTCAAGCCACGCAGAACTGTTGTGTATTGGTGCGAATGACACCTTCGGGGATGTACTTACGGCAGTCTCGCCGCGTGTTGACAGCGCCCCATGTGAGAACGTCACCTGATGGTCCCACTTTATGCTACCTTCGCTGATCGCATCGGTTAGCGCAGCAACCTTGGTGTCCACACGAAGATGCGACCCGTCACGACTCACAGCTGTCACCTTGCGTAGCGCGTACGTCTGGAGCAGCATGATGCTGCCCTCATGCAGTGCATCGAGCGAAGCGCCGGATCCCTCGAACGTGTATGTAACGCCGTCGTCGCTTACTTCTCGAAGCG
>PLEG01000187.1 GCA_003136975.1 Gemmatimonadota bacterium | reverse complement strand
GGGGCGGCAGGATTCGAACCTGCGATCTTCGGATTAACAGTCCGGTGCTTTGCCAGCTCAGCTACACCCCAAACTTGTGACACAAACAAAAAGCGCCTTCTCAGAGAGAAGACGCTTGAATTTCTTCAGCTCCCTCCCACACACACTGGAGGGTTCAGAGGCTCGTCCTACCTAGCTGAGCCGATGTCCTCCCAAACGTCGCACACTCCTGCGAGCACAATTGGAGTCCCAATTGTGCATACAGTTTCGCTTGGCGGTGAACAGGCCGAACATCATGACGGGATAAATAGCACCAGATAGCGGTGCACGTCAAGGGCGAATTCCCGTGTTTCAAGCACCGATGGAATTCCAAACGATCGTTGACCGACTGCCAAGATATGACTCGGCTTCTCAGCGGGGACCCTGATACCAGGGTCTTTACCGCGCAAGCGAACGATCTTCCCCTCTCCGCTGAGTCATGGTTCCTGCGCGTGCGGGGCCACTGGGCCCGCAACCGCGCGCGAATGACACGAAATACGCTCGCGCCGGGGATGCGGTAGCGGCTTCGCTCGACCGGCGTCCACCGTGTATTACTATCCCTTCGCCTCACGTTCCGGAGATTTCAGATCTGAATTTGCGGAGACGGCCCTCCCTCTGCACGCGCTACCTGGTTTGGCGTGGCTCTGTCCGTCGTTCGCTCAACAGCGGCGGATCGGCTGCACAACCATCAACAGGAGGCAGTGTTATGTATTTCTCGTCACGGTTCGGCCGGTCGGCCCTTGCAGTAATGGGAGCAGCGTTGATTGCTATTGCGTGCTCCGACACTTCGATAACAAACCCTACACTGGCCACAGCCTACGTCAAAACCACGCTCGTAGCTGATGTTGCTTCGCTAGGCGCAGCGACGCTGGACGTGAACCTGGTCAATCCGTGGGGAATCGCGTTCGGCTCAACTGGCGTACTCTGGGTGAGCAATAACCACTCTGGCACGTCAACGTTGTATGACACGATCGGTGTAAAAAAGTCACTGGTCGTCACGATTCCGTCGAGCACCAGCGCGACGGGAGGAGCGCCGACTGGGATCATCCTCAATTCGACGACAGCGTTCGTGATCCCCGGATCGAGTAAAGCTCTGTTCATTTTCGCGGGCGAGGACGGCACCATCTCCGCCTGGAGCACAGGCACGAGCGCTCACATCGTCGCGGACCGTTCGTCCAGCAATGCTGTGTACAAGGGAATCGCGATGGCGACGACGGGCGGGGCGAACTTCCTGTATGCGACCAACTTCAAGAAGAACGAAGTGGATGTGTTCGATCAAACATTTCAGTTCGTCAAATCGTTCACCGACCCGAGTGTTCCGGCTGGCTATGCTCCTTTCGGTATCCAGAATATCGGAGGCCAACTATACGTGACCTTCGCCAAACAGAAGGCGCCGGACAATCAGGACGATTCACCCGGAGTCGGCAACGGCTACGTCGACATCTTCAATGCCGACGGGACGCTCTCCAAACGCTTCGCGTCGAACGGCAAGCTCAACTCGCCATGGGGCGTTGCGATCGCACCATCTTCCGGATTCGGGAGCGCCAGCGGCGACATTCTGATTGGCAATTTCGGTGATGGCTTAATCGGCGCATACGATCCCGCCACCGGGAAGTTCCTTGGCACACTCCGCGATGCTAGTAACACGTCGATCCAGATCGATGGCATCTGGGGACTGACNNGACCGAGCGCTACACCGACGCTCTATTTCTCCGCCGGGCCAGGGGGCGAAGCGCATGGTCTCATCGGCATGCTGAAACCGATGTAATGGATTGATCGGAGGAATCCGTCAGGCTGAACTAAGCGGAGGAATTCAGTCCTTCCGCGTGCCCCGACTGTCGGCGCTTCGTGGACCACAGATTGAAGAAAGAGACGGATAATCGTCAATTCTGCGCATAGGTAGTGTAGCAGATTGCTTCCAATCAGTTCTCTGACTACCGTGTAACCAGACATGGTCACACCTCTCTTTTCCGTTCTCGATCTTGCGCCTGTTCCGGCTGGCGCCGCGCCCGCCGATGCACTCAGGAACACACTCGAGCTGGCGCAGCACGCGGAGCGGTCCGGGTATCACCGCTTCTGGCTGGCCGAGCATCACAACATGGTGGGCATCGCAAGCGCGGCGACCGCGGTGGTGATCGGGTACGTGGCCGGCGGCACGCGCACGATTCGCGTGGGTGCGGGCGGCATCATGCTGCCGAATCACGCGCCAATGATGGTCGCTGAGCAATTCGGCACGCTCGAATCGCTGTATCCGGGGCGGATCGACCTGGGCCTCGGTCGCGCCCCGGGAGCCGACCAGCGAACGATGCAGGCTTTGCGGCGCGACCCGGCAAGTGCTGACAGTTTTCCGCAAGATGTGCTGGAGCTCCAGGCATTCCTGGCGCCAGTACAGCAGGGCCAGCGCATTCAGGCAGTGCCAGGCGCGGGACTCAACGTTCCGCTCTGGATTCTCGGATCAAGCCTGTTCGGTGCGCAACTCGCCGCGGAGCTCGGACTGCCGTATGCTTTCGCCTCGCACTTCATGCCGGATGCATTGATGCCAGCACTCGACATCTATCGCAGCGCGTTCAAGCCGTCGATGCAGCTCGAGCGACCCTATGCGATGGCCGGCGTGAATGTCTTTGCAGCCGACACGGATGCAGAAGCACGCAGGCTCTTCACCTCGGCCCAGCAACAGTTCACAAATCTTTTCCGCGGTACACCAGGTCGTCTCGCGCGGCCGATTGACGATATCGAGAGCTACTGGACGCCGATCGAAAAAGCTCAGGCGTCAGCCATGCTCGCGGTTTCGTTCGTTGGCTCGCATGAGACCGTTCGTCGTGGCCTGAGCGACTTTATCAATCGTACCGCAGTTGATGAGGTCATCGTTGCGTCCATGATCTACGATCACGCGGCGCGGCTTCGTTCTTACGCGATTCTCGCTGACGTGATTGCGCACGGATTGCGCACGGATTGCGCACGCGCTAGCTGTTCATGACCCACCTGCTGGAGTGCCGCTGCCACGAATGCGTAGCTGGGTTCCCCAGGGATCGCGCACAACGAGATCGGTCGAGCTAGCGGCGTCACTCCGTTCCGCGACATAGCCGGCACGCGCGAGACTCTCGCCAGCGGCCGCGACATTGGCGGCGTCGGGTAGTTCCATGGTCCACTCAATTAGCCGCGCGTCCTGTTCCGGTGCCGCCACCGCGCCGCGCCCAGCCCACGTGTTGGTCCCGAGGTGATGATGGTAACCGCCGGCTGCAAGGAACAGTGCACCTGGGTAGTCCCACACGGTGCGATCAAAACCCAGTCCTTCGGAAAAGAAGCTCGCGGCCGTCGCGATGTCGCCCACGTGCAGATGCACATGTCCCATCACCGTGCCCGCTGGCATCCCGTTCCACTGCACGCCGCCAGACGCGTCTAGCAGACCGGCGATATCGACTGGATCGGTTGCCATCATCAACTCCCGGCCGGTCCGGCGCCACGCACTGCGCGGCCGGTCAGCGTAAACCTCGATGCCGAGGTTGTCCGGGTCCTGAAGATAAAAAGCTTCACTGACCAGGTGATCGGCAGCGCCGGCTTGTGCGTCGATGTCACCCAGGTGTCGCACGAAGCGACCGAGCGATGCGCGGTCTGGTAAAAGAATCGCGAAGTGATAGAGCCCGAGAACCCCACGCGGCGAAGCTGGACGCGCACCTGCTCGCGCATACAGCTCGACCAGCGGAGTGTCATCGCCGTGTGCGGCGAGTACAGCTCGAGACGCATCACGCTCGACGCTTCGTAATCCAAGAACCCCTTCATAAAACGCAAGCGACCGGGCAAGGTCAGCTACCTGAAGGCTCACACTGCCGAGGCGAGTGGCTTGCGGCAATCGAAAGCCGCTTGGCGCTTCACCGTAACTATCCGGTGTCGCTGGCTGTACAGCGGCTGTATCACCAAAGATGTCGTGACTCCGCGCTCCCATGAATATCTCCCTTAGTGGTTCTCGCGTGGCGATGCCGCGGCCCATGTTGCCACAGCCAATTATCAGAACGCGCAATGTTGTGTCATGCATGGCGATACATGTGCGTCACACCGTCAGTTGTCGTCATTTATGTGGCGCACCTCCGTGCGCAATTCCGGGTGACGCCGAACGATGAACCACCATGCCGCGGCCCAGCCGGCGAAGTTACCGAGTAGAACGCTCGGCCACGCGAAGACTCCCAGACCGGCGTTGGACATTATCGCGGTGATCCCGACAAACAGGAATTGAAACAGAATGAACAGTGTAGCACCCAGACTCAACACCGATGGATTACCGCTCGCTGCATGAACCATTTTTAGCGTGATCACCGCAAGCAGACACCAGTAGGCGAAGTGCACGATCGTGAACGCGAGCACAGACTGCCACATCGGTCCATCAACGGCGCCGCCGCCGAGCCCCAACACACCGCGACCGAACATCGCCACGAGGTGCAGCGGAGTGCCGTGTAGCCAATCGACCATAAAGAGCCACAACCATACAACTGACCCACCCAACGCCCCTGCACGCAACCCCTCGTGAACGTGAGACCGTTGTGTGCCGTTCACGGCTTCGCCGTACCGGGCCTGACATCGCTCCGCTTGGCTTGTGGCATCGCACCTGCGCTCATCATTTCCGCGTTCACAGACGACAGCGTGGTGTCGTGTGAGCTGCCTTGCACACCGAGCGCCATCACCACGAGCGTGGGACTGCCAGCGGTCTGGAACGTTGTGCGCGACACGTTGCCGGATGTCGTGGCGACGTACTGCTTGCCGCCAATTGCATACGTGACGACGCCTCCGGCGATCGCGCCGGGGAACTTGTACGTGAACAACACCTTGCCACTCGACGCGTCGAACGCGTAGAAGTTGCCCGCAAGATCACCGTTGAAAACTATCCCGCCAGCGGTCGGCGTAACACCCGCCACAACAGGCTGAGGCGCGTGGAACTTCCACTTCACCTGGCCAGTCTGCGCGTCGATCGCTGTAAGCCAACCGGTCGCGTTACCGGTCACCGGCGTGTAGCTCGTTCCCATGTACAGCTCGCCGGGCGCATACACCGACTTTCCCGTGGTGGTGATGTAGTGCCCGCACCAATCCACGGCGCCGACGTAAATCATCTTCGTCTGCGGGTCGTACGCTGGTCCATTCCATTCCACGCCGCCGAGCGGACCGGGACACACATCCACTCCCTTTGCAGTTGGGACCGCGTTCGCATTTGATATCGTCGTAACGGGGGTGGTGAACATCACCTTGTGCGTCGTGCGGTCGAGGGAATAGACGTTTCCGTTCTTGCTGCCAAGCGCAACACGCGGACCGTCAGTGGCGTCGTAGAGCATCGGCGCGGCGCCCAGATCCCAGTCCAGACCATCGTGCGGCGTAACCTGATAGTACCAGGAGAGATGTCCGGTAGATGCATTCAACACGACTACCGAGTTGGTGTACAGATTATCGCCCGGTCGCGCCTGCGGAGCGAAGTCGGGCGCCGGATTGGCAGTCGGTACGAACAGTTCGTTTGATACAGTGTCGAGTGTATAGGACGTCCACTGTGCGCCACCGCCGTGCTTCGCCGAAGCCGGGATCTTCCACGTGCTTGCACCGGGCTCCGCACCCATTGGCACTGTGTTGAAACGCCATTTCTCCTTACCAGTCACTGCGTCGAATGCCATCACGTGCCCGCGCACTCCCCAATCGCTTCCTGCGACTCCCGCGAACACCGTGCCCTTCCACGCGATCGGCGCACTGCTGATGAATTCACCAAGTCCCGGCTTGCCCACTGGATTCTCCCAGACCACGTTGCCCGTTTTCGAATCCAGAGCAAGGAGCCGCCCGTCAGGTGTCCCTCGGAAAACTCGTCCGTCCAGATATGCGGCGCCGCGATTGACGGGAAACACATCCTTTGCCCTGGGTCGATCGATGTTGCGCCAGACCACCGCGCAATTTGTGGCGTTGAGCGCGATCGTGGAGTGTGGAGTTGTAACGATCAGTGTGTCGCCGACCACGAGCGGACCGCTCTGAAACGATCCCTCTTCTCCCAGCTTCACCTCACATAGCGGCCTGAGGCCCGCAACGTTCGCGGCGGTGATCTGATTCAGAGCGGAGAATCGTTGGCTATCGTAGCCTCCGTTGTAGCTCGCCCACCCAGTGTTGGGTACCGATTTCGCTGCGGCGCTCGCGGGTGTGTCACTCGCTGTCGCACTCTGCCCGCCCTTCTCCGCGGTGCATGCGGCGCACATGACCACCGCTGCATACACGGCCGCCAGCGTGGCCGGCGATGCTGCGTTTGGGTGCCACTCGATTCCGGCTACGTTCATCATCGCTCCAATAGGCGAAAGAGTCGCAGGCGCTGTCGTTTCCCAACCATTAAATATGCGCCCCGTGATCGCGATCAGCGCAAGCCTTGAACCTGGCGGGTGCGGCTGGCTGTCCACTCGGTGCCGTGCGCTCTTTCTTGCACCAGATTATTCTGGCGGCGCGCCTCGACCCGATAACCTTGCGCGAGGAATCCATGGCAGAACTCGACGGACTAGAAGACGGTGAAACGATCCTGACGGCAGGTACGCCAGCTCCGGAGTTCGCGCTGAACTCGACGCCCGACCAGAAGCTGTCGCTCAAGGAACTCCGCGGCAGGCCGGTGATCCTGGCGTTTTACCCAGCCGATTGGAGCCCCGTTTGCGGTGAAGAGCTGGCGCTCTTCAATGAACTGCTCCCTGAGTTTCGGAAGTTTGGCGCCGAACTGGTCGGAATTTCAGTGGATGGCGTATGGTGCGCGTTGACCGACGCGGCAATCGCTGGCTCCTGAACACAGCGCTCCTTACGATGCACATATGCTCCCGTCATGCGATTTCACTAACACAGGAGTTATTCATGCCACATCGCACTCCCGTACTCGCCGCCGCTGTTGCGTCTGTTCTCTTCGCGCTCTCTGCGTGTTCTGCTCCGCGCGCCGACAACTCGGCGGACACCACGCACGCTGCACCGGCCGTGGCGGCAGCCAGCGCGCCGGTGATCAGTCCGCAGGATTGGCCTGGCTACAACCGCACACTCGCTGGCGACCGGTTCTCCCCACTCGCTGAGATCAGCCGCACGAACGTCACACAGATCAAGGCCATTTGCACGTACAAGCTGCCAGAGGTTACATCGCTTCAAACCGGGCCCATAGTCGTTGACGGAACGATGTACTTCACCACCGACACGATCTCCTACGCAGTCAACGCGAGCACCTGCGCGGAAAAATGGAAGCAGGCTCGGCATAGCGCCAAGCCGAGCGCGCTCCTGGTGAATCGTGGCTTCGCGTACATGGATGGTCGTCTCTTCCGCGGAACCTCGGATTCGCACGTGCTTGCGATGGACACCACCGATGGTCAGGTGTTGTGGGACCATGTTGTCAGCGTCACAGCACCTGGGATGTCGATCCCGATGGCGCCAATCGCCGCGAACGGAATGGTCTACGTCGGTAACGCCGGCGGAGATCAGGTAGGCGTTACCGGACACGTTTACGCATTGGATGCGCGCGATGGCCACGTTGCCTGGCAGTTTGACGTGGTGCCCGATTCAGGGCCAGCCCGCGCCACGTGGACCACCAAGCGGCTGCCTGTAACCGGCGGCGGGTTCTGGACTTCGTTCACGTTCGACGCGGCGAACAACGTGCTGTACGTACCTGCCGGAAATCCGGCGCCAGACTTCGAAATTGAATTGCGTACCGGCGACGCGCTCTACACCGACGCCGTCATCGCGATCGATGCGACAACCGGCAAGATGCTCGGCTATAACCAACTCGTGAAAAACGACATGCACGATTGGGACGTGGACAGCCCGCCCACACTCGTGACGACGCGCGCCGGACGACCGATCGTCGCCTCGGCGAACAAGGATGGTCAACTTGCCGTGCTGGATCGCTCCCAGATCGCGCGTGGCAAAACAGTGACCGGGGACCTCGGCGCCGCGCTGCCAGTGATGTACAGGATGCCGACGACGACACGCACGAATGTGGACACGCCGCTTTCGCGCGATAGCGTGGTGCGGTTCTGCCCGGGAATCACGGGCGGATCTGAGTGGAACGGAGCTGCGTACAGCCCGAATAGCAACTCGCTTTACGTTGGCACCGTGGATTGGTGCGCCAACGTGCAGCTCAAACGTGACACCACGACAATACCACCACTCGGAGCGATATGGCTTGGCAATGAAAACGCCAACCTGTTCGGTCCAGCCGATCAGGCGAGTGGATGGCTCACCTCGTTTGACGCAGATAGCGGAACCGTGCGGTGGAAATTCCATGCACCACACCCAATGCTCGCTGGTGTAACACCAACAGCCGGCGGACTCGTATTCGCGGCCGACATGTCTGGCGAACTGTACGCATTCGACGCGGACAATGGTCACGTACTGTGGAAGACAAACACCGGTCAGTCAACTGGTGGCGGCGTCATCAGCTACTCAGCGGGCGGCCGGCAACTTGTCGCTGTCGCATCCGGAATGAAATCGCCAACGTGGCCTGGCGCGGCCCAACAAAGTCGAATCCTCGTATACGGCCTGCGATAGCTCAATACTGCGCTCACGCTTCAGTCAGCCGGCAACGTGCGATGTCGCCGGCTGACGCCCCCGAAGCGCAAGTACCGCGTCGCTACAACACCCGCGCCCAGATATTCCGGAAGCTGATAGGCGCACTCTTGTCGCCATGCGCCTGTAACAGGATCGGCGCAGGTCCATGCTTGTGATAGTCGGGCGTCCCCTCGTTCTTTGTCACGCCGGTGAGCGCAACATGGTTCTGCACCAGAACACCGTTATGAAATGCCGTAACATAAGCCGGCGTGGCCAGTGAACCGTCACCCTTGAACGTGGGGGCAGTCCAGATCACGTCGTAGGTCTGCCAGTCGCCGGGTTTCCGCATGGCGTTCACGAGCGGTGCATACTCCTTGTAAACGCTCGCCGCCTGACCATTCACGTACGTCTTGTTGTTATAAGAGTCCACGATCTGTAGCTCGTAGCCGCCAACGGGAGTGGTCGCCAGGAATACGCCGCTGTTCCCACGCTCCTGGCCAGTTCCCGTGATGTCCGCCGGGACACGCCACTCGATGTGCAACTGGTAGTTACTGAAGCTTCGCCTGGTCTGGATATCGCCCGACGGCTTGTTCACGGTCACAACGCCGTTCGCGACCACCCACTTCGCCGGAGACTTGTCGCGCGCGCTCACCCACTCATCCAGGTTCCTTCCGTCAAACAGCACTATCGCGTCCGACGGCGCCACGGCATCGGTGACTCCAGGTGTAACGATCGCCGGAACTGGAGTCCAGACTTCGGTTTCCTCAGGCCGCGGGTTGGCGGTGCTGGTTTTCTGCTGCGCCGAGAGCGGCGCTGCAACAATGGCAATCATCGAGCATGTGATTGTTCCCGACCAGATTTTCGAGCTAATGAATGTCATCGGGTTGTGTGTTTGGGTATCAGTACTTTGCAGCGTCTCCAGTCTCAGAAACCCACCGTGACGCGTCCGTAGTAGAACGCGCCGTCGTAACCGAACGGCGAGAATCCGCTATAAAGGAATATTCCCCCACTCTGGTTCGCGGCGATGGTCTTGTCCGGATACACGTTGAAAATGTTGTCGGCTCCGCCGGTGAGCGTAATGCCATGCGGAAGTCGATATGACAATGACAGGTCAGTGAGCCACTTGGCACTGAATGTCTGATCGTTGGCCGGCGTGGTGGCTAGCACGGTCACCGAACCGTAACGCGACTCTGTAGCCACGAGCGAGAACCGGCTGACTTCGTAATCGGCGCTCAAGCGCAAGTTGTCGTGCGGCTGTGCGACCTCGGTGAGGCCGAGCTGTGTCCGATCGAAGAGCGACGCCTGATACTTGGCGAGTTGTGGCGGCGTCGAATCGACGTGGGTTACGTGCGTGTAGTTGTGGTTGTATCCGCCCGTGAACCGGATGGTCCCGGCATCGCCAAGATCCTTCCCGCTCTGCAGCACGAGATCCAAGCCTTCGGTACGTGTGTCAATCGCATTCGTGAAGAAACGGCCGCCATTCACTCCCGCGAAGCCGGCATTCTGCAGCAGCGCCTGGATGTCAGCGCCGATGAAGTTCCCCGAGAGTACAATGCGATGACTGATGTCGATCTTGTAGTAGTCCGCAGTGAACGAAAGATTCTGAACGGGCTGGGCTGTGAGTCCGAGCCCAAAGTTCCGCGACAACTCCGGACGCAATGGCTTTGCGCCAAGCGTCACGGCTTGGGGGCTCGTCACCGGGAAAGTGCGAATGTCGAAGGGTGTCGAAACACCGTTCGCAACTATGAAATTGGTGGATGTGGTGGAGAAGTACTCCTGACCCAGCGACGGTGCGCGGAATCCGTTGCTGATCGTGCCCCGCAGCGCGTAACCCGTAATCGGCTCCCATCGCATGGCGAGCTTGCCAGTTGAGGTGTTGCCGAAATCCGAGTAATGCTCAACACGTCCAGCGAGATCGACAGATACCTGTTGCACTGGATTGGTCGCAAAATCAACATACGCAGCCACGTTATTTCGCGATGCATCTGTCGCATCGCTCGGCCGGAATCCGGGAAATACCTGTGCGCCAATCGCCGCGACATGACCGGAATCGGGTCCGCTCAGGATCGGCACACCGCCGCCCTGATACGACGCTGCGTCGCCCGGCTGGATGCCGTAATGATCGCGGCGAAACTCACCGCCCCACGCTACGCTCAGCGGCTGCGCAAAACCCACGTTGAAGTTGCGCTGCACGTCGAGGTTGGTGGTCCACTGATCGAACGTCATTGTGCCAGCGTAGAACGTCGTTGGGCTGGCCGTTCCCATTGACACGTTAGCGCTGTGGTCAACGTTGTATTTGAAGCTGTTGCGTCCAAAGACGCTGCCAAGATCCCAATTCCATCCGTCAGTCGTCCCTTTCAAGCCAGTTGCTTCGGATACGTCCCAGAGATGACTCTCGATAAGTGGTAGAAATCCGTTCGGGTAGATCGACCTCACGGTGCGATCGTCATTTGCCCGGCGAAAGAAGCCAGCAGCGAGTCCGTTGGAGTATGACAGCCCACCGAACGCGTAGAGCTGCAGACTGTCGGTGAGCGGAATGCCGAGGTTGAACATGCCGGCACCGCCATGCTGATTTGGATCGCCGACCCAGCTGTCAATCTGGTTTGTGAGTTTAGGATCGCTGTTACGCGGGTCGCCGGCAAAGTATTGCGTCCGGTTATCGGCGCCAGCACGGTTGGTGCTGTCGCTGCTCCGCGCCTCGGCACTTACGTTCAGGTAGCCGTTCTTCGGCAGAGCCCAGCTGTAGCTTCCATCCAGAATACTGGTGCGCCCGTCACCGAACTTGGTCTGTCCCACCTGCGCCGAGACCTCGCCGGGCGCGTCGCGCTTGAGGATGATATTGATCACGCCCGCGATGGCGTCTGAGCCGTACTGCGCAGCTGCACCGTCACGCAGAATTTCAATGTGATCGATTGCCTCCGGCGGAATTGCGTTGAGGTCCACCGCCATTGAGCCGCGGCCGATGCTTCCATTGATGTTGACGAGCGCGCTGTTGTGACGGCGCTTGCCGTTGATAAGTACGAGTACCTGATCGGAGTTCAGTCCTCGCAACGTTGCGGGACGGACGTGATCGGTGCCGTCCGTCACGGACGGCCGCGGAAAGTTGAACGAAGGCGCGAGCATTTCGAGAATCTGGCTCGTTTCGGTTGCGCCGGTTGCTTTGATTTCCTTTGATGTGAATACGTCAACCGGTACTGGGGAGTTTACCGCAGTGCGGTTGGGCTGGCGGGTGCCGGTCACAACTACCTGATCGAGGCTCGCGAGCGACGCAACCAGCGTAAAGTCGCGAGTCGTAGTTCCACCGTCGGTGATCACAACGCTGTCGCCGCGCATCTCGTAGCCCAGCTTGCGCGCACGTAGCAGGTAGTGACCCGGCGGGGCGACCAGCCGATAGCGGCCGTCCTGACGCACTGTCGCACCAAGCTGAGTGCCGGCGAGCTGAACCGAGGCGCCCCATAGCGGCGCACCCGTTTTCGCGTCGGTTACCATTCCCGTGATGGTGCCATTCGCCACGCGTGCCGGTGGCGGCGGTCGACGGACGAGCATCGCAGTGCCGCGGTCCGTGAAGGCAACGTCGATGTTGGTGCTTAGCAACACTTCCGTGAGCGCGGCAGCGACTGTGATGTCGCGCGCCTCCAGTCGCACATGTCTGTCAACCGGCACTTCCGCGCGGCTGTACGCGAAGCTCAATCCGCTGGAATCGCCGATAGCCTGGAGCGCGGCCGCAATGGTTACACCGCGCAAGTCCAGCGCGATGCGTCGCTGTAGAACCGGCGTCCGGGCTATGTCAACCGGAATCGGGACCGGAGTGAGTGCGGCGAAAAAGCGCGGCGCGCTGTCACCAAGGTCTCCAATCTGCTGCGCGCGCAGCGATGGGGCCAGCACAACAACCAGCGCTGCGACGAGGCGTGCAACTACTCTCACGCGACTAGGCATTACGTTCTCCAGAAAGAAAGGGACAATGGCACGACGCGGATGCTTTCGCGGTTTACAGGATTCGGCGCGGTTCATTGCTTCCGGCGGTAGAGGGTGACTACGTTGCCGCGCCGAACAGTGCGCAATGGAAGGACGGTGGTTACAACCGAAAGTGCTTCATGAAATGATTGCACCGCGAATTTCGCGCTGATCGGCATATTCCGCAGCGATGCGTCTCCAATCTCGAGGTCCACATCGTACCAGCGCCGAAGCTCCGCGACAGCTTCGGAGAGTGGCACGTCATGAAAGACAAGATCGCCTCGTATCCACGCGGTGTAGAGCGCTGGATCCACAGTTTGCGTGGTGGCGGCCGTATCGCCAAAACGGAGATGACCAAGTTGGCCGCCCGTCAGCAACACACTTGCAGCGCGAAGGCCGGCGCCTGTTTGCGCGGAGCCAAGAGTGACGGAGCCATCGCGCACAACGACTCGAGTGGAACGCGATTCGGGATACGCGCTCACGACGAACCGCGTACCGACATCTCGCGCTACCGCGTTGGCCGTGTGCACTGCGAATGGATGTAGCGAATCGTGGACGACGTCGAAGTACGCGGTGCCATCCAGGTACACGTCGCGTCTGCGAATGCCGAAATCAGACGGTAGTTGCAGCCGGCTGGCCACACCGAGCATCACGCGACTTCCATCTTCGAGTTGGATCTCCGCCCGCTGCCCCTTTGCCGTGATGATCTGGCGCATTGCCGCAATGTGCGGTGGCGCTGCGTGGGCACGCGTGCCCAGTGTGGCCTTCACACCGGTGAGTGTGATCGCCACAGCGGCGGCCGCGGCAAATAGCAGCCGCCAGCGCGTTCCTCCAGTAGCAAAGGCGCCCATCAGAATCCGGGCGCGCTGAGGCCGCCGCACGTGAATCCGGGCCGCTGGCTCCTCCCACGGGGCCTTGTATGCGGCATCGTCCATCGCGCGAACCGGCACCATAGCAGCGACAATTTTCGCCCAGGCAGTCGTTGCGGAACGCGCTTCCTCCGCCGGAACGCGCCGGTAAAGTGTCGTAAGCGCATTGAGATACCGGCGCCGCGCTGGTGACTCCGCGGCCCAGACCTCCACCCGTTGATGTTCTTCAGGCGTGAATTCACCGGCGACGTATCGCCGTAGCGCGGCAATGTCCATCCCCGCATAGCCGGCGAGGAGCGTGGGTTTGGGCGGCTGTCGATCTGGCATCTACCCCCTTTGAGGGAGCGATGCGTCAATTACCCCTAGCCGGTGTTCGGCGCCCGGCCTATCGCTTCCACCTTATGAGCCGGTAGCGCAACACCGTGAACGCCCGCTTCATATGACTCTCCACCGTCTTTGTCGAGAGTCCGAGCGTCTCCGCGATCTCGCGGTTGGAAAGCTCCTGTTGGCGACTCAGCATGAAGACCTGCCGAGCGCGGGCAGGCATGTGCTGGGTTGCCGCGGCTACTGCGTCGGTCAGCGCGGCGCGCTCCGTCAGTTCGTCCGGTGCCAGAGCAGGGTCGAGAAAACGTGCAGGCGCGCGTTGGACAGCCGCGCTCAGCTCCTCACCCAACGCACCTCCGCGCGTGCGGGAAGTGATGGTGCGGCTGGCGACGTTGTGCGCTGCACGGTGCAAGTACGCGGCGAGCGACGTTGTGATGTGCCACTGCGCACGGCCGGTCCAGATGGCCAGAAACACGTCCTGAACAACATCCTCCGCTACTCCCGCGGAGCGGGTTATCCGCTCCGCGGATACAAGCAGCTCGCCCCGGTACGCAACGAAAATGACTTCAAGCGCCAACGCGTCGCCCGCGCGCACCCGCTCCACGGCCAGACGCTCGTCGTGACGAACGGTGAGGTCGAGCTCCGTGAGCGATGACGAGTGAGAAGGCAATGAACGCATCGGTGTGTAGGCTCTTCCGCAAATGTCCGATACGTGGCCACGCGACGCAATGGCGAGGATGCAGAAGATTTCGCCGAAGTTCTCTACATAAAAGTGGAAAGGATTCCGTAGCCCGTTTACTGGACCACACCCATCGCGGGATAGCTAATGAACTGTCCCGCGACCGTGCCAATGATCACGAAGATTACAATCGCACAGATTACGACGACGGCCGTGTACCCGGTCGCCTTTTCGGCCGGAGACTTCATGACGATCGGCAAGCCAAGGAACAGTAGATAAAGGCCATACAATCCGAGCAGGCTCAGCCAGCGCAGTCCTGGAACAAGAATGAAGATTCCGGCGAGCCAGGCAGCGGTGCTCGAATACGCGGCCACCTTCAACGCCTGAACCGGATTCTTCTGACCTCCGAAAGTCGGCGCCAGCGCGTCGATTATCAGTGCAATCGCATAGACGCCGGCAAGCCCGAGGATGTACTGGATAATTGCGTTGGTGAGCGCGGAGCCCATCGGTACGCGGTATGTTCCAACCAACGGAATTCTGATGCCGAAAACCGCCATGCCGATGAATGAAGCGATGCGCGGAATGACAGACAGCGGAACTATGTATCCCATATACAATTGCGACGGTGTGGTCGCCTCGCGGTCGATCAACTGCCATTCTGATTTCGGCTGCATGATGATACCCTTCACCCGTGCCAGCAGCGCTTGCGTACGCGGACCCTGCGCGTCAATCGAATCATCGAGAGCGGACATGGAATCTCCTCAGAATTGTAGGATGAAGCGGCTAAGAGATTCTACCGCGCCAGTTACGGAGCGCAAGCCACACAACGCTCACCAATCACGGCTGAGCGCGGCCGGCGCAATTGCGTCGATCGCGACGAGATCTGCCTCGCTCAACCGCCAATCCGCAGCCGCAACATTCGACGCGACCTGCTCCGGCTTGGTCGCGCCCGCGATTACCGACGTGACAACCGGCCGCGCCAGCAACCATGAGAACGCGAGCTCGAGCAACGTATGTCCACGCGATTGAGCGAAGTCGCGTAACGCTTCAACGCGTTCGAGACTCTCGTCGGTCAACTGTCCACTACGCGGTCCACCCGACAGGCGACTTCCCTCCGGCGCGGCCTCACCGCGATGATACTTGCCGGTCAGCAGCCCGCTCGCTAACGGAAAGAACGGCAGGAACGCGGCGCCCACTCTCGCGCATTCAGCAAGTACCTCCGCTTCGGGTTCGCGGTGCAGCAAACTGTACTGGTTCTGCACACTCACGAACCGCGCTGTCCCGCGGTCAGACGCTACGAATTTCGCGTCGCGGATCTCTTTTGCCGAAAAATTCGAGCAGCCGATCTCCCGCACCTTGCCGGCGAGCACCAACTCGTTGAGCGCGCCGAGTGTTTCCGCGATCGGCACGTCCGGATCGGGCTGATGCAACTGATACAGGTCAATTCGGTCAGTCCCCAAGCGCCGTAAGCTGTCCTCAACGGCCAGTCGAATGTACTCCGGCCGCGCACCGCGCCGCTGCTCGTCCATCGCCATGCCGAATTTGGTGGCGACAATCACCCTGTCGCGTTCGCTCCCGAGCGCGCGGCCGAGGTACTCCTCGCTCAACCCCTTGCCGTAGATATCGGCGGTGTCAAAGAGGTTGATGCCGGCGTCCAGCGCGGCGCGCACAACGCGGGCCGTCGCCTGTTCGTCCAGCCGCCCGCCGAAATTGTTGCACCCCAAGCCTACCACGGCCACGTCGAACGATCCAATCCTGCGCCTATCCATCATGATTTTTTCGCGTTTCAGTTGTACGCCAATTCCGTACGGCGGCTACCGCATGCAATGAGCCAATCCGTGTGCTTCGCGGCACCACATTTGACGCCATGACGATGAAGACCATCAGCCAATCCTTATACTTCATCCCGGGCCGCTGGGTGAAGTGCCTCACGCACCGGAGAAAACTGCGCACGTGCCGACGATAGAACTGATCATCTTCCTGCTGATAGTCGCAGCGGGGCTGGAGGTGCTATCCCGCCGCATCAATGTGCCGCGACCCATCCTGCTCGTCCTGGCGGGCACCCTCCTCGCGCTCGTGCCAGCAGCACCCAGGGTCCGGGTGGATCCGGATCTCATCTTCTTCATCTTTCTGCCGCCGCTGCTCTACTGGCCGTCGATCAACACGTCCTACCGCGAGTTCCGGCGGAACGGTCTCGAAATAATGCTGCTGGCGGTTGGGCTGGTGATCGCCACGGCGGCGGCGGTCGCGGCTGCTGCACATCTGGTCTGTCCCACTCTTACCTGGCCCGCCGCCTTCGCGCTCGGCGCAGCCGTCGGACCCACAGATGCCGTCGCCGCGACCTCGGTCATGCGGCGGTTCGGCGTCCCTCGTTCCATCGTTTCAGTTCTGGAAGGCGAGAGCCTCGTCAACGACGCCACGTCGCTCGTGATCTTCGAGATGGCGATCACGGCCAGCAACACAGGCCAGTTCGCGCTCGGCCCCGCGCTGCTTCGCTTTCTCTGGGCCGCGGGCGGCGGAGTCATTATCGGAATCGCGGCCGGCTGGTGCATCGCGCAACTTCGCCGCTGGCTCGGCACCAAACGCGAGCGCACCTCCGTTGTCGAGAGCAGCGTGTCGCTC
>PLEG01000325.1:4206-5327 GCA_003136975.1 Gemmatimonadota bacterium | reverse complement strand
ATGGTGATGACGATGCTCCGTCGCTCGGTGGGCGAGAAGCGCGCCTACGACCTCGTCGCAACGGGTAGGCGCATTGCCGCCGGCGAGGCGCTGGAGATGGGATTGGTGAGCAGGGTTCTGCGCGGCGATGACTTTGTCGCGCAGGTTGAAGCGATCGCACGCGATATCGCCGAGTCGTCGGCGAGCGCGCAGGCGCTAACCAAAACTCTGTTCTATCAATTGGATGGCCTCGACTTCCGTGATGGTGTTCTGGCCGGCGCGAGAGCCAATGTTGCCGCACGCGCTACGGAGGACTTCCAGGCTGGGGTCCTTCGCTTTGCCAAACCAAAATGAGACGCATCGACGCCTTCAAGGTTGGATTGGCACTCTGCGCGGTTGCTCTGTTCGCCTGGTCCATCCGCTCCAGCGCGCCAGAGTACCGATGGGCCGCTCTGGCATGCCTTCTTGCGGCGTTCCTCATCCGTTTTATCCGTCCGAGAGAGTAAGTATGACTGCCCGGATCGGTCGAGTCTCCGTTTAGATTGCTAGGGTGAGTCACACCCGAACCATTCCCGAACTCCTTTCACCAGCAGGCTCCCTGGACGCCGTCCGGGCTGCTGTGGCCAACGGCGCCGATGCTGTTTACCTCGGCGCTGAGAAGTTCAACGCCAGAGACGAGGGCGCGCAGCTCTCGCTCGACGAGCTCGAGGCCGCCTGTGCGCTGGCTCATTCGCGCGGAGTGCGGATATATCTCACGCTGAACACGCTCGTGAAGCCCGGGGAGCTGCAGGAGGCACTGGAGTTCCTGGGCGAGGCAATCGACCGCGGAATCGATGCGGCGATCGTGCAGGATATCGGTCTCGTCACGCTGATCAATCGCGTGTACCCGGGCTTCGAGATACACGGCTCCACGCAGATGACGGTGCACGATGAGTCTGGCGCGCGACTGATGCATGAGCTTGGAATCGATCGCGTCGTGCTCGCGAGAGAGAACAGCATCGAGGACATTCGCGCGATCCACGCGTCTGTGCCCGAGTTGGGACTCGAGTCTTTCATTCACGGCGCGCTGTGCATCTCGTATAGCGGTCAGTGCTACATGTCCGGGATGATTTCCGAACGTAGCGCGAATCGCGGCTCCTGCG
>PLEG01000325.1:0-4201 GCA_003136975.1 Gemmatimonadota bacterium | reverse complement strand
CGCGTAGGTGAAGGAGATCGAACGCCGCCAGCCACCGAAGAAGTGCAGGATCTCGTTCAGATCTTCAGCCGCGGGTTCACGCCCGGCATGTACCGTGGCAGAGCGGGGCGTGATTACGTGACTCGGGAGCACCCAGACAACCGCGGTGTTGTGCTCGGGACCGTGACCGACGTGACCGGCCGCGAAGTGATAGTCGACGTATCGACACGAATCGAGATTGGTGACGGCATCGCCTTCGAAGGAGCGCGCGGTACGGAGACCATCGGCGCAAGCGTAACGGCAACACGTACGCTGCGCGAAGGGAACGGGCAACTAAAGCAGGCGCTTACGTTGCGTGCGGGACNNCCCAAGTCGGCGCCGTCGTTGTACGCAGCTCTGACGCGGCACTGCTGGCACGGGCGAAGGCAAGTTTCGAGAACGTTGAACTCGCACCGGCTCGCAAGCAGCCTGTTGATGTTGCAGCGTTCGGGAGCGCGGGCGCGCCGCTCAAGCTCGTTTTCAAGTCCGCGCTGGGCGATGTCGTTGTGCGAAGCGAGGTCGCGCTTGTCACCGCGTCCAAGAGGGCGCTCGATGCTGCGCAACTTCGCGATCAACTTGGGCGGATGGGAGAGACCAACTTCGTGCTGCGCGATGTCGATGCGAACGGACTCGCCGTCGGACAGTTCCTTCCGGTGAGCATTCTCAACCACATGCGGCAGAGCGCAATCGCCGACCTCGAGCAGCGCGCCGAGTGGGAGCGCGCGTCGCGGCTCGGCGAACGCGTTGACGTGATAGCCGCGGCAATCGCGGGCGTGAGCGCGACAGCAAGCAACGTCGTTACCGCGCCGACGCTCACCGCACAGGTATACGATCTCGCGGATGCTCGCGCCGCGGCCACGGCTGGCGCAACCGAGATTGTACTTGACCCGTTCCTGCGACATCCAACTCCGCCTGTCACGCGCGTTCGTGCGCTTGCGGATGATCTTGCGGCGATGGGCGTATCGTTTCGAATCCGCACGCCAAGCATCGTTCGGCCGGAAGATCGCCGAGTGGTGGACAAGTGGCTGGCACTCGGATTCCCGGTCATGTCGGGCCATGTGGGACTTGCGACCGAGCTCGCGAAGCAGGGTCGTGATGTGGTCGCCGACTATGCTGTCAATTGCTTCAACGAACACACCGCGGCGCACCTCTTCGGTCGCGCCATACAGCGAATAGTCCCGTCGATCGAGCTGACGACCGAGGAGCTCGCCGCGTTGGTGAAGCCATGGCATGGGTGCGGGTTTGACGTTCTCGTTTACGGACGGCCCGAGGGGATGACGATAGAGCATTGCGTATTGTCGGCCGCGTTCGACCGCGAGCCAACGACGTGCCGCGATCTCTGCGTGCAGAAGCACGCGAACGTGTCACTCACCGATCCTGCCGGCTACACCTTTGCCGTCGCTACCGATAGCGCATGCCGCAACCGATTGCTGCACTCGCGTCCAATTGAGGGCTCGGAGTATATCCCGCGACTGTGGGCCATGGGCATCCGGTCGTTCAACGCAGTATTCAACGTCCCGGGCGACTCCGTGGGCGAGATTATTCGCGGATATCGCACAATGATCGACTCGCTTGTGGCCGGCGAGGGTGCTCGGCACAGCCCGGTACGCGCGATAGTCGGATCTGCATTTACGCGCGGTCACTTCGCGCGAGCCGTCTGATCGACGCAGCATTTCTGCGCGCGATCGATTGCGTGAGCGTGGCATCGATGCGGTCGCGTGGGCATCTCCGTTGAATCTTCAAGCATGACCCCGCCAACCCTCGACGACGCGCGCGCAACACTCAGCGCCGCATTTGGCTACCCCGCCTTTCGCGCCGGTCAGGAAATGGCCGTCGAATCGGTACTGCTGGGACGCGACACGCTTGTGATTCTTCCCACTGGCGGCGGTAAGTCACTGTGCTACCAGGTGCCGGCGCTTCTGTTACCCGGCCTCACTGTAGTCGTGTCGCCGTTGATTTCGCTGATGAAGGATCAGGTCGACGCGCTCGAGGCGAAGGGGATAGCTGCGGCCTTCATCAACAGTACGCTCACGAACGGCCAGGTCTCGGATCGCATGGCGCGCGCCGCGCGTGGCGACATCAAGATGCTGTACATGGCGCCCGAGCGCTTTGACGCCGGAACCACGGCAGAGCAGCTCCGGCGGGCAGGAGTGTCGTTGCTTGCGATAGACGAAGCGCACTGCATCAGCCAGTGGGGGCACGACTTCCGCCCCAGTTACCTGCGGATGCGTGCGGTCCGCGAGGCGCTGGGCGATCCGCCGACGATCGCGCTGACCGCGACCGCGACACCGACCGTCCGGCGTGACATTGCGCGCCAGCTCGCGTTACGCGATCCAAAGGTCGTCATCACCGGTTTCGATCGCACCAATCTCAGTTACTCGGTCGTACCTGCGCGCAACGATGCTGGCAAGGATGAGCTGCTGGTGCAGGTATTGAGCGACCGGCCAGGCCTCACCGTCGTGTACGCGGCGACGCGGCGCTCGGTTGAGCGTATCGCTGGAATGCTGCAGCGGGAAGGAATCTCCGCCGCTGCTTATCACGCTGGCCTCGACGACGAGAATCGTCACGAAGTGCAGGAGTCGTTCATGACCGAGCGCGTGCGGGTGATCGTCGCCACAAACGCCTTCGGAATGGGGATCGACAAGGCCAACGTGCGCGCCGTGGTTCATCACTCGATGCCGGGAACGCTCGAGGCGTATTATCAAGAGGCAGGCCGCGCGGGTCGCGACGGGAAGCCATCCGAAGCGATCCTGCTTCACGCATTCCAGGATAGATTCACTCACGAGTATTTCATCAAGGGATCGTACCCCGAACGCGAGCTCGTGACACGCGTGTACGCAACGCTGCAGCGTCGTGCAGATCGCACCGCAACTGTTGCGGAGTCTCCAGAAGAACTGGCTGGCGCGGTTCCGGGAAAGGCAAGCGCCAGAGACATCGAGAGCGCGCTCCGGGTTCTGGAGCAGGCGGGCGCGATCGTCAAGGCGCAGGAATCCGCCTCGCTCGTGCGCGTTCGGTTGCTCGCGACGTCCGAGCGAATCAAGCGCGAGCTGTCCACCGATGACGACGCGATCGCGCTCGGCGTACTCCGCGCTTTGTGGCGTGTAGCTGGCAATGCATTGAGCGACGGCGCGATCGTCGATGTCGCGTCGCTTCCATCCGGGCTCGGCGCGCCCGCGGAGATTCAGGACACGCTCGAAGCGCTGGAAGCGCGCCAGTTCATTACTGCCCAACGCCTGGGTGGTGGCACCACATTGACTTCACCCACGCGCGAGCTCGAGAGCTTCCACGTCGACTGGGCGTCGCTCGACCGTCGGCGCGAAGCGGAGCTGGAAAAGCTCGAAGCGGTGCAGCGGTACGCCTACGCAAAGAGCTGCAGACGCGCCTTCGTGCTCAAGTACTTCGGAGATCCGGCGGCGGGAAATAGCTGCTCCGGGTGCGACAACTGTCAGGGTACCGCGGCACCACGACCCGCCAAGGCTGAGCCCGCCAAGCGGTCGCGGACAGCCGGTCGCGCGCGGTCAGCTGCGGTCCCCAAGCCGGCTGGGACGAGGACACCGGCCACTGGCGATGCTGCGGAGGATCTGCCGCCCGCGGCGCGCGAGCTGTTCGATCGGCTGCGCACGTTGAGACGCGAAATCGCGCGAGAGCAGGCAGTACCCCCCTATATTGTCTTCGACGACAAGACGCTTCGGCAGATCGCGGTACACCGTCCGCGCACACTCGCCGCGTTCGGCGATCTCCGCGGAATCGGTCCGATCAAGACCGAGCGGTTCGGCCCGAGGTTCATAGCCGCGCTCTCCGAAGATCAGGCCTAACAACACTTCCAAATGGACGATTCGTTCTACTTCTCCGAAGAAAATCTCGCGGTGCGCGATATGGTGCGCGGATTTGCGCGCAATTTTGTCGCACCCGTCGCGGCGCAGCTCGACGCGGACGGCAAGTTCCTCTGGGAAAACGTGCAACGGATGGGCGAGCTTGGCCTCCTCGGCGCTCCATGGGCTGAAGAGCTGGGCGGCGCTGGCCTCGATCTCACATCGTACATCATCTCGATTCATGAGATGGCCAAGGTCGATGCGTCGCACGCGATAACGATCTCGGCGCACACCACCCTTGGCACCTCGCCGATAGTCAAGTTCGGAACAGACGCTCAGCGCGCGCGCTATGTCCCGATTCTCGCGTCGGG
>PLEG01000151.1 GCA_003136975.1 Gemmatimonadota bacterium | reverse complement strand
CAGGCTCCATTTCATAGTAGGTGGGCCGGTCGGGAGGTTCGATGAAATCGATGGTGTCGCGAAGTGGATCGACAGCATGCGGATCCAACTGCGCAACTCCATCCGGTCCAAGGACCTCATCGAACTGTGGCACCATATGAACCTGTCCCGTGCTTCTGTCTGTTACAGCAATACTTTCGGGTGAGCCATTAGCCCCCAACCGCTGCGTAAGGCGGGTACGCTTTACACGATGATACGGGCGATGGTTCTCACGCGGCTTAAGCTCTCCGGCGGCGTTGGGAGTGCAATTGAGTGTGCTGACCATAACCTCGTCGTGCCAATACTGCAGAAGCGAGAAGAAAAACGGTTCGGCAGCGGTCCCAAACGACATGGCTCCGAGCTTACCGAGCGATTCCCCGTTGATCATAACGTCGGTGACTTCGTTCACACGTAGGCGCTCAACGAGCTCAATCGACGTCCCGGTGCTGCCTCCTCCTGATTCACCGCCGTGATTCTTATTACGGTTCTTCTTTTCGATAGATGCTACGCCGAAGCGCTCCGCAATTCGCTTGGCAGTGTCACCGCGAGTGCCTTTGAGGGCGATCTGGTTCACCAAATTCTCGTCAACCGTTCCTGCGAGATCGCCGAGTAACCCCTTCCATTGTGTGTCACTCTGCGCGATAACAACAACAGCACCGCCATTGGAACGGACGGTGGATAGGGTCTGTGGAAGGTCCTTATCCTTGAGCGTCGGGGCCTCTTCCATCAGCAGAGCAACGTCCGGCGACTTATGACGACGGGAGAACACTGTGTTCAAGACGAGCTTGGAAAAGGCGGATGCGATGAACTTGCCCGCAGCGCCCCGTGAGAGTGGGGCTCCGACCGTAAAAAGGGTTGGACGGTCCGCTACGGATCGGAAGTCGAATTCCGGATGGCTGAACGCCGTCGCTACCATGTCATCCGCGAACATCTTGAGCGAATTTTGCGTCGAGAGAACGATGTTCTCAAACGTGGTCTCCGGTTGACGAAACGTCGTGCCGAGCGTCCCCATCAGATCGCGCCACTCGCGCACACGGGCGCGCCAAATCTGCTCGAGCTCTGCCTCGCGTTCTTTCCAGGCAGTCGACGCGAAGTCTGGTGCCGGCTTTGGTGTTGACTCCTTACCGCGTGGCCATACCATTGCACGAGATTCCCGAACCCGGCAATGGATTTCGTAACCGGACCGATCGACAATATCGAGAGCGGTTGCGAGCGTGGTATTGCTTCGCGTACCGCGATGGGTGCGGGCCTGCACACCGTCGGCTTCGAGCCTTGCAGGTGCGGATGTTATGACAGATCTACAAGAGTCCCGCACTTCTTCCCACTTGATACGTTCGACCTCTGAGGCCCAACGACCATCGGACGATGGCGCCACGCCAACCTGTGGTACCTCCGGCATGTAGGACTCCAATCGGACCGCGAACTCGACAAGAGCCTTCCCGCCCATCGCCACAATCTTGAAAAGTGCTGGGAGCGTGCAATAGCGACGGGGCGCGAAACGCATCATTCGCATCAGTCCTGCGAAGAACTGCTTTCCTGCGTCGTCGAAGAATTTATTTCCACCACCAGCGGCGCCGGATTCCTGGCCACTATCCGCAGACATGAGCGCTTCTGCAATGATGTCGAGCTCGTCTCTGCGCGCTGAGTGTAGTAACTCGCAGCACAGAGACTCGGCCGGGGTGTGTGGGGCAAAGTTGATCGTTTCGCGACCCCATGACCGCCACCAGTCAACGAGCCAAGGAAAGAACTCACACGGTTCCTTCACGTCATTGAGGAATATCGATTGCCCTGACGTAGCGGCGATCCACGGTATCGCGAGCGAAAGTGTTGTTGTCTTCCCGGACCCCGTTGGTCCCATTACGCCCAGATGACGGAAGATCTCATCGTTCGGGATCCAGACCTGCATCGGATACCAACGCTCGAACCAATTTTCGGGAACGAGGATTCCGAGCCGGAAGGCACCAGCTCCGAACATTTGCCGTGATGTACGTGCTGCGATGTAGCCACCAGACTTTGACCACCCCATGCGCTGGAAGCCCCAATAGATCGTAGCTGGGGCTTCGGCCAAAACACCGGCGATGCGCCGTGGTACAGCACGCAGAATCGTGTGGAGAATTGTCTTCAAGTCTCGCTCGCTCGGCTTGAGCTTCGCGATCTCTGCGCGCACCGAGTACGTCGATACCGGCCCGGGCGGACGCTTCCGCGAGAGGTATGTCTTTCTGAGTGGAAAATCGTGCGGCCATTTCGGCAACTGGCTACGCGCACGCCGACGTTTCTCCGCGCGAAGGAATCGCGGGGCCAGCGTGATGGCTGCGAAGCCGACAACGACGCTGCTGCCGACAAGCCAGTATACGAACGAGTGCAGATGTTGGAGATGGATCATAGCACGCGGAATGAGGCCGGCGTCGTTCATGGCGCACGGTACGCCGACTCCAGGACTTTCCTGAAACGTGCACGATGCGCCACGGGCGATACACGTCCGTAGTGAATTCCCGAGTTGTTCGTCCTACAATTAGGTGATCATGCAAATTCGCAATCGGGATAAAATCCGAAATTGAGTATTGTCTGATCGGTTGTTCCTGCCGAGATTAAGTATCGGCGGTCTATGCGACTAGCGTAAGCCCTCAATTGGGACCAAGCTGGACACGTACCGTTTTCGATCTGTAGGACTGACAACTTGGAGTGATTATGGGCCATTCTCTCATGGCGGCCACGCCTGGGGCGCGCCCCGACGCCGCGGCATGGGGTGACGGGGATGCTTCGGCATTGCCGGCGCTCGACAACGTATCGCTGGCATGGCCGTGGCCGGGTGGTGTCGTCGCAACCCTCGACTTTGATCCCCAAAACGATGGGGACAAGGCTTATGCTGCTATCGCCGTAGTCAGAGGAGCGACAACCATAGGCGGCGAGGCGATAGTGGATCGCATCGTATGTCTGAGTTGCGGATCATCCCGAGTGCGAGTCTCGCCGGCAACCAACTTTGGCGACGCCAAGACTCACACCGAGGCATTCGAAGTCTGGGCCGGAGAGTTCGCCGACCTTCACGACGGAGAGTCGTGCCTGGGGCCTTATGGCGATGAGACCGCTGATGCCGCGGGCGTCCTCACTGATGTTGTCACACCCGGCCTTGGCTCCGCTGAGGCGGTTGCAGACTTTATGGGCGCGTTCGCTCGATCCAGCCTGGATATGGATCAGGGAGAATGGAGCGTCATTGTAGCAACGCCGAACGGGGTCCGTCATGTCGATGCTGGTATCGCCGGTCTTGCGTCGAATGTGACGCTGGACGGGAGTCCACTCACCAGAGACCACGACATTGATATACGCGCAGTCGTAGCGAGGCTTGGTGGGTCTGTCGTGCTTCCTGACCGTCCTCGTATTCCGACCGTAGTTGCTGTAAGCAGCGATGGATATGATCTGAGCGTGGGAGTGCGGCGCTGGACAATACTTACTCCGGATCGTGTTCTCGTGTGTGAGACAGGGCCGGATCCAGAAGCTCCGACTACACTCGGTATTGCGCTCGGACTTGACGCTTACACTCGGAACGGCGACGTCACGCGCAGGTTCTTTCCTCCCGAGCGAGTGCGGGTAGCAATGATGCTTGCGGACGGTTTCGATACTGGCGCGGCCGCGCGGTGACCATATCCAATCCAGAGCAGTCGCGTGGGTTTGCCACGACGTCCGACGATTACAAGACGGTTGACGATCATACAGCGTACTATCTTCTTTCCGCGCCGTCTGGATTCGCGCAGGCAACCGTGAATCTCTTACGGCACATGGACGCGCATGCGAGAGAAGGTCGACGCGGAGCCGGAGCGCTCTTTATTCGTCCTGACCGCGCGTACAGTGGTCAGTCGGGAACGGCGTATATATCCCTACAGACACTCCGTGCGTACGATAACTATCTCGATGCTGTCACCAGGATCGGCGATGTAATGGTGATGCTCGACAGATTCGATTCACGGATCACGCGAATCACAGGCGCTCAACTTCCGGATTTCTTGGTGGAATTGGGCGGAACCCAGGATCATCTCGAGTACTACCGCAAAGGACGGAGCGACGACGTTGGACCTGACTGGACAGAGAACGACGTTTCGGATGTCCTGGCGGCATATCTCCGATCACGCCATCCAGAAGGATGGAGCAGTCCGCGAATAAGGCGACCGACTGCAACGCACCATCGACGTCCCCGCGATTGAGAAAGGACAATCCGGTATTGATGACGCTGATCTCGATTGAAAGCCCTTCCCAGAATGGTTCACAGTCTAGTTTAACCGTGCGCGAACAGCATCACGGTAGGCGATCGTCGCCTCACGAAAGTTCGGGTATTCGATTTGAGGAATACTAACGCCAGCGTCCGTTGCGTGGAGTGCTAAAATTCCGCACACCAGCGCCCACACAGACTCTCGGCTCTCATCGATCCACGTGTCGAGAACGTCCACTAATCTTTCAACACCGATGGGATGCGATTTAGGCGTTGTGGTTCGAGTCAAATCGAGTGAGGCAATGAAGAGCAAGGCTACTGCAGAGCCTATTGCGCGTTTCTCTGTCGCGCGATCCCCTTCTGCGGCTCGTTCTCCGAATATCCACTCACTTGCCGCGAGGTCACAGGCTCGCTCATGGTCAATTGAGTATTCCTTGATCCCTGGTGAGGTGTAGATGTGTGCGAGCTCGTGATGAAGCATGAAGGCGATCGCTAAGAAGGTAAGCTCGTCGACTACGCGCTCATCGGTAGCTTCGTCCATTGGCGAGAACGTGGAGCGTGCAACTGGGTGCGGTAGATTATTGGGCCAGAGTGAACCAGACGGAAGCTGCATCTCTGATCGAGCCCACGACAGCAGAGCTCGCGTCGAATTCAGTGCTGGAATCATTGTAAGATCAGCGGTTGTCCCTGACGGCATTGTCCCAACCAAGTAGCGCGTGTAGAAACTCCAGTGCGCATAGGTCATTGCCCAGACGAGATCAATTGTCCTCGTGCTTAGGATGATCACTTTCTGACCTGGCATTGCATACATCGCTGGCTTCTCCGCATCTACTACTTGTACTACAACCTCTGAGTACATCTCGAGCTTCGGTGCCCGTTCAGGTGCGACTCGCTCTAGAACATTCGGTAGGAATGGCAGTAGGTGCGCCGTCTTGGCGGTTGATTGCGTCGGGATGTCAAATGTTGGCCCCATATTATCAGAATATCGCACACGGTAACGCGGTTTCGCAGTCACCGATGTCTGACACGACCCTTCACTCCCGGAATCCTGCCTTCGCAAGTCTCCGGAATTCACGGGGAGTTACAGTCGCGATCTTTGTTTCGTCTAATCCCGCTTCCCCGGCAAGTACTCTGAGCCGTTTATTGGACCTCTGCCGTGTGATTCGGCATCCAGTCCACGGATGTACGAATAGATAATTCTCGTGACCTTTAGCTTTCTCTAAGGTTGCACGCAGTTCGATCCAACGCATGTAGTTAACGAGTAGCTCTCCTGAAATCGGATACATTCGGACGGCTCCGCGTGTATTCCTAATGCCTGCGAAGAGTTCGTTTTCTCCACGTAAGATGATGTCACTGAACTGAATGTGGGTTGTCTCTGTGACTCGCGTTCCCCATTCATGCATAAACCCGTACAGTGCGGCGTCGAGAATGTAGAGCGCGGTATGGCTATCGAATTTGGGGGTTTTGGTTTTCGCCACATCTTCCGGCTGTTCCGATCCCTCGGAATCCTTGGGAACAGGGATTTGCTTCTCGATATACTGCAGCAGTAAGTCGAGTGTGCTGTCGGGAACCGTCGATTGCTCTGTCACTTCGAATCGCGGCACTTGATAACCGTCAACGGGATTCCCGGCAACGTGTTCATGTAGCACGAGATACATGAAGAACCGATGAAGCGCTGTGTGGTGCTTTGCAGCAGTACGTGGTGCCCATCGGCGCGAATCCGCGACGTTACCCATCTCCCGCGTTCGTTCATTGAAATAGGTGCGCACGGTTGATGCAGAGACATCGGCCAAGGCGGTGGCACCGAGTGCGTCAATGAACTCACCGAGGCTTTCCTCGTATTGTCGGACCGAGCCTGCAGCGAGCCGATTCTTGCTCGCGAGGAGATATTCGCGCATCAGTTGCTCGTTGGCCGGCAGAGGCCCGGAGGCTTCCGTGGAGATCATCCCGATGTCCATTGATGGCAATATACGGATGTTTGACTTGTATGGGTAACGGAATTATAATTCTGTTACCTTTTCTTCCGTCCGATAACCTCCCTTATCGGACGTAGACTATCGGACATTAAGATGCTAACTTTGAGAGTATAACTCGGATTTCGTACCAACCAGATACTAAATGGTAGATCAACTTCCAACGGATAGCCACGACGAAGCTGAGGTAGTGCCGGAGCGTGAGAGTCAGACGACTACGACGGCTATTGCCGTCGCTGGTCCACTTCTCAGCGCGGCCCATCGCACCGAGCTCGAGGAGCTGGCCGCGGGCGCCAAGCGCTACGTTGAAGCGGCGCTCTCCGCCAACACCCGGCGGGCGTATGCATCTGATTGGGCGCACTTTAGCAGCTGGTGTGAAGCGCATTACTTCACGGTGTGTCCGGCCGATCCCGTCACCCTTCACCTGTACCTGCAGGCTGAGGTTGAAGCCGGCCGGTCGGTACGCACGATCGAGCGCCACGTCGCGTCGATTCGGTGGTACCACCTGGATGCCGGGTATCCGTCCCCCGCTGATCATCCGATCGTCCAGCGCCAGCGCCGCGGAATGCGGCGCGAGCTAGGGCGGCCGCCCGAGAAGAAGACAGCCGCCATCCTCGAGCAGCTGCGAGCCATGCTGCCGGTCGCGCCGACGCTGCACACCGTGCGTGATAGGGCCATCCTTTTGCTCGGATGGGCCGGCGCATTCCGCCGCTCTGAACTCGCTTCGCTTGACGTCACGGATTGCCGTGCAGAAGGCCCGAAGCGCCTAGTGGTAACAGTCCGCCGAAGCAAGACTGACCAGGAGGGCCAGGGGATGCTGAAAGTCATACTCGCCGGCGAACACCCTGACACATGTCCGGTACGGGCACTTGAATTGTGGCGGAAGGCGGGCGGCATAACAACTGGCGCGCTATTCCGTCGGGTCTCGAAATACGGAACAGTGCTTGATGGACGTCTTTCCGATCGTGCTATCGCACGGATCGTCCAAGATGGAGCGAAGCGCGCAGGGCTCGATCCAAAATTATACGGTGGTCATAGCCTACGATCTGGCTTCATGACTGAAGCGTATCTTCAGGACGTTCCGGAGGCTGACATCATGGAGCAGAGCGGCCATCGTTCGATCTCCGTCGCACGACAATATCGACAGGTCCGGGATCTCAGGCGACGTGACGCCGCCGGGCGCGTGGGACTCTAACCCGTCAGTTGACCGGGACGTCTACACTCAAAGGGTCTGCGCTGCCAGTCCCGATCGTCCGATACTCCTTATCTATGGGCCCTCCATATAGATGAAGACGGCCTGTTCGGCCCTCATGACAAGCGGGAGTTCTGATGATTAAAACACGTTGCCGCGCCATGTATTCATTGATGGCTGTTGCTCTTTGCGCACCTGTTGTTCGAGGGCAATCCAAGCCTTCCCAGAACAACGAGCATCCGCCGTTGGGCGCGACAAGGCTGCTTATCTCACTACCGTGGCAACGTGTTATCACCGCGCCAGATGGCAGCATTCGTATTGGCCAGCTAGTGTTTTCGACAGGTGGCCGTGGCACGCGCGCTTACACCGCAGCTACAGCTGCGTGTGCTGTATCGCGGTCAAGTTCGAGTTGTATTTTCGGTCGCACTTCGTCTCAAGACTTTCGGTGGAGCCTCTCCCTACTTCCAGGTACGACCACGCGTGGCCGCTTATGCCTAACGTTCGGAGCTGGCCACGCAGACTGTGAGGTTATGGTCCTCGCTGCTGATCGTGTTACTCCCGAGGCGCATCTTACGATGGCATTCGGCGCAGAGCGCTGGCGGTCCATGCTTCCAATGAGTGTAGACCCGGACGCGGCTACAACGGCCAGCGAGGGATCAGACGTCGAGGCAAATGAGGATGGCACTGTCGGGACCAACGGTCCAGTTGCCGCGGCGGCCGCAGCTTTTGATGACGCTGAACCGGTGAACCATTTTCCAATAGAGCGCCGAATTGAAGGCGATAGCCTTTGGTTCGCTACGGCGCGCTCAACTGGCGGGCTTCCACCGCAGTCGCCTCAGTGCGCTGGCTGCCCGTCGTCCGTAAGCGCAGTGATCAACGCCGCACGTTCAATAACGAATCGCGATACCAGTATCGTTGGTGTTTGGAGTGCAGACTTGGATGGTGAAACGCTGATTCGCACATTTCGATCTGACGGTACGGCATCGCAAGGAGTAATTGGAAAAGGCCAACCCGAGTTCGTCTACTGGTATCAAGTCACGCCAGTGTACAAGAATCGGGTAACCGTTTGCGATGTGCGGGAGAATCCCCTTCGAGTTACAAGCAGTAAAGTTCCACACGATCCAGTAGGCAACGCACCGGTTAGTTGTATGATCATCACGTTGTTGCCTGGTCCACGATCCAGCGATGACCAAATCGGTCTAGGTGTGATTCGCTTAAAACGCGTTACCCCCTGATTTTTTGCAACGGAGCGTTTTGTGGGATTGATCAAGCGCTGGATCATTGAAAGGTACATGCCTGCCGACGGCGAGGATTGGGATATCGTCGGGAGCGTGTTGGGCTCATGGACTGCGGAACAAGCTATCGCGAAGGCCCGTACCACGATTCCTCATATTCAAGCTGAGACGCGTATCCGGGCTAGAGACTGGTGGAAAACGTCGGAGGAGGATCGTGAGGCTGCTTCGTATGAGGATCAAATGGACAATCGAGGCATGGGTGGTTTCTTCGCTTCGGGAGTTGACGATACCTCTGGTGCGCCGACAGAGTGGGAACGCGATTACGTCGCCGGGGATCTTCCTGTAGGAGTAAACACTGCGGGCCGCGCGCTAGCATACAGGTTGATCGCATTGCTCCTGCGTTCTGGGAAACGCATCGTGATTATCGCCGTCATTATCATCCTTGTACGCATTTTTTGGCTGAAGCGGTAGAAAACGGTCTGGCGGTCATTTCGTCACGTTTGCCGGTTAGCTGTAGATAGAGTCGGCACTCATACTGGAAACCAACATTCAGGTCCATCATTACTTGAACGGTTGACGAGCGGCGATACCTCGTATGCGTGCAGGGTATCGCTCGGATCTGGAATCAGTAAATCTTGCAGCGACCCAACCTTCGCTGTCGGATCCAGCCAAGCATCTTGCGCGGCGCCGGTGAGGATCACAGGCATGCGGTCGTGAATCGGTGCCATCAAATCATTTGGTGTCGTCGTTATGATCGCGCATGTGATGAGTCGCTTATCTCCCTCGCCCCATGTCTCCCAAAGTCCTGCGAGTGTGAAGGGTGCGTTGTCGGGTCTGGCAATCCGCATTGGCGTCTTCGACCCGTCCGGATCGCGATGCCACTCGAAGAATCCATCGATGACGATCAACCCGCGACGTTTCTTGAATGCGCTCCGGAATGCCGGCATAGTTGCAACCGTCTCAGCGCGGGCGATGCTGAGCTTTCTACCAATGCTTGGGTCCTTCGCCCAAAACGGCACTAAGCCCCATCGCATCATTCTGGACTCACGCCGGTG
>PLEG01000036.1 GCA_003136975.1 Gemmatimonadota bacterium | reverse complement strand
ATGCTTTTCCCCAGGGAGACCGGACATGCGACACGAGTTTGATCGGTTGCGTCATGCAATTTCGCGACACTGAGTTTCGTCGGATGGTGAGAATTTGTGCCTGCCGGCTAATTCCTCGTGATTCTTTGTTAATTGCCGCCGCGTTTCACTGTTCTTTGCCGTTTGTGTCATTGTTCTTTGCCGCTGCTCCAAGTCCTTCCACCACAACGAGTTGGGATGACGCCACGAGTAGCGCAGCGGCAATTTAAGCCTGCAGGCAGTCTTAGACCCAGCGTTCGCTTCATATCCGCGCGACCAAGACTTGCCCGTGATCACACACCCTGGTGGCGGCAAAGCCGCGTCGCGTGTTTCATCGTTCATTGCCATAAACCCTGCCGGCTAATTGATTCGTTCCGCTTGGGATAATTGATTCATTCCGTTTGCGATAATTGATTCGTTCCGGCTGCTCGCCAGCAGTCCAGGCTATCATAGGAGGAAATCGTCGGGAGGCTATAATAGGTGGAACACGCTATAATAGCCTAGAACCGGTGCGTACCCAGCGGCTGGGACCACCTGTGTGGCTTGGTAACCGATTTTCCAACTTGCGAGAAAATCGACTTTCCAATTGGCGACACCGTCGCAACAGCGATTTGAGTTGGCACGAGTGATCAGCGCGGAATAGAAGCGATCTCGGCGCAAGGGCCGCGGTGCTGCACCTGAGAACTGATTTACCAGTTTGCCGGCAAACTGACTTACTGTTACCCTCGCGCCAGTGTGTACGACCGGAACCAACGCAGCCGCCACTGAGCGAGGTGTTGCCTGGGAAAGCACAGAGCTTCTCGCGCGCCTTGTTGGGCGAGGATCTCGCTTGGCAGCCCGCCCGTGTTCCGTTTGCACGTTGCCGAGCGACTGTCGGGCGCGGACGATCTCCTATGCCGTAAGGAGCACGGCGGGAATCACGGCGATTCCGTCCCGGCGCCGATACGCCTGGGAGCCCGTGGTGATCACGGCGGCGTCGAGCAGATCGTCCTTCAGGATGTCGCGCAGCCAGAGCAGGTGCTCGACGTCACTGTCGTCGACCACGGGGCTCAGCTTGACCTCGAGCGCGACCACGCGGCGGTCTCCGCGCTCGATGATCAGGTCGACTTCGTGTCGCCCCCCTTCCAGGCGCAGGTGGGAAACTGTGGCCTCGGCTGGCTGCGCGTAGACGCGAACCGACTGGGCGACCAACGATTCGAACAGCTGTCCGAGCAGCGTGCCGTCGCGGGGCAGCACTTTCGCGGTGCGTTTGTCGAGCGTGTCGGGGGAGGTGAACAGCGGCGATACCTCCCCGCTGAGCAGCGCACCCTCGCTGACGCCGAGCAGCCGCGCGGCAAGGGCCGGATCGGCCAGGTGGTGCCGCGGGGCCTGCGCGAGGCGGCCGAGGTTGTTCCGATTCGGAAGCCATCCCGGCAGCGGATCGAGCAGGAACAGTCGCTCCAAGACATCGCGGTAGCCGATCACCGACGTCTTCGCGAGGGTCTCCCCCTCGCCGCTGGTCGCGGCGTCGCGGATCTTCTGATAGGTGGTTTCCGTGCCAGTCGCTGCGGCGTAACTCCGCATCCAGCGCCGCAGGGCTTCGGGACGGCGCACACGGTGTCCTGCCTCGGTGAAGTCGCGGTCGACAATGCGGGTGAGATAGCCGTCGAGTTGTGCACGGAGCGCGCGGCCAGAGAATCCGCGGAGCCCGGGGAAGCCCGAGCTCACAATCTCTCGTGCATAGTCAGAGACATCGACGTCTGTCGCCCCCCCTATGTCGGGCTGTCGCCCGCTCAGGAGATCGGCGAGACGAACCGCGGCAGGCCCCAGTCCGCGTTCAGCAAGGGACAGGGGGCGCATTCGGATCGAGACAATACGCCCGGCGCCCGAGTGGGTCGATCCTGCCTCGTCCTCCTCTGCCGGCACCGCGGATCCGGTCAGGAGGTAGCTCGCCGGGGGCGCGCCCCCATCTACGGCGCGTCTCACAGCATCCCAGATCGGGCTATAGCGCTGCCACTCGTCGAAGAGGACCGGCGGCTCTGCGTCAAGCGCGACCTTCGTGGCGGCATCGACGGCGAGTCGCTGCGCTCGTTCGTCGAGGCGATAGACGGTACGTGCGCGCTGCAGTGTTGTCGCCGTCTTCCCAACGCCCTTCGGTCCCTCAACGGCGAGCGCGGGAAGGCTCGGCAGCAACTCGTCAAGTTCAGTGTCGATGATGCGTCGCACGTAGGGCGGTGTGTCCATGGCGGGTAATTTGTGGGTGTGCTGGGCGCGGCGAGCGTGATGGGAGCCTAGGCATTCCGGTGTACGCTACCTTTCCCGCATATTATACACTACCTTAGCCACACGCGCCACACTACTTCTGTCGCGTGTTCGACGCTACCATTCCCGCGCATCAAGCGAAACCAATACCTCGAACCGCCATCTCCGTCGTGAAGAACACGCGCTCGGGGCCGGCGAGCCGCGCGGATGCTCCTCAAGCGTGGTAGCCAGCCCTACTCAGCCCGCACCTCCCCGTAGCCGAGAGGCGCAACAACGGGCCCTCAGCACGCTACAAGGCCGTTGTTCCTATCGCGACAGTAC
>PLEG01000128.1 GCA_003136975.1 Gemmatimonadota bacterium | reverse complement strand
TGCCGCAGCGCGGGCAGTACGGAAGGATCTTGTGCCCCTGGTACAGGAGTTCCTTGTCGTACAGCGTCTTCAGCGCCCACCACACGCTCTCCACGTAGTCGTTCGAATACGTGATGTAAGGATCATCGTAGTCGAGCCAGTAACCGATGCGTTCGCTCAGCTTCTTCCATTCCGCGCCGTACTTGAAGACACTCTCCTTGCAGAGAGCATTGAACTTCTCGATGCCGATGCGCTCGATGTCCTGCTTGCCGGAGATGCCGAGCTGCTTCTCGACCTCGATCTCGACGGGCAGGCCGTGAGTATCCCAGCCTGCCTTGCGCGTTACGTGGAAACCCGACATCGCGCGATGGCGGCAGAACAGATCCTTGACCGTGCGCGCGAAGACGTGATGGATGCCGGGACGTCCGTTAGCGGTCGGAGGTCCCTCGTAAAAGACAAACTCCGGACGCCCCGCGCTATCGCGCTGGATGCGGCTGAAGAGTTGTTCTTCGGTCCAGCGCGCGAGGACTTCGGTCTCGAGACCGTCCGCCGCGCGGTCCGCTGGCAATAGCCGATAATGCGCCATCGGCGGCGCTTCCTGTGTTCCCAACTTGCTACTCTACCGAGACGCCAGGGACTGGACGATCCGATGCGTCGATCTCGGAAAGGTGCCGTGTGATGAGCGTGCGCATCTGCGAGAGATAGCTGCGACGCGCCCGTTCGAGCGCGTCGAGCTCAGTCTGCACGCGTCGCACTTCTCCACGCACTTCCTCGAGCAGACGCTCGCCCTCACCCTGTGCCTCGCGCACGATGAGCATCGCCTCTCGCTCAGCCTGCTCCTTGGTTTCCTGCCGGAGCTGCTGCGCGGAGATGAGTGCGTCGTTGAGCGCGCGATCGCGCTCGCGGAATGCGCGCAGCTGCTCGTGAAACGAGCGCGCCTTCTGATCCAGATCCTGGTTGATGCGGCCAAGCCGCTCGAGCTCGTCGGCGACCTGATCCCGGAACTGATCGACGCGCGCCGGATCGTAGCCACGGAATGCGTGGCCAAAATCGAAGCGGCGAACATCTAATGGCGTCAGGTGAAATGCTTCATCAATCATAGATCGCGAGCTCCAAAGAGAGCGCTGCCGATTCGGACCAGAGTGGCTCCTTCCTCAACAGCAATCTCGTAGTCGTTGGACATCCCCATGGACAATTCAGTCGCTGGATGGCCAGCGTCCGCCAGAACCTGGCGAGCGTGACGCGCACCCGCGAACGTCTGCCGCAATACAAGCTCGGACGCATCTAACGGAGCCATGGTCATCGCGCCGACGACGCGAATACCCGGCATGCTCGTCAAACGATCCGCCTCCGCACGCAGCTCCTCGGGCGAGAAACCGCCCTTTGCCGCCTCACCCGACGCGTTGACCTGAATCAGCGCGTCGACCGCCCGTTCCCGTCTCAGCCCAAACTCACAGACAGCGTCGGCAAGCCGCCGGCTGTCGAGCGAGTGCATCAATGCGAAGTGCTCGAGCTCATGAACCTTGTTCCGCTGTAAATGGCCTATAAGATGCCACACCACCGGAACGGACACCGCGTCCATTTTTTCCAGCGCCTCCTGCACCCGATTCTCGCCGCAGTCAGGGACACCGGCTTCCCAGGCTTCGATGGGAGCCTCGGGTCCATGAGTCTTGGTGACAGCGACGAGCCTCACCGACTGGCCGTGTCCCCCGCGCGCGGCGGCAGCCGCCAGGAGGGCACGGATCTCCGCGACCCGCTCGGGGAGATTCGGAAAATGCATAGCCATGAAATTTAACTACAACGGTTTGCCGGCGGCCCGTTTTTGGAGCGCAAGTCGCCGGACCGTCACGTGGGCGTGGCCGCCGGTCCGGTCCCCCTTCAAATCGCCCCCCGGAGGATATATCTTTCCATCCGGATGAACGGATCAATCCCTACTATCTTCGATCGTCTCACGGCGCTATCGGACCCCACGCGGAGCCGCCTGCTTGCGCTGCTCGACCGGCACGAGCTCACGGTCACTGAGCTTTGCGCGGTCACGCAGCTTCCGCAGTCCACCGTGAGCCGGCATCTCAAGGTGCTTGGCGATGGCGGCTGGGTCACGTCTCGGGCCGATGGTACGAGCCGCCGCTATCGCGCGATGGCTGACCGGCTGGATCCCACCGGCCGACGTTTGTGGACTCTGGTGCGGGAACAGGTAAGCGCCGCGCCGGCGGCTCAGAACGACACGCAACGCCTGCGCTCGGTACTGGCGGAGCGCCGCAGCGCGTCGCAGGAATTTTTCTCGACGGCAGCCGGACAGTGGGACAGGCTGCGTGCTGATCTGTTCGGCACGCGCGCGGATCTCGTCGGGCTGCTTGGTCTCCTCGACGAAACCTGGGCTATCGCGGATCTGGGGTGCGGGACGGGACAGGTTTCCGAGATGCTCGCGCCGTTCGTCGCGCAGGTGATAGCGGTGGATGAGTCGCCGGCGATGCTGAACGCTGCGCGCAAACGTCTCAAGGGGCACGAGAACGTCTCGGTGCGCGAGGGCGATCTTGGCGCGTTGCCGATCGATGACGAGTCGCTCGATTCCGCGCTGCTGTTTCTGGTGCTGCACTACACGGCAGATCCGGCAGAAGTCCTGACCGAGGTATGCAGGGTGTTGAAGCCGGAAGGACGCGTGCTCGTGGTGGACATGATGCCGCATGAACGCTCTGAGTTTCGCAACATCATGGGACACGTCTGGCAGGGGTTTGGCGCCGACGAGCTGTCTCGCTGGGCCGAACAGGCAGGATTGAACGACCTTCGCTACCATCCGCTTCCCGCGGATCCGGTTGCCAAGGGACCAACGTTGTTCGCGGCGTCCGCACGACGTCCCGCGCGTGTTGCGACTTTGCGCGCGTCAACGAAGCCGGTTGCGGCCGCTTCGCGTACTTCCAAACCGAAAGCCGGCGCACGCGCCGGACATTCATAACAGAGCAGAGATAGCAATGGCCACAACAGCAGCACCACGCACAGCATCGGGGAATGGCGGAAGCACGGATCGCCCCGCGTTCAAAGTCGCTGACATCTCGCTCGCGGAATTCGGGCGCAAGGAGCTTCGTCTCGCCGAGCAGGAGATGCCGGGCCTGATGGCGCTTCGCGCGGAGTACAAGGGCAAGAAGCCGCTGGCTGGCGCGCGCATCATGGGCTCGCTGCACATGACCGTTCAGACGGCAGTGTTGATCGAGACGTTGACGGAACTCGGTGCCGATGTGCGCTGGGTGAGCTGCAACATCTTCTCAACGCAGGACCACGCGGCCGCGGCCGTTGCGGTTGGCAAGACCGGCACGCCGGAAGATCCAAAGGGCATCGCCGTTTTCGCCTGGAAGGGCGAGACGCTCGACGAGTACTGGTGGTGCACCGAGCAGGCGCTCATGTGGCCCGATGGCGGCGGACCGAATCTTCTGCTGGACGACGGTGGCGACGCGACGTTGCTCGTGCACCGCGGCGCGGATTACGAGGCAGCTGGCAAGATCCCGGAGTTCGATCCAGCCAACGATGCTGAAGAATGGGGCGTGATTCTCGGTTTGCTTCGCGCGGAAGCCGTTAACAATCCTGGAAGATGGACGCGCGTAGCAGCCGACATCCGCGGTGTCTCGGAAGAGACGACGACCGGCGTTCACCGTTTGTACGAGATGATGAAGGCAGGAACGCTGCGCTTTCCCGCCATAAACGTCAACGATGCCGTGACCAAGAGCAAGTTCGACAACCTGTATGGCTGCCGGCACTCGCTCACGGACGGAATTCTGCGCGCGAGCGACGTGATGCTCGCTGGCAAGGTCGCCGTGATCTTTGGCTACGGTGACGTTGGCAAGGGTTGCGCGCAATCACTGCGCGGCCAGGGCGCGCGCGTGATCATCACGGAGATCGATCCGATCTGCGCGCTGCAGGCGGCAATGGAGGGCTATCAGGTCACGACGCTGGCCGACGTGGTTTCGACGGCTGACATCTTCATCACCGCAACAGGCAACAAGAACATCATTACCGTTGCGGACATGGCGAAGATGAAGGACAAGGCGATCGTCGGCAACATCGGCCACTTCGACAATGAGATCGACATGGCCGGTCTCAAGAAGAACGGGATCACTCGCATCAACATCAAGCCGCAGTACGACGAGTTCGTATTTCCTGACGGCCATTCGGTGATGATTCTTGCGGAAGGGCGTTTGCTCAACCTTGGATGCGCGACCGGACACCCGAGCTTCGTGATGTCGGC
>PLEG01000163.1 GCA_003136975.1 Gemmatimonadota bacterium | reverse complement strand
CATGCTCCTCGCCGCCGGCGCGATCGCGCTGGCGCGGCCGACCACTTTGCAGGCGCAGGCGAAGGACACGACCAAGACTTCTTCCGGGATCGAGGCTGCCGCCGAAGTCGGCGTGCGCCAGTTCGACCCGCTCTTTTCCATCGTCCCGAACCAGCTGCAGCAGGGCAAGCTCCTCGAGTACCGCGACCTCAAGCAAGGTCTGGTGATTCCGCAGGCGATGCTGATGTTCACGCCGAAGGATGGCATGGGCACGTACCAGATCATCGGGCGCAACCTGCTGCAGCGCGACCAGAGTGTTTTTGCGCGCGCGAGCCAGCCGGGATCGTACGACGTGCAGGTCCGCTACGACGGGATGGTGCACACGTATTCCACGGACGCGCGCTCGCTCGGCACTTTCGGAAACGGCAACCTGTACGCGCTGCCGTCGCCGCGTCCCGACTCGAACGCCTGGCGCGCCGCGCCGTACCTCTCACCGATTCGCTCGCTGTGGGATCCTCTCAAGATGTCGTTCGCGCTCACGCCGACCCCCTCGTGGGACTTCAAGGCGGAGTACACGCACATCTCGAAGACCGGCGGCCGCCCGATGGGCATGGCGTTCGGCGGATCGTCGAACAACACGCGCGAGATCGTCGAGCCGATCGACCAGACGGTGCACGACTTGAAGATCTCGCAGAGCTATGCTGAGCAGCGCTTTCAACTTGTCGCGACCTACGATCTCTCCGTGTTCCAAAACAATAAAAAATCGGTAGCATCCGACAATCCGCTGGTCACTACCAGTACGGCGACTGGCGGCTCGTCGCAGGCACGAACCGCGCTCGCACCGAACAACCTCGCGCATACGGCGATCGTGGTCGGCGGTCTCAACCTTCCGCTCCGAACCCGCATCACTGGAAGCGCAGCGTTGTCATGGTGGCGGCAGAATGACGCCTTCATTCCCGTGACGAGCAACACTGCGATCACGGACCCGCGCATCGCGCAGGAGCCCAAATCGCTTGGCGGAAGCGCCACTACCGACAACATGAGTGCCTCGATCTCGTCGCGGCCGCTGTCGTTCCTGACGTTCGCGGGACGGTTTCGCAGCTACTCGTTCGCCGATCATGCCACGACGTCGATCGTGCCGCTCATCGTCCTCAACGATCGGTCGGTGGCACTCGCCGACACTGCTCGCCGCGATCCCTTCTCGAGACGCAACGCGGATTTCAGCGGGACGTGGCAGTTGATCGAGCCCGTATCTCTCACCGCTGGCTATGCGTGGGAGCAGATGCAGCGCGACTCGCTCGTGCGCAATGTGGTCCGAACCAACGAGCGCACACCGCGCATGAGCCTCGACTTCACGGGAATCCAGTGGCTCAGCCTGCGTGCCTCGTACAGCAAGGGATGGCGCCGTGGCAGTGCCTACACCCAGACCGCGACCAGCGAGAATCCGAACGCGCAGCGCTTCGATGAAGCAGACCGAAATCGGGAGCGCACCGACATCATGGCATCCGCAACACCGATCGATCCTCTCACCATCAGTGGCACGTGGCAGGTGGGACACGATCTGTACCCCCATTCGCTCTACGGCGTGCAGAGCGACAGAAGCGCCGCCGCGGGCGCCGATGTCTCGTATACTCTTACAAACCGGGTGAGTGCTGGCGCGGGCCTGATGCGGGAGACGTTCGTTGACCTGATGCGCGTGCAGTATCGCACAGGGGTGCAGCTCAATAACCCGACCTACAGCTGGTTGGGGAACAACACCGATGTGGTCACGTCGGCATCGGCCGACCTCAAGGTGACTGTGATACCCGACCGACTCGAGGCGGGCGGCACATACGAGCTGTCGCGTGCGCGTTACGCCATGGCAACTACCAACCCGATCGCGCCGATTGGAGGCACCGCCGCGCAGAACACATCCGCGACCGCCTTCGACCTGCCACAAGTCACCCAGAACCTCCAGCCGATCGATGTGTACGTGCGCTACCGGTTCACTCGCGATTGGGCATTCACGGCGCGCTATCACGGCGAGTTGTACACTCAGAACGATTACAAGACTCTCGGCCTGAACCCGGCCACCGCCACATCGGCAACCAACATGTACCTGTTCCTCGCGAACAATTACCAGAACTACGACGCGCGGTACTTCACGATCTCGTTCAGCTATCACCCACAACTGCTCAGGATCGGCCGTTCGACGATATAGGAGTTGTGTATGTCTGTAGTTATAGAACCAGCGGCGCGATCTCATCAGCACACCGCGCGCGATTATTCCAGGAATCCGCTGATCGTTTACTGGGAGATGACACAGGCATGCGGGCTCGCGTGCCGTCACTGTCGCGCTGACGCGATGACGCAGCCGCATCGACGAGAGTTAACGACCGTCGAAAGCAAGAACCTGCTGCGCCAGATCGCCGCGTTCGGCGATCCGCTACCGCATCTGATTCTAACTGGCGGCGATCCACTCAAGCGCGCTGACCTGTACGATCTGATTGACGACGCTAACGAGCTGGGGCTGAGCGTGTCGATAACGCCGAGCGCGACGCAGGACCTCACGCACGAAGTGATCGCGCGGCTCAAGGAGCACGGCATCAGAAGCCTCGGTCTGAGTCTGGATGGCTCCAACGCCGCGCGCCACGAAGCGGTGCGCGGAGTGCCGGGCTGTTTTGACTGGACGATTCGCGCCGCGGAGATCGCCGCGGAGTTCGACCTGCCGATTCAGATCAACACGTTGGTGTCGCAAGAGACAGCGGATGATCTTCCGGCAGTGTACGAACTGCTCAAGACTATCAATGTGATGCGCTGGAGCCTGTTCTTCCTGATCTCGGTTGGACGCGGCAGAGTGCTCCAGGAGGTGTCGCCTGAAGACGGCGAGAAAATCATGGAGTGGGTGTACGATCTGGCGCGCGGTGCGCCGTTCGCGATCAAGACTACCGAGGCGCCATCATATCGGCGTATTGCGCTGGACCGCATGCGTGGAGAAAAAATGTCGACCGAGCAGATTCGGCGGACGCCGGTGTATAACGGCTTCGGCATTCGCGATGGGCACGGCATCGTGTTTCTGTCGAACACCGGCGATATCTGCCCTGCGGGCTTCCTGCCGTTGACCGTTGGAAACGTGCGCCACGACAACCTCGCTGACGTCTACCGCAATGCGCCGATGTTCCGCAGCCTGCACAACCCGAACGAATTCAAGGGCAAGTGCGGACGGTGCAAGTATCGCGTGATATGCGGTGGCTCCCGCGCTCGCGCGTATGCATACACGGGTGACGCGTTGGAGAGCGATCCGTTTTGCCGGTACGAGCCGGCAGCGTGAATCTGGGAGCAGTGCCGCGATCCAGGTACGCGCGGTGTCGCGTGCCCTGACGCGAAAGGGCGCCGATCAGGCTCGATGCATCAACTGGCGGGCTGCTGAACCGCCAACCACGCAAATGCCTCCTCGCGAGTTGGAATCGCCTTGAGGTTTTTGCGTCTGCTGAACGCGATCACGGACTCGAGGATTACCCGTTGCAGTCCCGTCACGCCGATCAGAGCGCTCGCGATTACGAAAGGGCGGTTGTGCGTGGCGAGATCCTTCATCGCTTCCACGGTCTCGATGTTGAATCTGGAACCCGTTACGTCAACCAGGCAGTACACCGACGTCGGCTCCTGCATCGCGACCGTTGAACGCGCCTCACTTATGTATGGCAACGCTTCAATGCTGTTGTCAAAACCGGAGAAGTCCATTAGCAGGACGTTCTTCCCGGTAACGGGATTGGGGATGAACCGTACTCTGTCAGACATTATCTGGAACGAGAAACGTGGAGGTGATGACGCGGGTCACCAACCTGCGTGCAGGGCAGGGATTGCACAAGGCCGAAGACGCGACGCTTTAGGAGCGGGCTCCACGCTTCTTGGGCCCTTGCCCAGCGCGTTTTGTCACCGACTCGTCGCGCAACACGCTGCACAAGATTGTGCGCTCATGGCCACTCGCCGCGGCGCACGTGTGTTGATGAACACGCTTGTCAACAACGTCATCCCTCAGGAAGGCGGCGGCTGGCGCATCGAGTGCGACGGAAATGCGCCAGCGGGGTGAGCCTGGCCGAGCGGGGTAGCCGCTCTACCGTCGGATGTTTATGGTGGGAATCGCTGGCATGTTCCGGTTGGATCGCAGTTTG
>PLEG01000045.1 GCA_003136975.1 Gemmatimonadota bacterium | reverse complement strand
AGCTGGGCGGCTAGACGTGCCTCCTGCCAGAACGCGCCGACCGCCTCGGAATTTCGCGCGATCTGCGGATGCAGCACCTTGAGTGCAATCTCACGCTCGAGCGCGAGATCCCGAGCACGCCAAACAGTCCCGAAGCCGCCGCTCCCGAGCTTGGAGAGAATCTCATAGTCGTAACCGACGGCATCGCGCACGTGCCGCTCGCTCGCATCTTCTTCGACATCGCCCGCACCCTTATTGGCGCGTACCGGTGCGCTACTTCGCTGCTCTGCACCATATCCGCGATCGGCGGCGCGGATCATTGCACCCATGGACTCGAATCGATAGGCTGGGTCGGGCAGAAGTGCACGGTCTATCGCCACCGCCACGGACTCCGGGGTCTCGGGCCGGAGCAGCTTCACGGGCGGTGTGTCGTGCAGTGGTGCCGGCTCGCCGGTGAGTAGCGCAAAGCACGTCGCGGCGAGCTGCCACTGATCGGTCTCCGGCGTGGGTCGCCAGATTCCATCGGCCCACTCAGGCGGCAATGGCGCCAACTCGAGCTCCGGATGCAGCCCTGGTGGAATATCTTCCCGGGCTGTCGCCCATTGCCATTCCAGCATCCAGAATCGCCCGGTCGGCGTAGTCCAGAGCGCATCCGCGCTGAGTGCACCGTGCACCGCGCCAGTGGTGTGCAGATACGCGAGCGTCGATCCCGCATCACGGAGTAACCGTAATACGTACGGAACGTCGGCTGCGCCGCGACCCTCAAAGCGCGCGCCCACGCTCTCGCCAGAGACCCATCGGCGAAGGTAGCCGGGCCCACGGTCGCGCTGGTTGGTCCAGTAGTGATACGTCGCCGGAATGGAGGGATGGCTGCGGTGTGCCAGGCCTATCGCCTCCGCGTGAAGCCACCGATGATGCGCAGGATCCGGAGCCGTGACCAGCGCGAGAGCGCGGCCAAGTCCATCGATTACTTCCTGGTAATGGCGAAAATCGCCGGAGATTCCTTCCGCGCCCCAACGCCATCCGGGCGGAAGCTCCCACGCCGCCACGTGTGGCGGCAAGGTCCGCGTCACGCGGCGCTGGCGGACGATCGAGCGGGGGGCGGGCGCAGTCATCAGGTTGCTGTTAATATAGAACTGCCCTCACCAGAAGAGCATTGCAGCGTGGCGCCAGAACCGGCCAACCCTCTCCCGCAACTCCCACCAAAACTCCTCAAGCAGATGAACCCGCGGGAAGTCGCGGCGACCCTGTCGCGCGACCCGAGGCTCATTCTTCCCATAGGTACCGTGGAGAAGACCCACCCGGAGCTCCCAATGGGCGCTTCGACGATCGTCGTGGAGTGTGTCGCAGACGCGCTCTCCGGGGAGTTTGGCGTGCTCCGCGCGCCTACGGTCGAGTACGGGGTCAACACCACGTCAGAACCGGAGTACCCCGCAAGTGTCACTCTGAGAAAGAAAACACTTCACCGGATGCTCAACGATCTGCTCACCACATGGGAGTGCCACGGCGTCAACGAGTTCATTCTCCTCACCGCGCATGGTTACGATCCGCACCTCGAGGCGATTTCGACCGTCGGAACGGTGCACGCCAGGGTCAGAGTGGTCGATCTGTTCGCTGTAAACCTTTCCGATCTAGTGGGTGTCAGAAGGAGCGAAGACGATAGGGGGAGTATCTACGCGTCGCTCCTGATGTATCTCGCTCCCTCACTCGTCAACGCAGCGAACGTCGAACAAGGTGTGTCGGCGGAGCAAGGCCGGGCGCTCTACGAGCGAATTCGGGCGCGCATCAGCGAACGAATATTTCTCGCGCCAGTTCCCGCAGAGTAACGCTGAAAATATCGCTTGACAGAAGTGATCGGCAGACATAGTGTATTAGTTGACCGATACACTATCACACACAGTACGCGGCGCTCAGGTGAGCGCCGTCAAACAATGAATCCCTCACGCACTAATAAATGAAGCCCAGACTGATTTGGGTCATCGCGGCATGCGCTGCGCTGGTCGCCAATGGCGGTTCAGCGCGCGCGCAGGTTACTGGACGGACGGTGTTGCCAGACGCGTCGCCCGTTGCGTTGACGATCGACCAGGCAGTTGGCCTGGCACGACACAACAATCCGGATTTTCTCTCCATCCGCAACAATGCTCGTAACGCTTCGCTCGAGTTGAGAAGCGCATACGGCGCGCTGCTACCACAGCTGAGCGCCAATCTGACAGGGCAGTATCAACAGGGCGGGCAGCAGTTCTTCAGCGGCGTTTCACTCAATGCCAACAGCGACGTGATGCAGTCACAGTACAGCATCGGTCTCAATTACAGGATCAACGCGGCAACGTTCATCACACCCAGGGTCCAACGCGCAAACAGTGCCGCGGTCGATGCCGACATCGCCGGGGCTAGCGAAAACCTCGCCGCGATCGTACGGCAGGACTACATCACGGCGTTGCAGAGCCTTGCCCTATCACAGCTCAACGACTCGCTCGTCGCGAACGCCCGGGTGCAACTCGAGCTTGCACGCGCCAAGGCGCAGGTCGGAACCGGCACGCTGCTGGACGTACAACGCGCTGAAGTAGCACTGGGTCAGCAACAGGTTGCATTGCTTCAGGCGCGCAATCAGCACAACATCGACAAGCTGCGCCTGTTTCAGCAGATGGGAGTCGCGCAGCCACCCAACGTCGAGCTCGTCTCGACGTTCAGCGTGAGCGACAGTCTTCCGTCGCTCGATGATTTACTCGGCATGGCCAGGCATCAGAATCCGGGAATCGTCGCGCTGCGTTCGCGCGAGGATCTGGCGAACCTGAACGTGAAGCGCGAGCGCACCGAGTACACGCCAACGCTCACTCTCTCCACCGGTATCGGCGGGTACACATATCAGTATCGCGACGCGAATTACCTGGTCAGCCAGGCGCAGACTTCGACTGCCGCTGCGCGTTCTTCCTGCGTCGCAACGCAGGAGGTGCGGCAGGCCGTCGGCCTCGCGAACACGTTACCGGCGTGCGCCAACCTGGTATTCACGCCGGCCATGGCTACCTCGCTCCGCGACCAAAACTCGGCCTTTCCCTTCTCGTTCACACCGTCACCGCGCAGCATCTCGGCCCAGATATCGCTGCCGATCTTCGATGGTTTCGCACGCGAACAACGCGTGCAGGAAGCTGTGGTGTCACGCGAGAACGCGCGCTACAGTGTGCACTCGCGCGAGCTCGCCCTGCAGGCCGACGTGAGCGCCGCGTACCTTACACTCCAGACGGCGCAGCAGACCGTCGCCCTGCAGGAACAAAACTCGGCCAAGGCCAAGCAGGAGCTGCAGTTCGTGCAGGACCAATACGCCGTCGGTCTCGCAACATTTGTTGACCTCACGACTTCGCGCGCGGCTTACGCGCAGGCGGAGAACGACCGTATCAACGCTAGCTACAACTATCACAAGGCAGTCGCCGCGCTGGAGAGCGCGGTCGGCCGGCCTCTACGTTAACGGATAAATCAATGCAGAAGGGTACAAAGACAATCGTTGCCGTAGCCGCGTT
>PLEG01000341.1 GCA_003136975.1 Gemmatimonadota bacterium | reverse complement strand
GACTCCCACTACGGGCGCGTCCGCAAACGAAGGCATATCATCGGCCTACTTTGCGTGGCAACGCGAACGCCCCGAATTCATAGCTGAGTACGTGCACATAGATCACACGCCAGTCGCCGGCGGCGCGACGGCGCACAGCGATGCTGGTTATGCACAGCTTGCATACCGGCTCACTGGAGTAGCGCACCTGTGGAAGCCTTATGTGCGCGCGGAACGCACGGCCGTTTCCGCGTCGGATGTGATATTCGCTCCGCTGGCGCTCGGATATCAAGGCGGGATCGCGGGCGTCCGCTACGACTTTGCCTCCTTTGCGGCGCTCAAAACGGAGTACCGCCGAGAGCGCTTCCAGACTCACGACTGGTCCAACAGCGTGTATGTGCAGGCGAGCTTTACCGTTCCCGATCTCGGTGGCGGCGGCGAACACAACATGGGCCAGCAATGACGCATTCGACTATGAACCGCACCGTGCCACGTCTTGTGGTGAGCAATCGCGTGCCCCGCTACGTGCGGCCATTTGTGTACGTCGCGTTGTGTGTCGCGGCGTTGTGCGTCCCAACACACGTCGCCACCGCGCAGGCCAACTCAAGGTCGGCAATCGCGATCGTCGTTAACCCAAAGAGCTCCGTGACCAACCTGTCCTTCGCCGAGCTGCGTCGGATATTCCTTGGTGAGCAGCAGTTCTGGCCGGATCGGTCCAAGGTGACCTTACTCGTCCGCGCTCCCGTCGCGCACGAGCGCGCAATAGTTCTCGACGAGATTTACCGCATGGATGAGGATCAGTTCAGGCAGTACTGGATAGGAAAAATGTTTCGCGCCGAGGTAGCGGGCGGTCCCAAGATCGTTTACAGCTCGGACATGGCGATGAATCTGGTGGGCGTGATTCCCGGTTCGATCACCTTCGTCCTCGCGTCCGCCGCAACGGGTGATGCGAAGATAATCCGGATCGACGGAAAGCTGCCGTCCGATCCGGGATATCCGCTCAAGTAACGCACCGCACTCAAGCCAGCCCGCAATCATGCGCAAACCCGCCTGGCTCGCCGAGGTGATCGTTCAGTCGATTGCAGTTACAGTCAGCATTCTGCTGGCACTGTGGGTCGATCAGTGGAAGCAAAAGCGCGCCGCGCGAGATCTTGCGACCGAGTCGATATCGAACTTCATCACCGAGATCCGGCAAAACAAAGCACGTATTGATGACGTCCTGCCGTACCACGAAGCTATTCGTTCGATGTTGAAGCAAGCGGAATCTTCTCACTCGATTCATACGCAGGCGGAGTTTGAGAGGACGATCGGAATCGATGGACTGCGACCTCCCTCGCTGTTGCAGACCGCCTGGCAGACCGCCGTTACGACTGGTGCGTTGGCACATCTCGACTACAATACCGTCGCGGCGCTCTCGCTGACCTACACGATTCAGGACCGTTTTCGCGAGGACAGCCGTTCGGGCTTTCAATCCATCCTGCAGGCCACCGATTTCAAGGCCGGGGATGGCGACATGGCGGTCCGCAGCGCTGACAACTATCTGCGCGAAGTCGTTAATTCCGAGAATGATCTGCACGCGACTTACGCGCAGGCGGAGCAAACCCTTGCCTTGAAGCTCAAGGGAATGGGCGCTCCTGCGCAACCCGCCGATTCCGCGCATCCGACGCAACAACCGCAACCAACCACTGGACAATGATCCACTACCGCGACTTCGCTCCACACCTCATCAAGCGCGGCATCCTTCACAGCGATGCCTACGAGAATTTTGACGCGGCGGTAACGGCGGCGAACGCGTGGATGGCGGAGGCAAAGGTGGATCTGATGACTGTAGAGACTGTCGTGCTTCCGAATATTTCCCCCGACCAGAGCGAAGGAACGATCGATGGCCGCGTGGAGACCGAAGAAGCGATGACGTCGATCAACGAGTGGTATCAATTCCTCCGCGTGTGGTATCGCGAGTGATGTCTGACCTGCGCGAGTCTCTCCAGAGCGCGCTCGGCGTAGCGTACACGCTCGATCGCGAGCTTGGCGGCGGCGGGATGTCTCGCGTCTTTCTCGCGCAGGATACTGGACTCGATCGCCCGGTGGTGATCAAGGCGCTGCTGCCGGAGCTCGCGTCTGGAGTGTCGGCGCAACGATTCGCGCGCGAAGTTCATGCGGCCGCCACGTTACAGAGTCCGCACATCGTTCCTGTATTGTCCGCCGGTCACACGCACGATGAGATTCCATACTACATCATGCCGTTCGTACGGGGCGAGACTCTTCGCGTGCGACTTGCGCGCGGACGGATTCCGTACGCGGAGGCGGTGCAGCTGTTGGGCGACGTTGCGAAAGCGTTGGCGGCTGCGCACGAGGCCGAAATGGTTCATCGCGACGTCAAACCGGACAACATTCTACTTACAGGCGGCGCCGCATCTGTCACGGATTTCGGCATCGCGCACGCAATCCATCAGGCCCGCTCCGAAGCGGTAGACCCAATGCTCACGAGCCTCGGTACGTCGCTCGGCACGCCGGGCTACATGGCTCCGGAGCAAGCTTGCGGTGATGCGATCGACGCGCGGACCGATGTGTATTCATGGGGAGTTGTGGCGTACGAAACGATCGCTGGCCATCACCCATTCCCAACGGCACACACCGCGCAGCGACTCATCGCGGCGCAGATAGCCGAGCGCCCAGCGTCACTCTCGACGCAGCAGACGAGCACGCCGGCATGGTTCTGCAGGCTGGTGATGAGCTGCCTCGCGAAGGAGCCTGGGCTCCGACCGGCTGATGGCGCAGTGCTGGTGCACGCAGTGGAGTATGGCGAAGCCGGTCAGGCCGGTGGAAATTGGGGAGCGACAATGCGGCGGGTGTTCGGTCTGGCTCCGAAAGAAGTCTAGTTCGAAGCGCGCATTGCTTGCGCGCCTATCAGAATCCGGCAGGCCGCTCGTGCACCACGCCCAGCGAGCGCTCGAGAGCGAGACCAGCGCGCGCGATCACTCCTTCGTCGAACAGGCGGCCGATCAAAGTGACGCCGTGTGGCACGCGACGCGGCGGTGAGAATTTAGCCAGCGGATGCGCCGGATCGGGCGCCCAATCACTGCGAGCTTCGGATACCTGCACGAAACCCGTACGCAGTGTGAGTGATGGGTGACCGGTGTTGTTCGAGATGACGAGCATCTCATCGCGCAGTGACGGAACGAGCAGCAGATCCACCTGCGACATCACCCGCGCCATCTCGCCCGCAACCTTGCGCCGAAGTCTGTCGGCCTGCACAAAGTCCACGGCGGACAGAAAACGCGCCTCACGGAATTGATTGGGCCACGCGTCTGGCACCTGGACCTTGAGCTGATCTGCGCGCCCGCTGAGCGTGAGCTCCTCGAACGCCGCGGCCGCTTCCGCAAAGAGAATCAGATTGAGTGAATCGTACGGCCAGTCGGGAAGTGTAATCGGCGTGGGGATCATGCCGAGTTTTGCGATCGCGTCGAGCGTCGCGCGATCCACCTCCGTTGCGGGAGTCTCCTTCATCCAGGCGGGCACGTATCCAACACGCAGACCCTTCACCGACGCACCGGCGTCGAAGTCGAGGTGCGCGGGTACACTCGCAACATCGCCAGCGTCGGGACCAGTAATAGCTTGCAGTACGAGCATCGCATCTTCGACGCTGCGGGTCATGGGACCGAGCTTGTCCAGCGACCAGCAGAGCGTCATGGCGCCGGTGCGCGGAACACGCCCGTAAGTGGGACGCAGCCCCGTTACTCCGCAGCGCATACTGGGACTCACGATACTACCGCCGGTCTCGCTCCCAACCGAGAAGCCCACCAATCCCGCCGCAGTAGAGGCACCCGGACCGGCGCTCGAGCCCGATGCTCCTTCCTCGAGCAACCAGGGATTCATCGTCTGTCCACCGAACCAGATATCGTTGAGCGCAAGTGCGCCCATGCTCAGTTTGGCGACCAGCACGCCGCCGGCCGCGCGCAATCGCGCAACCACGGCGGAATCGGTCGTTGGCACGCGATTTTGAAACGGCTCGGCGCCGTAGGTCGTCGCGATGCCGGCGGTGTCGAGCAAGTCCTTCACTCCGTACGGAATTCCGTGCAAGGGGCCACGATATTTTCCGGCTGCAATCTCCGCATCCGCCTCCCTGGCTTGTGCGAGCGCCACATCGTGCGTGAGCGTAATCACGCAGCGAAGCTTCGGATTGAATCGCGCGAGCCGTTCGAGGTAGATTCGCGTGAGCCGATCGGAGCTGAGTTTGCGCGTCTCGATCCAGCGCGACAGCTGCGTCACCGGTGCAAAGGCGATGTCTTCGTCGTTTGCCGGCAACGGTCCCGGATCAACGTGACTGCGTACAAATCGATTGCTCGCAGGTCCAGTTGTCTTCCCTGATATGGCCGGATTCCACAGTGTGGCGGGTGCAAGAGTCGACTCGAGGGTCACCTTGCGCGGGCCAGTGCGCCGCTCGAGCAGCGCCGCCATGGATGTGCGCCAGCTCTCCGCGGCCATGCGCCGTTGCGCGTCGGTCATCTGCACCTGCACGAGCTTCTCTGCTTCGGCGAAGGTCGCTGGTGATATCGCTGGTCCAACGGGCGGAGCAGTGTTGAACGCGGACGGAGTGCCCGGCGTGACTGACTTGGTAGCGGGAGCTTGCTCTTCGCCGCGACAGGCGGCAAACGTGCCGAGCAGGCCGAGGGGAGCTTGGATCAGGAACTGCCGGCGGGAATTCACAGGGCGCAGGAGTGAAGGTGGCGTACAATTTCGGAGTGGAGCCGCGCCTAGATATGCAGTCTCGGGCACAATACCTCAAGACGCGGGCGGCGCAATAGCAGTACATCCAGCCCAGATAGCGGAATCGGTAGACGCAGAGGACTCAAAATCCCCCGGACTTCTCAGCGAGACTGGCGCGCAGTAAAGTGCGCGCGGTCCAGAGACAAACCGCCTCTGCTTCGGCGTCCGACAGCCCGCGTAAATCGCGCAGCACTATCAGCGCGTCGATTCCGAGGCAAACCGTAAGGGCGCTGACAAGGCGCTCGAAGCGCTTCTTTCCCAACTCCTTTCGCACGGGCGCGAGAGCGAGCTCGATCCATTCGATTCTGCGGTAGCCTCTCCGCGGCTCGGTGCGGCCATCCTGGTCTGTGGACGGCGGCCGCGTAACTGTGAGGCGGATCATCGTGCGCAGCAGCTGTTCGTTGGCCACAGCTCCGCGTTGAAGCGCCAGCACCGTGCGGTCCAGCCTCGCCTCGGGGTCGTCGGGTTGGCCGGGATCCGGAGTCTCCACAGTATCCACGATGCTGGGGCGGAGCCCTTCGAGCGCGGCTTCGACAAGCAGTTGTTCCTGCGTCGGGAAGTAGCGATACGCCGTGCGGCGGGAGATCTCCGCTGCATCGGCGACTTCGGTTATGGATGGAGTCTGCCCGGTGGCGAGCAGCTCTACTGCGGCTGCAAGCAATGCCTTTCGGGTGCGTCCCTTCTGGCGCTCACGCCCTGTTGGCGCGGCAGACCCTTCGGGCCTTTCGGACACGGCTCTTGACAATGGCATTCGATAAGTATAATACTAGGGCACGACGACACTACAGTGCCATAATGACGTGAACGTGCCATAAACGTCATCGTTACTCTAAGCTTTAGCGGCGTCGATGCAGGTTACGCTGGATGGCGAAACCATAAACCGGAGTCGATCATGAAAGCCTCGTTCAAGCAGCAATTCCGCTACAAGATAGCGGCATCGGTTGCGAGTGTTGCAATAGGCATGGCTCTGCTGGCTAGTGGCGCGTGCAGTAGTGATGCGGCCGGTCCCATGCCGGTAGCCAACGTCATAACGATTCACGGGGCGGATTTCTCGTACGATGCGCCAGCCACGATACCGGCCGGGATGACCACCGTGAACTTCGTCAATGACGGCCCAGCGCTGCACCAGGCGCAGATTGTCCGCCTGGACAGCGGAAAGACAATGGCGGATCTCAAGGCAGCGTTGAATCTGCCGGGGAACTTACCGGGCTGGGTGGTGCAGCTTGGCGGCCCCAATGCAGTAGATCCGGGACTGACCGGGAATGCCACACTGGATCTGCCAGTCGGTAACTATGCTCTCCTGTGCGTTGTCAACGTGCCAGGCGGAATACCGCACTTCATGAAGGGGATGGTGCAGCCGCTTACGGTCACCGCCGCAGGATCCACATCGCAAACTGCCGCCGCGCCGGTCTCTGACGAGACAGTGACGATGGACGATTACGTGTTCAAACTCTCGGCGCCGCTGACGGCGGGAACTCACACATTTAAGGTTGTCAACCTGGACGTACAGCCGCACGAGCTGGAGCTCATTCGCCTTGCACCGGGAAAGACGGCTGCCGACATGCTCGCGTGGTTGCAGGCGCAGAACGGCCCTCCGCCACGCCAGGCCCTGGGCGGCGTAGCCATTATCTCACCGGCTGCCGGTCCCGCGTATTTCACTGCCAGTCTTACGTCCGGCAATTACATGCTGCTTTGCTTCGTATTTGATACGGGTGACGGAAAACCGCACTTCGCGCACGGAATGGTGCTGCCGATCACGATTCCATAGAGATAGGACGCAGGTTGTAATCACGACCGGGCCTGTTGCGCGGGCCGCCAGCCCATTCAAACCGGGGTTCCCGCGGGACACTTTCCCGCCGCTGAGTGTCGACGGCAGAATTGCTCGTTGACGCCAACGACCACTGCACCTACCGTTGACCGTCGTCGCCGACGAAGCGCTGACCACCGAAGAGTTGCAATGGTGGCTCCAGTCCAGCCGACCAAGTGACTATAGCTGGAGCAAAGTACGATGGCGCAGCCCGGGCGTTTGACGTCGCCGTTCAATCTCGTGCGCTGTCGCGTAGCGCTGGAACCATAACGACCCTGGCCAGTGGAACGCCTGCCGGGTCGGTTTATGATGTCTTCGTCCCTGCGGGCATCGCGCTCGATGCGAATTATGTGTACTGGGGTGAGGGTGTGGGCGGCGGTGCGGTTCGCCGCGTACCGAAAGCGGGCGGTCAGGTCGTCGACATCGGTCGCGGCAATGGCTCCGTCCGCTTCCTGGCGATCGACGCTACGCAATCGAACTTCATCGTGCTCGGAGACTCGGGCAGCATTTTCCGTCAACCGCTCGCTGGCGGCGCCAGGCAGTCGCTCGCCGCCAAGGTGGGACAGAACATCACCGGCCCACTCCAGATCGACCAGAGCGCAGTCTATTCGGCGGACCTCGTCGATGCATCCACTGGACGAGGGGGGTTCGATCTTCGCCGTACCTACGAACGGCACAGCCGTCAATTATCTCGTAACGAAAGAGAACAACCCGCACGACGTTGCGATCGATCAGAATTTCGTTTTCTTCCCGCTCGCGCCCATCACTGGCGATATCAACTTTCACTCCGTGAGAAAGGTCGCAAAAACTGGCGGCACACCGATTCTGGATCCGAACTGCGCTGCCGGTACCGCTGCCGGAGTTGTGGGAGTCGCCGTGGATTCGACGTCGGTTTACGCCATGGCATACGATCACAACAACGCAGGCCTGGTTTTCAAGCAGACCAAGTAGCGAGTAACCGCGCGCCGCGCGTGAAGAACCGAGTGGCTTCGTCGCAAGTGCGGCGAGGCCACTTTCGTTACTCGGCGCAGCACCCGAACAACAGAAAACTCCGCGCCCGTTAGGGCGTGGAGCCGATCTGGAAAGAAGCTTCATAAGGTGCTTCGCCAACGTCACGGTTTTTCAGGACTGTTCCGCTGGCGCCAACGTGTGAAGACGCCGCGATGCTCAAACAGTCACATGATTATTGAGAACATGCGAGTATCCGAGCCTGCTTTGTTTCCTTTAAGCAGGTCCGACTTTCGACGTTCCGGCTGCGGGAATCGTGGTCCGCTTTCAAAAGCGTGATGCCATGCGATCTCGGCTTGGGATGTGTAATTACATAGTGGCGGGCATGAACATCATTGATACGCGGTGGGCGGTCGAGACCGGCCGATGTACGTGGCTTCACCTCTACGAGACTCTAATCAACGCCGGAACATCGCACTACACTCGCCGGCAGATTCTCGCCGGGAAGCTCGAAGTTGAACCTGCGGTCGATCTGATGCTGCAACGCCTGTTCCCGACGAGCGAAGTACCGGCGCTCCGCCGAGGCGACCCGCGAGAAGTTGAAGCACGACGCGGCTAAGCCCCACAATAGCACAACGGGCGGAGCAGCTTTTGCCGCCCCGCCCGTTGTGCTCAAGGAGTGCCGCTTACTGCGGCGCCTTGATTGAATCGCTACCGATCACGAGGATTCGGAAATCGTCGCGACGGTTCTGCTGCCAGCA
>PLEG01000381.1 GCA_003136975.1 Gemmatimonadota bacterium | reverse complement strand
TTCATGCAGCGCCAATGTCCCAGTGGGCAAATTGCCGGGCCGTGACGGTCACAGGGCCGGCAATCGAGCAAGCGATTGCCAACCGTGCGTGAATCCGGCGCGAGCGGGCCAAAGCCGAACTCCGGAACGGTCGGACCAAATATCGTTACGGTCGGGGTGCCCATCGCCGATGCCAGATGTTGTGGCGACGAGTCGTTCGTGGCGAGCGCGACGCTGCGCCTGATCAATTCCGCAGATCCCAGCAGAGACAACTTACCGGTCGCATCGATGATTCGCTCGCGCTCGACGCGGAGCTTGATCTCGCCGGCCGCTGCGAGGTCGTCCGGGCCGCCGACTATCGCGATGTCGTACTGGTCAGCGAGGAGCGCGGCAAGCGCCCCATATCCTGGCCAACGCTTGGTTCGCCACGCGCTACCGGGCGCAAGCGCGACCATCGGCCGGTTGCGATGCTGCAGCAATACATCGACGGCCAGTATGTCGGCATCTGTCGGAAACAATCGCGGCCTGATCGCCGAGCTGGTCAAGTCGGCTGACGAAGCCGCGAGCTGCAAATCGCCGAGCGATAGCAGCCGGCGTGCATGGTGCCAGTCGTCGCGGTATTCGACTCGCCTGGTGTAAGTCCAGCGGCCATCCGACGTCGTGAAGCCGACGCGTTCCGCGCATCCGGCGGCAAAAGCAAGCGCACCGCTGCGTGTTGATCCCTGGCAGAGAAATGCACGGCGCGAACCGCGAGCCTGGCGCGCCAATCTCAGAAAGCCGGCGACGCCCTTGTCGGCGTTGCGCTTATCGTACACGAACAGGCGCGATATTGCGGGGTGTGATGCGAGCAGTGTCGCTCCTGGCGGCGTGGTTATCACATCCACATCGCCGTCCTGCGCAAGCCGCGCGATGAGCGGCGTCGTGAGTACGACGTCGCCGATGAAGCTCGTCTGCACAACGAGCGACTGCAACGGTCAGTCGACCTGCAGAACTGCGAGGAACGCCTCCTGCGGGATCTCAACCGAACCAACCTGCTTCATGCGCTTCTTTCCTTCCTTCTGCTTCTCGAGCAATTTGCGCTTGCGCGAGATATCGCCGCCGTAGCACTTGGCGAGCACGTCCTTGCGCAGCGCCTTCACACTTGTGCGCGCTATGATCTTCCCGCCAAGCGCAGCCTGAATCGCAACTTCAAATAGCTGTCGCGGAATCAGTTCCTTGAGCTTGTCGGAGATCTTGCGTCCCCAGTCGTACGCCTTGTCTCGATGAATGATCACCGAGAACGCGTCGACCGGGTCGCCATTGATGAGCATGTCGAGCTTGACCAGCTCGCTCTGGCGATATTCCAGCATCTCGTAGTCGAGCGATGCATAGCCGCGGCTTATCGTCTTGAGTCGGTCGAAGAAGTCGAGGATGATCTCGCCGAGCGGAAACTCGAAGTCGAACTCGACGCGCGCTGCGTCGATGTACGACATGTTCTTGTAGATGCCGCGTCGCTCGGTAGCGAGCGTCATTATCGGACCGATGTAATCGCTGGGTGACACGATGCGCGCCTTGACGTACGGCTCTTCCACGTGCTGGATGACGGCGGCCAGCGGCATCAACGACGGATTCTCGATCAACTGCATCGTGCCGTCGGTCCTGAATACGCGATACTCCACGCTCGGGACCGTGGTTACGAGATCGAGATTGAACTCGCGCTCGAGCCGCTCCTGCACGATTTCCATGTGCAGCAGGCCAAGGAATCCGCAGCGGAATCCGAAACCGAGTGCGGTGGACGTTTCGGGCTGGTAGTTGAGCGACGCGTCGTTCAGCTGAAGCTTGTCGAGCGCATCGCGCAGATTTTCGTACTGCGTTGTGTCGGTGGGATAGATACCGGCGAACACCATCGAGTGGACGTCCTGGTATCCCGGCAACGGCTCGACTTCGTCGCGCGTTGCATCGAGTACCGTGTCGCCGACGCGAGTTTCCTTGACGTGCCGAACGTTCGCGACAACGTAGCCGACCTCGCCCGGACGCAACACGTCGGTCTTCACCTGACGAAGCTGGTGGTAACCGACTTCCTCGACGTCATAGATCGCGCCGCCAGCGCTGAATTTGATTTTCATTCCGGCCTTCAGCTCGCCGTCCACCACGCGCACGCTCGGAATCGCGCCACGGTAGCGATCGTACATCGAATCGAAGATGAGTGCGCGGAGCGGCGCATCGGCGTCGCCTTCCGGCGGCGGTACGCGGAGCAGGATTTCTTCGAGCAGAGCGGGGACGCCGACTCCTTCCTTGGCGCTCACACTCAGGACGCGGTCCGGCGAAACACCAAGCAGCTCGACCAGCTCCTGGCGACGCCGCTCGGGCTCGGCGCCGGGAAGATCGATCTTGTTGAGGACCGGGATAATTTCGAGCCCAGCGTCCATCGCCAGAAACAGATTCGAGAGCGTCTGCGCCTGGATGCCCTGAGACGCGTCAACCACGAGCACGGCGCCCTCGCACGCGGCCAGCGACCGTGAGACTTCGTAGGTGAAGTCAACGTGGCCAGGCGTGTCGATGAGATTGAGCTCGTACTTCTTGCTGTCGGCGCCGGTGTAGCTCATGCGCACCGCGTTGAGCTTGATCGTGATTCCGCGCTCGCGCTCCAAATCGAGCGTGTCCAGCACCTGCGCCTTCATCTCGCGCCGCTGGAGCGTTCCGGTTGCTTCGATCAGCCGGTCGGCGAGCGTGGATTTGCCATGATCGATGTGGGCGACGATACAGAAGTTGCGGATGTGCTGAAGCTTCATTCGGGGCGTTGGGGGAATATTCTGAACCAGCCCTGAAATATACCGGGATGGGCGGCGGTTCCCGGGGATACGGGAGCGCAATGGCTCGCCTGGAGTCGTTGAATGGGAGGCGGACATTGTCGTGGACTATACAAAATGGTATATATTATGTTGCGATGACCGAGCGCCGCCTCTTTTGGATCGGCTCATCGCTGGAAGACCTTCGTCACGGCCCAAAGCAGGGAGCAAACTCAGATGCCCCAGCGTCGCGCTAGAACGTCAGCTATTCCGTCAACTGGGAATATCTTCTTCGATGTCGGCTTCAGTACGAAGGAGGCAGAGCATTTGAAACTGCGCGCACAGTTGATGGACGCTGTGCGTCAGGTGATTCAACAGCGGGATCTAACACAAGCGCAGGCCGCGAAATTGCTCGGAGTTACGCAGCCCCGAATCAGTGACCTGATACGGGGAAAGATCGATCTCTTCAGTATGGATACGCTGGTGAGTATGCTTGCACTGGGCGGCATGCACGTGGGACTGACGATTGAGGCGGCGGCGTAAGGTGTGTTATGACCGTAGCACTCTTCTGAGTCGCGTGGCGATGGTTTCGTGTCTCGCGTTCACGCTATTGAATGCAGCAACGCTCGTCGCACAGGATCCACATCCCACCACTCGCGGGGCTGACGTTGGTCCACCGGTAACGGCTTCAACTGACACCGGTTATACGTACTTCGCGTATCAGGTGGATAAGGAAGCCGCGCTCACGCCGCATAGCGTGGCTCCGTCGTACCCTACAGCGCTTATCGGCATCAAGACCACGGGTGAAGTCGATGCGATGTTCGTCGTTGATTCTACCGGGCTGTACGTGCCCAATACCCTTCGCATCGTGAGAAGTACTGATGTCCTGTTCTCAGCTGCTGTGCATGATGCGCTGCCGCACATGCTTTTCACGCCAGCGGAGCAAGGCGGCCACAAAGTCAAGCAGCTTGTGATGCACCCGTTCAAATTCATGGCGCCGAGCTGACGTCAGGCAATCCGTTCCTGTTCCGTCGGAGCGCCGTCAGGGTCGCTGCGGTCTTCCCGGCTGCGCCGTCGGCCGCGGCAGCGACGGACCGATCTGCTGTTGCTGCTTATGCGGGCGCGCAAACGCGGCGCACGGCGTGGTATACGGCGCGAGCGTTCCGTCCGGGCAGTGTCTCAACGCGCGAGTGCGCGGATCCGAGTTGTACCGACTGTTGTAACCGTATCCGCGAGCGTCCCGACCGCCATAGCCGCCGCGATTTTGGTAATCATCGTAGCCGCTCCGATACGGTGATGCGCCCCACGGGTCGCCGTATCCGCCGGGGTAACCACCGTACGAATCATCGTATCTGACGCCGCGCTGGTAGGACGAACGCCCAACTCCGCCGCGACCGATTTCGTATGGCGCGTAGGCAATCGAGTACATGCCGCGAGTTCCGGCGCTGGCCCGCGCGAACCGGTCCACCACTTCGAACGGATCGACCGCACCGCGCTCACCCAATCGGCCGGTGTCCCAGCTATTTCCGCGCCCGCGATAATTCCGGAAATCGAACGGCGTCCGCGATGCGACGGAAAAGACGTACCCAACGCCGTCGGTGGGGTCGGCCTGAAAAGGAACTGGCATTCCAGATCTGCTCCCAGCAAATCTCGAACGACCGTTCGGTTGGCGTGGAGACAGAACCGTTAGCCTGCCGTCCGTATCGACGCGCAGAAGCGTCACGTAGCTCCCCGCGTCGCCGGAGTACATGACTCGGCCAGGCTCGCCGCGGTCGAATTCGTTGCCGCGCTCGAACCACACGTCGACGTTCGGCGACCGTTGAGCGGCGAGGATCGCCGGCACCGCCGAGCCGCTGACGAGAAGTATTGGACCAAGCAGGCGCGAAGCGACGGCTCTGGTAAGGTTCATGTAAATGCCTCCTCCTGAGACTACCCCAAATTATGTTGCAGTTCCCCGGTTCGATCCAGTGTTCGGCCGGGATCCTGTAAATACAGCGGGTTGATGGCCTTACCAACGATTATCGACGCGGTCGAAGCACTTCCGGCGTTCACCAGGCTGGCGAATACGATTCCGGGCGCAGGCCAGCGCGTCACAGTGGCTGGACTGCACGGATCCAGTGCGGCGGCGATGGTTGCCGCGCTGGCTCGAAGGATGGAGCGGCGATTCTTTGTAATCGTGGCCGAGAATGTCGGGGATGCCGAACGTTGGCTCGCCGACCTCGAGGCGCTTGATGGAGGCGCCGCCACTGCATTCTATCCGCCGCGCGAGAGCTTTGGCGAGGCCGAGCCGCATGCAGAAGTTGCTGGTGAGCGCGTCGAGACACTTGAGCGCGCGGCGCGTGGAGATGTGCGTGTCCTCATCACCACTGCGCGCGCGATCATGGAGCGCACTCAGCTTCCGGCGATCCTGCAATACGGCCGCCTCGAGCTGAAGAAGGGTGACATACGCAAGTTGGGCGAGCTCGCTGAACATCTAGAATCGATCGGATTCGAGCGTGTCGACATGGTCGAGGATGTCGGGCAGTTCAGCGTGCGCGGTGGAATTTTCGATGTGTACGGATTTGGAATGGCGAATCCGGTGCGCATGGAGTTCTGGGGCGACGAGATCTCGGAGCTGCGTCACTTCGATCTCACGACGCAGCGCTCGACGCGCGACGCCGACATGGCACTCATCCTTCCGGCGGATGGCGTTGCAGCCAAACGCGCGAGCGGTCGCAAGCGGGACATCAAAGCCGCGAAGCGCGCCGGCGATCGTGTGGCGATCACCGATCTCTGGGCCAGCGACACGCTCGTAATCGTTCCGTCCGAATCACACGCGGAGCCGGAGATGCGCCGCACATGGGACGAGGCGCAACATCATCTTCTGCTTGCGATGCGTCGAGGTGAAGACGTGCCGAAGCGTGACGAGTTGTACGTCGCCCCGGCAACTGCGACGCGCACACTCGCCGCATTCGGAACGATCGCGCTCGGTGGGGAAGGCGAGCCAGACGTCGGCTTTCCGTTCCGCGCGCCGGAAACGATCAACCGGGACCTCAAGCTTCTGAATCGCATTGTACGCGACGGCATCCCGACCCTGATCCTGTGCGACAACGCGGGTCAGATCGAGCGTCTCGAAGAATTGCTCACGCTCGGCCCGCGCGATTCGATGCCGGCGGGTCTCGTGCTCGGCGTTCTCACTGGCGGCTTCATGCTTACGCCGCGCGGTTCAGATCCGGGTCTCCGCGTCCTCACCGATCACGAGATCTTCCGTCGCGAGCGTCGCATCCGGCGTGCGCGCAAGTACGTCACCGGTGGCGGCATCGACACGCTCGGCGCGATCACGCCCGGTGACTACGTGGTTCACCTCGAGCACGGCATCGGCATCTACCGTGGCATCGAGCAGCTATTCGTAAAGGAAGCCACGGTCGAAGTCGCGGTGATCGAGTATGAAGGCGGCGACCGTCTCAATGTTCCTTTGTATCGCGTGGATCAGATCGAGCGCTATCGCTCCGCGTCCGATGTTGGCGAGGACGTTGCGCCGCCGCGCCTGCACAAGCTCGGCGGCCGTCGCTGGGGACAACAGCGCGACAAGACGCGCTCGGCGATTCAGGAAATGACTGTCGAGCTACTGGATCTTTACGCGCGCAGAAGTGTCGCGACGCGCACCCCCGCACTTCCCGACAGTACGTGGCAACGCCAACTCGAATCGTCGTTCCTGTTCGAGGACACCAACGATCAACGTAAGGCGACCGTCGATGTGAAGAGCGACATGGAGCGTCCGCGCCCCATGGACAGGTTGCTCGTTGGCGACGTCGGTTACGGCAAAACAGAGATTGCGGTGCGCGCCGCGTTCAAGGCAGTTCAATCGGGACGGCAGGTTGCCGTGCTGGTTCCAACCACGATTCTCGCCGATCAGCACGCGCGCACATTCGGCGACCGTTTCGCTGATTTTCCAATCATCGTGAAAGTGTTGAGCCGGTTCCAGACTCACAAGGAACAGCTCGAGACACTCAAGGAAGTCGCGGCCAAAAAAGTCGATGTCGTGATCGGCACGCACCGTCTTCTCAGTCCTGATGTGAGCTTCGCCGATCTTGGGCTCATCGTAATCGACGAGGAGCATCGCTTCGGCGTGAAGCACAAGGAGCGGCTCAAGCAGCTTCGGCTCGAGACCGACGTCCTGACGCTCACCGCGACGCCGATACCGCGCACGCTTCATCAGTCGCTCGCTGGATTGCGCGACATGACGCTGATGCAGACGCCGCCGCGCGATCGCTCGCCCGTGCTGACATACGTCGAGCCGTGGGACGACGCACTCATCGAAGAAGGAATTTCGCGCGAGCTGGATCGCGGCGGGCAGGTATTCTTCGTTCACAACCGTATTGAAACGATTGACGCGATTGCGCAGCATATTGGCCGCATGATACCGCGGGCACGAATTGCAGTTGGTCATGGCCAGATGCGTGAGCGAGAGCTCGAGAACGTGATGCGGCGCTTTGTCGAAGGCGAGGTCGACGTACTCGTTTCGACGCTGATAGTGGAATCGGGCCTCGATGTACCAAACGCGAACACGATGTTTGTCAATCGCGCCGACATGTTCGGACTTGCTCAGCTATATCAACTGCGCGGACGGGTGGGGCGGTCGCATCGTCGCGCATACTGCTACCTGCTAGCCGCGGACAGCATGGACGACGATTCCGAGCGTCGTCTCAAGATTCTGGAGCATCACACCGAGCTCGGCTCAGGCTATCGGATCGCGCTCAAGGACATGGAGCTTCGCGGCGCCGGTAATCTGCTCGGTCCGGAACAGTCCGGGTTTGTGCACGCGGTCGGCTTCGATCTGTATCTCAAAATGCTGGAGGAAACGGTCCAGCGCGTGATGAACGGTGGCGAGGGACCCAAGCTGCAGCCCGCCGATGTCTCACTGGATGTGGCGGCGTACATCCCCGACGACTACATGCCGTCCCAGGACGCCAAGTTGGACGTTTACCGGCGGCTGACCTCAATGACGGAGCCGGAGGCAATTGCCGGCCTTCGGTCGGAGGTGCGGGACAGATTCGGGGCGCTCCCACCCGAGGCGGGTCACTTTTTCCTGTCCGCCATCCTCCGAGTTCTTGGCGGGCGGATCGGGATCGAGACCCTTTCAGTGCGGGGGAACGAAGCCCGTATTACCTTTAGAGGCTCGGCGGTCCCGGCCATGAAAGGGATCTCTTCGGCGTTCCACGAGGTACAATTCCAGGCCGAGGTGCGCCGCGCGCATCCTCTGTCGCTCAAGCTCACCCGGCTCGGCGGCGCGTCCGTGCTGGATGGGCTAGTCCATGCACTCACGTTGATCAAACCCACTCCAACATCAAGATGAAACCAGCTTCGCTCGCTCTTGCCGCTGCCGCGGCTTTCGTTGTATCCGCGACAGCGTGTTCCGGCCTCAAGGAAGCGATGAGCGCGCACGTTGACACAGCCGCCAAGGCTGGCTCTGAGGAGCTGTCAGTCGATCGCCTCGCCAAGCTTCTTAACGAAGCGACGGTTCCACCGCGCAAGGACGTCGCGCAGGCTATCGCCAACGCGTGGGTCGATTACGAACTGCTCGGGCAGTCCGCCGCCAAGGGTGATACGATCGTCACCGATAAGGCGCTCGATGAAGCTTTGTGGGCGCCAATCTCGACCATGAAGGCGAAGAAGTACTACGAGATGGTGTCAAAGAGCTGGGGCGTCGAGGACACTGCGGCCGCGCGCAAGATGTTCGAGAACGGCGACATACTTGCCGCTTCGCACATCCTGATCCTTACCAAGGGCGCAACGCCTGAGGTGAAGGCTGCGGCCAAGAAGAAGATGGAAGCACTTCGCGCACAGGCGAACTCGTCCAATTTTGCGGCACTCGCAAAGGCGAACAGCCAGGACACGCCGTCGGCAACACGCGGTGGCTCACTCGGTCTGTTCCAGAAGGGTGCGATGGTTCCGGCGTTCGAGCAGGCGCTCCTGGTGCTCAAGCCGGGTGAGATCTCTCCGGTGATCGAGACCGAGTACGGCTACCACATCATCCGCCGCCCGACATACGAGGAAGTGAAGCTGGAGCTTCTTCAGGCTTCCAAGGGCCGCTCGGTGCAGCAGGCCGAGAGCACGTTCGTCGCGAAGTTGCAGGCTGGTGGCAAGATCGACATACGCAGCGATGCAGCCACGACGGCACGTGTGGTTGTCGCCGACCCGGATGCGCATCGTGACGACAACAGCGCGATCGCGACTTCAACCGCTGGCAAGTTCACCGCCGCCGAGCTCGCGCGCTGGATCTNNAATGCACCGGATTCAGTGGTCGTGATGTTCGTCAAGAACTTCATCACCAACGATCTCGTACTGCATGCAGCTGACAGCGCCAAGATCGGGCCGACGCCGGATGAGATGAAGCAGCTGCACACCGCCTTTTTCCAGGCGCGTGACGCCGCATGGACGCAGCTTGGTGTTGATCCCAAGTCGCTCGCCGACAGCGGCAAGACCGAGGCGGATCGCGTTCGCTTCGCCTCGGCACGCATCAACAAGTACATGGACGCGCTGGTCGGCGGTCAGGCCCAGTTCGTTCAGGTTCCGGAGCCAGTCGCACGCGTGCTGCGCGACAAGGCCGGCGCCAGCATCAACTCGGCTGGTATCGATCGCGCGGTGGAGCGCGCTGTGAAGGCACACGCCGCCGCCGATTCGACATCGCGTGCAGGCGCACCGGCCACGGCTGTTCCGATGCCTGCTGGCGCAGCGCCAGTGGGCGCACTGCCAGCTAACCCAACTCCGAAGAAGCCGTAGTCATCATGTCGTTGAAGTCAGTCGTTGCATTCCTCTTCGCCGCGGCACCGTTGGCAGTCGCGGCGCAGAGTGTGGTTCCAGTACCTGCGACCAGCTCGGTGTTGGCGCCAAACACGGCGGGTTCGGACACGGTCGATCGCGTAGTCGCGGTCGTCGGTAGCTCCGTCATCACGTGGAGCGATCTTGCGGCGGCCGTGAACGAGCAGCGCGCCGCTGGCCTCCAGCTTCCGGCGGATGCAGCCGGCCAGCTGACGATCGCTCGCAGTGTCCTCAGCGATCTCGTCGACCAGGAGATCCTCGTTCAAAAGGCGAAGGACGTCAAAGTCGATGTCACCGACGCTGACGTTGCGTCGCAGGTGGACAGGCAGATCAAGGATGTGCGCTCGCATTTCCCGAGCGACATCGAATATCGAAATGAGTTGAAAGTCGCCGGATTTGGTTCGCCGGAGGAATATCGTCGCACACTGTTCGATCAGTTTCGTCGTCGCCTGATTCAGCAGAAGACGTTCGCCGAGCTACAGAAGCGCGCGAAGCCCTCGAGCATAACCGAGGAAGAGGTGACTACCGCGTTCGAGAAGATCAAGACTCAGCTGCAGAAGCGTCCCGCGACCATCACGTTCCGGCAGATTGTCGTTGCGCCGGTCGCATAGAGGCGCGCGGATTCCACTGCGTTCGTAAAGGCAGAGTCGCTGCTCGTCGAGCTAAAGAAGGGCTCTGACTTTGCGGAGATGGCCAAGCGCGAGTCCATGGATCCTGGAACCAAGAACGTTGGTGGCGATCTGGGCTGGAACCGCCGCGGATCTGGTCTCGTTCCGCAGTTCGAGGCGATGATGTTCTCGCTTCGGCCCGGCGAGCTCAGCCCGATCGTCAAGACGTCGTTTGGATATCACATAATCCGCGTTGATCGCGTGCAGCCGGCCGAAGTGAAGGCACGCCACATTCTCGTCGCGCCTGTCATTGATTCGAACGATGTGCATCTGGCTCTTCTCCGTGCGGATACAGTAGCGGACTTGTGGCGCAAGGGCGCAAGTTTCGACTCGCTCGTCGTCAAGTATCACGATACAGCGGAAGAGAAGGGAGTTCTTCAACCGTTCCCATTCGATTCGCTGCCGCCGGCTTATCGCACTGCGGTGGGTGCTCTCAAGCCCACCGATATTCCAGCTCCATTTGCGCTCACGTCGGCGACCGGCGCGACAAAGTATGCGGTGATCCAGATTACCGCTCGCACTGCAGAGGGTCAGTATTCGTTGAGCGAAGAGCGCGAGCTCATTCGGTCGCAGCTTGCGTACGAGAAGCAGGCGCGCGCACTGCTCGATGATCTGCGAAAGCAGACGTACGTGTCGCTCAGGCTCTGATCGTGAGCGGTGACGTCAACCGGCCGCGCCTCGCGGTAACGGTCGGCGACCCGCGCGGGATAGGTCCTGAAATTATCCGCGCAGCGCTGGAAGATCCGGCGTTGCGCGACGTATGTGACATGGTCATCGTAGGACCCGCCGGTGCGGATCTACCCATCGATGTCGTGATCGGCGACTGGGCTCCCGGTGGCACGGCCGCCGCAGCCGGAAAGTCGAGTGGCGACGCGATCGCTCGCGCCGTGCAACTCGCGCTCAAAGGCGAAGTGGACGGAATCGTCACCGCGCCGATCGACAAGTTCGCGCTGCTGTCTGGTGGCTACGACTTTCCCGGTCACACCGAGATGTTGGCGCAGCTCACAGGTTCGCGAGTGGCGATGATGCTCGCGTCGGACAGGCTCCGTGTCGTGCTCGCGACCACGCACATCGCGCTGCGTGACGTGCCGCACGCACTCACACGCGATGCGATAGAGACCGCTGCACAGGTCACACGTGATGGCTTGCGGGAGTGGTTCGGAGTCGCATCGCCGCGCATCGCGTTGTGCGCGCTCAACCCGCACGCCGGCGATCACGGACGCTTTGGGGATGAGGATGATACGCTACTCGCTCCGGCCGCGCGCGAGGCAGGTCTGTTCGGGCCATTTCCGGCCGATACCGTGTTCGTGCGTGCGATCCGGGGTGAATTCGACGCGGTGATCGCGCCGTATCACGATGTGGGAATGACTGCCATCAAGGTCGCGTCGTTCGGCAGTGCGGTCAACGTCACGCTCGGCCTTCCATTTCCGCGCACATCACCCGATCACGGCACCGCGCTCGACATTGCGGGCCGCGGAATCGCCGATCCGTCCAGCTTTATCGCCGCGACTCGGCTGTGCGCGGAGATAGTGAACCGTCGGCGCGAGGCGTAGCCGCGCCGAATTCCACACCGAGCGAATCGATCTTTCGTCCGTCCATCTCGCGAACGATGAACGTGACGTCACCCGATGTGAGTCGGTCGCCAGCAACC
>PLEG01000347.1 GCA_003136975.1 Gemmatimonadota bacterium | reverse complement strand
CGCCAGGCTTGTGCTCGCGCGCGAATCGGTCATGCATGGCCGCCCCGATCAGGTCGATATCGGTGGCGATCATCGGGTCGAAATTGTAGTTGAACGGATCTCTGAACGGCGGCGAGAACATCACCGCGCCAGCCGGACCAGTCTGGTGGTGGTTGTAAACAATCTGTGGAAACCAGTCCCAGTACAGAACGTGATTGATGTTCTTGGTCTCGGCCTGGTTCGACATGTAGAAGTCACGATTGTTGTCGTGTCCCGTGTACTTCTGCCACAACCGCGGCACGTCCATGTTGCGCTTCGTCGAGTCCGCGTCCTTCATGTACCAGCTCGACACGAGCTGCATGCCGTCCGGATTGGCGTGGACAGCGAGAATTATGCAGTCGTTGAGAATGCGCTTGGTCTCGTCGTCGTTGCGGCTCAACAGATCATAAACCGTCTGCATGAGCTGATGCGCGCCGAGTACTTCGCTGGCGTGCAGGCCACCGTCGATCCAGACAACAGCCTTGCCTTCCGCGGCAAGCGCATGCGCCTGCTCATCCGTCAGTCCTTCGGCGTGCGCCAGCCGTTGCGCGATCTCCTGGTAGCGAGCCAGGTGCTTCATGTTCTCCGGCGACGATATTATAGCCATCAATTGCGGCCGTCCCTCCTCGGTCTTCCCAATCTCGACCAGCTTCATGCGATCGGACTCACCCGCAAGCTTGTGCCAGTAGGCCTGTAACTGATCGTACGTCGCGAGCCAGTAATCGTCGCCGATATCGTGGCCAAACTGTTGTTTGGGGCTCGTGATGGACGCCGTGGCCGGCTGCTGCGCCGCCAATCCGGAGGGTAGTACCAGCATCCCCGCTGGCACGAACAAGAGAGTGGCGCCGAGGGTAGCCCGGCGCAGGGAGAGCATTGAGGTCTTCAGCATCAACGGAGCGGGATCGGGAAGGTGGCGAGACGCCCAGCGACGTCTCGCCACAAATACGCAATGAACGGACTGAGCGATGTGGTCAATATCTGCTGACCCGCCAGTCATGGTAAGGCTCAGTGCGTGTGTCTGAATCCCTGACAAAGTACCGCGGATGCGCCCTCGGCCTGGCAATGGCTCGTTTCGGCTGATCCCGCGCGGTCGTACGAGGCGGACAATGACGCACCGCTCGCGTATGTCATACTTCCCGCTGTCCCCCAGCGCGCGCGCGTTCCGCGCACGTCGATGTGCGCAAACGGCCCGCTCGGTCCCATCTCACGGTAAAGCCCCAATCCGCCCGCGAGCTCCGGATGCGCTCGTTCCACTCGATCGACGGCAGACTCGATCACTCGCACATCCGCTACATCCACGCGACCGTCGCCGTTGAGATCATCCATGCGTCCGTCGCCATCTGCATCGATGATCATGTCGATCGCATCGCCGTACTGATGCCTGCTCTCTCGTGCGCGTCCGCTTGCGTCACCGAGCGCGAAGTTGTGGGAAGGAGTGCGAAATCCAGATAGCACTTCAACGTGCTGTGTGGAAACGCCGTGCATTTCGAGATCCGAGAGAACCAGCTCGAGCTTGTCGAGCAGCGGCTCGCGCAGAACTATGTACTTGGGAAACGGAGCACCGTCGTGCGTGACGAAATCTCCGAGCTTGAAGTGCTCGGAAACGGAAACATCGGCGTTCTCCGCGGTAACTTCCACAAAGCCAATCGGATTGTCATACGCTTCAGATCGCACCGAGTGCAGCTCGGCGGGCCAGAATCCAACGTGATATCCATCTATCGACGCGCCGTGCTTGGCGTCGAACGGTACAACTCCAATAAAAGCGAACGGCTGGCCGCCGACACCGCCAGGAACGGCATACACGCCGGCCGGCGCGCTTCCCGGAGGAAGCAGGCGAATACGCAGGCGTCCGCTCACTCCTGTGCTGGTGTCGCCTCGCTCCGCGGCCGGCACCGCATCCAGCGCGGTTGGCGCGGGCATAGTTGGCAGTCGTCGCGCCACCTTGGAAGCATGCGGCTTGGTGCTGTTGGAATTCGCTCCACGAGCAAACGCCGGAATCGCAGCCGCGCCAAGTAAAAGGCACAACACGGCTGCCCCGATGGGGTCGATCCGGGGGATGGCGGGCATCCCCCAAGTATCGGCACCTCAGGCTGCGGCTGGCTTACTTCCCCCGCCGATCCGGAAGTCCAGCGTATGGTCGGATTTCTTCCAAGCCTCAGGTCCCACGAACCAACAGGCCTTGGCCTCCTGCTGCGACCACGCGTTGAACACACGCGTAGGCGCGGCTTCGTACACACGTTCGATGACGAAAGTCGCCTAGCCGGCCAAGCCGCAGCTCCCAGGTCGTGCGTCGTTCGACGATCCATTGCGCAACCGTCTGAAGTGCCACCAGCTCGATCAAGTTTGGCGCCGAACGCCGTCTAGCCCAGTTCATCGGTGTGTCCGAAATCACAAGATGGGTCGCGCAAGGCGCGCCGCTGCCATCGGATGACGGCCTGACGGGGAAGCAATAGTAATAGTCTGCCGCACCGCCTAACGGCTCACCCGGCCACTCATCGTGAACAGCGAGATCACGCTCCCTACCGCACACAGCCCCGCACAGATGAACATCGCGCGCATGAATCCGTTAGCCAGTGTCGCGCCCGACAAACTCTGAGCACCGCCAAGTCCTGCCGCCAGCGGAATTACCGCAGTCGCCAACAACCCCGCGAGTCGCGCGACTGAATTGTTCACGCCAGATGCGAGACCGGCTCGGGTCTCACCGAGCGAAGCGAGCGCAACAGTAGTGAGTGGCGCGACGAGAAATGAAAGCCCGATTCCAAATACGATCGCAGCAGGCAGCACAGAAGTGACATAGGTCGTGTCTGGACGCACCCGTGCGAACAGAAGCATTCCAATTGCCGCCACGAGAGATCCGCCAACCATCGGCAGCCGCGCGCCGCGTCGCTCGGCGAGACGTCCCGCGATCGGCGAGATGATCAGCATCAGCACATTGATCGGTAACAGCGATGCTCCCGCTGCCAGCGCACTGTAATTGAGAACGTTCTGGAGCTGGAGCATCAGGAGGAAAAAGAGTCCAGTCAACGCGGCATAAACCACGAATGTGGTCGCGTTGACTCCGACGAATTTCCGCGACGCGAAAGTGTCGGGCGGGAGGAGCGGATCTTTCGTGCGATTCTCCACAACTGCGAATGCAATGAGCAGCAGAATTCCTGTGATAGCCAGCGATGCCGGATAGAAAGTCGCGAAGCCGCGATCAGGTCCGAGCATTAGCGCGCCGACTATCGCCGCGAGTCCGAGTGTCATGAGCGCGGCGCCGGCATAGTCGACACTCGCTGTCGATCGTGTTTCTTTCTTCGCAGATCTTCCCGCGACAGTTACCGCGATGGCACCGGCGATCGCGAACGGCACCATGATCACGAACACAAATCGCCACGATGCGGCGTCCACGATCCATCCGCCCAGTAGCGGGCCTATCGCAGTGGACACTGCCGACCAGGACGCCCAGTGCCCGATCGCCGCGCCACGTGCCTCACCCGTGAATGTCGTCTCGAGCAGTGCAAGGCTGTTCGGTACGAGCAATCCGCCGGCGATTCCCTGGAGTACGCGCGCGAATACGAGGAGGATCAGATTCGGCGCAACCGCGCATCCGATGGAAGCGGCGGCGAAGCCGATAAGGCCCCACGCGAAGACCTTGCGGCGCGAGAACCGGTCTCCGAGTGCTCCGCCGAGCAGGATGAGCGCGCTCAGCGTCAACAGATATCCGTTCATCGTCCATTGAAGGCCCGCGATTCCGAGGTGCAGATCGCGTGCGATGGCTGGAAGAGCGACGCTTGTCACGCTGCCCTCGATGAACACGGCACTGGAGCCGAGTATCGAGCCAATGAGCGTCCAGCGCTTTGCGGACTCAGTCAATTGGATACATGGTTCGAGTGGACCTCAGAATGTATCGTTTACGACCGTGCCTGCGACGCTCCGTTCGGCGTGAGGCCACACGTCCCGTTTGAACGCCGCTCTCCGCTCGCCCGTATTTTATCGCACGTTCCCAGTACAACCCGGTGCCTTCTGGCGCCGCTCGATCCACTCCGAGAGGAAGACAGGATGTATCAAACGCCGATCCAGAAATGCCGGATGGTCTGCACGCTGGCTGCTGCTGCCACGCTGCTGTTGCCCTCGTTCGCCCGCGCGCAGCAAGCGGTCGACTCGGCGTATACCGCTCTGATCAGGAAGACTCTGGAAGATCCGCGCATCACGACGGAGCTCGTGGATTATCTACCGGCGTCGTCGACCGTGCCCACTCCGCTCAAGGTCCTGGGACACATCATCGGCGCGCCTGGCGAACTGGATCGCTCGGCGGACATCTACAAATACTTCGACGCCCTGGCCAAGGCCTCGCCGCGCGTGAAGGTATGGCGCATCGGCAAGACGGAAGAAGGCCGCGACATGATCCTCGCTGCCATCGGCGATGAAGCAACGATCAAAAACATCGACAACTATCGCGGTATGCTCGCCGCGTTGAGCGATCCCCGCAAGACGAGTCCGGAACAAGCGCAGAAGTTGATCCCCACGGCGAAGCCGATCTATTACATCACCAGCGGCATTCACTCGCCCGAGTTCGGCGGGCCGGAGATGTTGATGGAGCTGGCGTACCGGCTGACGGTGGATTCATCGGCGTTCATCCAGAATATTCGCGACAACGTCATCACGTTGATCACACCGGTGATCGAGCCGGACGGCCGCGACAAGGCGGTGGACACGTACTACTACAACAAGAAGCTGCCAAAGGGCGCCGAGAAGCTGCCGTTGATGTACTGGGGCAAGTACGTGCAGCACGACAACAACCGCGACGGGATGGGGCAGTTCCTGCAGCTTACCAAGCACACCACGCAAGTGGTGCTCGACTGGCACCCAACGGTGCTGCACGATCTGCACGAAGCGCAGACGTATCTGTATGCATCCACGGGCACAGGGCCGTACAACGAAGCAGTCGATCCGATCACGGTCGATGAGTGGTGGATGATGGCGCAGCACGACGTGATGGAGATGACCAAGCGCGGCGTGCCAGGCGTGTGGACGTATGGATTCTATGACGGTTGGACGCCAAACTATCTGTTCTTCATAGCGCACACGCACAACGCGATTGGCCGCTTCTACGAAGTGCAGAGCTACGGGCCGGACAATTATGTAGTGAAGCCTCGTGCGACTACGACGAGCCGAGAGTGGTTCCGGCCCAATCCACCGCTGGACAGCATCAATTGGGGGCCGCGCAATAACACTAACATTCAGGAATCGGCGATCCTGTTCTCGCTCTCGAATGTGGCGAAGAACAAGGACACGTACCTGGACAATTTCTGGCGCAAGGCACAGCGCGCAGTGGACAGGGGAAAGACGGGTCCGATCGCGGGTTGGGTGATCCCGGCGACGCAGCGTCGGAAGGCCGATGCTGCAGATGCGGTTAATGAGCTGCGCGCGCAGGGGCTGGAAGTTGATACTGCGAACTCGGCGTTCATGGTTGGGAAGGTGTCGGTAAGGCCGGGTGATTATATCATCCGAGGCGACCAGCCATATCGCACGCTCGCGGACATGTATTTCGCGCTGCAACACTTCGCGCCCGGGAATCCTGCGCCGTACGACGATACGGGCTGGACATTCCCGTTGATGCGTGACGTAACGATCACCGCTGTAAGTGACAAGGGTCTACTAACGCAACCGATGACGTTGTTGAGCACGAACGCAGTCGCTGCTGGCGGCATTTTGGGAACGGGCAATGTGGTAGTTGTGGACCACACCGCCGATAACAACATTGCGGCGTTCCGTTTCAAGTTCGCGAAGACGAAGATGGCAGCCGCGGAAGAGGATTTCGACGCAGCCGGTCACCACTTCCGTGCTGGTGCGATGATCATTGCAAATGCCGATCGCTCGGCGTTGGAGCCGGCGCTTAATGGGTTCGGCCTTTCTGGGTATGCGATGTCGTCCGCGCCGAATGTGAAGACGCATGATCTGGATGTCCCGCGCATCGGATACGTACACAGTTGGTCCCGGACTCAGGATGAGGGATGGGTGCGTGCGGCTCTCGACACGTACGGCATCCCGTACTCGTACTTCGGAGACATCAAGCTTCGCGAGGGTAATCTGCGCAAGCGGTTCGATGTGATCATCTACCCGCACGTTGGCGGTACCGTGCAGACGATGGTGAACGGCATCGCGAAGACTGGTGCCAATCCACTTCCGTATAAGAAGACAGCCGAGTTCCAGAGTTTAGGTACGCCGGACGCGTCGGATGACATTCGCGGCGGAATGGGTCTCGACGGTGTGAAGAATCTTTACGACTTCGTGCAACAGGGTGGAACGCTGATCGTCGAAGGATCGACGGCGAGCATCATGCCGAGCTACAACCTTACGCCCGGCGTGACGATCGAGGAGCCCGACAGCCTATTTGCGCGCGGTAGCATCATGCGCGGTGTGATCAGTGACATGAAGAGTCCGATTGTGTACGGCTATGGTCGCGACCAGGTCCCGGTGTACTTCAATCAGGGGCCGGTGATTCGCGTGACGAGCGGTGCGGGCGGATTTGGTGGATTTGGGCGTGGCGGCGTGAACAGCCAGGACATCACGCCGATGGCGACGGTGGAGAAGCTTTCGCCGTGGAATCCGGATGCGGAATCGTCACCGAGTGATAGCACGCGCAGGCGTGGTGCAATTGCGGCTGGTGCGCAGCGCGGGCGCGCGACGGCTAATGCTGCCGCTGACACCGCCGCAGGTGACGGACCGCGCGTGGTCATGAAATTCCCGAGCCGGTCCGCGGACATGTTGTTGTCGGGCGTACTGTCAGGTGGTGAAGCGCTTGCGGGCCGCGCACAGGTGGTGGACGAGTCGGTGGGCAAGGGTCATATCGTGATGTTCGCGATCCGGCCGTTCTGGAGATGGCAGACGCAGGGGACTTACATGTTGGGATTCAATGCGATCATGAACTGGAATGATCTCGGCGCGGGGAAAGGTGTTGGCGGGGAAGCGGGAGGCGGCCGTAATCGGTAGCGAACGATGCAACGCGTTGAGTTAAGATCGGTTGTTCGCAGACCATCCGAGCCGATATTGTCGGATGGACTCGGTATCAAAGGCTCCGAAGCTGCTCACGCTTGTTCGCGAAGCTGTTCGGGTGCGCGGGTATAGCCCGCGTACCGAAA
>PLEG01000030.1 GCA_003136975.1 Gemmatimonadota bacterium | reverse complement strand
AGCTACCGGCGTATTTGCTTGTTGCCTGAACGACTACTCGTTCGCGACTACTGGCACGTTGGGGCGTTGGTTGGTTTTGTGTCCCAGTATATTCGCGTTCCGAAGTTATCGGCGCCCTGCCGTGCAATCGCGGCATTTAGGTTCGCCGCGTTGACAGATGCTTCGGTAGTTGAGTAATAGTATCTGCGTGGAATGTACGGCACGATCGTATTTGGCCCGGGAATCACGTTGGCTGGCTGGCACGTACGTCGCCACTCCGCCCACGCCTGTACGTCGTCCGAGAACAATGCAATCCACTTTTGCGTTGCGATCTGCTTGAGCCCCGCAGTTCCGCCCTTGTAGACAATGTTGGGGTCCGAAAGGAATGCACTGATCGCCGCCGCATCCGTAACGCCCCACTGGGCCAGGGACGCCTGTATGGCGTTGTTGTAGTCCGCCGCCGCCTCACCGTGCGGCACGCCGCCAATACTGCGCTCCGCTGCCTCGGCGCGAATAAAGAGCAGCTCGGCGTAGGTCATGAGGTACGACGGTGTGGAAAGACCAGCCGACGTTCCGAAGGTGCCGTACGATGTCACGCCGGGATAGAAGATCGTTCCTGGCCGAGACGCCTTGCGGTACCACGCGTTCGCCGAGTCCTGGGTGAGAGCGGAAGGCATTCCGCCGTAACCACCCGGATAGGCGGAAGGATCAACAACCGGCTGACCGTAAACGCGTATCCGCGGATCGCTTGTCATGAGCGACGTCATTGTACGAGCGAGTCGCGCGTCGTCACGCTGCTTGAGGTTGTCAGCGAACGGATTGTCTGATACGCCGTCTCCAGGCCACACCAACTTTGCGTTGTCCGCGTTCGACTGCAGGACGCCGCCAGCGTCGGCAAAGGCAGCCTTGAGCTCTGCATCCGCTGTCGTGGGATCCACATTCACGACACGCAATGCATATCGCGCGTGAAGCGAATTCGCGAACCGGCGCCACTTGGTAATATTGCCGCCGTAGATCGGGTCGGACGAGCCAAGACCGGCAGCTCCGGCAGGAGCAGCGGCCATTGCATCGGCCGCCGCCTTGAGCGTGGTGAAGAAGCCCGTGTAAATATCCTTCTGTGCGTCGTACTTGGGAGTGACTATCCCGGAATCGGCCTTGGCCGCCTCAGAGTAGGGCACGTCTCCCCACTGATCGGTGAGATAGCTGAAGTCCCACGTCTGAAGCACCATCGCTGGCCCGTACACGCCAGCCTGAGCAGCAGCCCTGCCCTTGGCGACGACCTGTCGCAAGTCGGCAAGGTCGTTGGTGTATGCGGAGTTGAACGTCCCTGACGTCGCGTCCGCCTGAAGGCCGATGTATGAGTCTGATGTGGGATAGGTAGTGTTCGCGAGCTGCTGCGTTATGATCGCGGCACCACCAAAGCCCACCCAACGTCGCACGGATGCGGCGGTGGCACTCGTGAATAGCGCGCCAGCGGGTGCGCTCGTCGGGTTGTTAGGATTTCGGTTGGCAGTCGTGATGTCCGAAGTGTTGCACGCCACTGCGCCAGTCATGAGCGCGAGCCCCGTAAGGCCGCGTATCCAAGTCTTGTTCATTGATTCCTCCTCGGTATGCGGTGGCGGATTATGGGGTGACCTGCAAGGTGATGCCGATGCTGCGAGACGTAGGCATGGGTGCGAATTCCAATCCCTGAGAGTTTCCGGTGCTGTACGTGAACTCGGGATCGATATTCGGGACGTTGGAATGCGTCCACAGATTGCGACCCACAAGTGCCACATTGACTGCCTGTGCGTTGAACCGGTTTGCGAATGTCGATGGCAGATCGTAGCCGATGCGCACTTCGCGCAGCTTGACGTAGCTGTCATCGTACGTGTAGGCCTGATTGATCAGCCAGAGCGACTGGAAGTACTGCTCCGACGTGACGTTGATCGTGTTGGTCTGATGCGTGGTCTGATCCATGCCCTTTACCACGATTCCTGGGTTATTCCAATCAACCTCGCGTCCCTTGAGCGTGTTCGCGCACATTCCACTCTGATCGCACATCATGTTCGTATTGCTGAAGAACTTGCCGCCCTCATGGAAGTCAAAGAGGAAGCTTGCCGTGAAGCGTCTGAGCCGGAATGCATTGTTCCAACCGCCCACCCAACGCGGGTTGACGTTGCCGAGCACAGCCTGTGGCCCGCGAACCGGCATGCCATTCTGCGTTATCAGGTTGCCGCTGGCGTCGCGCAGGAACGTGTAACCGGTCAGCTGCCCGTACGGCTGGCCCACTGTTGCCACAACCGAGGCGCTGCGCTGAGTGCCGAGTATCACTGTCGTCAGACCCGGCGTGAGCGCGATCACCTTGCTCTTGTTGCTTGCGTAGTTGAACGTGCTGGTCCAGTTGAGACCAGTCTCGGAGCGCATGGGCGTGACGCCGAGGGTTGCCTCGAAACCCTTGTTCGATATCTGGCCCGCATTGATCGCCTGTGTGGAGTAGCCAGACGTTGGAGGGATCACGAGGTTCAGGATCTGGTTCTTCGTCTCCTTGTCGTAATAGCTCGCGTCCAGCGTGATGCGGCTGTCGATAAACGCGAGCTCCGCGCCAATCTCGGCGCTTGTAGTCTGCTCCGGCTTGAGAAAAGCGTTTGCGAGGTTGTCGGAGAGCGAGAACTGCGGCAGCGAGCCGAACTTCGTCGACGCGCCCTGGAAGACCGTCGCCAGCTGGTATGGTGTTGCGTCGCTACCGACTCGCGCAAATGCACCACGCAGCTTGGCGTATGAAAGAAACTTCGACTTCAATTGTGGCAGTGCATTCGTCAGCACCATGGAGGTGTTGACACCGGGATAGAAATACGAATTCTGACCTGCGGGAAGCGTAGATGACCAGTCAGTGCGCCCGGTGGCTTCTACCGTCCACCAGTTATCCCACGTCAACGCTCCGGACTCGTACACGCTGTTCACTCGACGATCAGAGGCGAACTGCTGGAGCGTAGGCGTGATGGCCGCGTTGGATACGTTGTAGATCCCCGGGACCGAGATGCCTGGAGTGGAGATATTTGAGCTCCCGAAGGTATTGCGACGCAACGTTCCACCGAAGAGCCCGTTGAATGCCAGACGGTCAGTAAACGACTTGTTGGCGTTGAACAACAGGTCGACGTTGCTCTCGGTGTTGTTCTGATTCGCGGCGGAGAACGCGCCCGCATAGTTCGGGTCGGAGTACTGGATATTACCGGCGGCGAAGTCGCGGTTGATATTCCAGTTGTAGTAATCCTGACCGCCGCGCAGTGTCGCCGAGAGCCAGTTGGCGATGGTGTAGGTGCCGCTCACGCTGCCGATGATCCGGTTGCGTATGTCATACTCCGGATTGGCGTCCTGCAGCCAGTACGGATTGTTGTGGAAATTGGTATTCCAGTTGTACAGATTGCCATTTGCGTCGTACTGCTTTGCCTTGAGCTCGTTCATGTCCACCTGGCGTCCGAACCAGATGAACTGCTCGAGTATGCCGGTGTTGTAACCCTGGCCCGGGCGGTTGTGCGCCTGCCCCTGGATGTACTGCACAGATCCGGACGTGCTGAACTTGCTGCCGATGCGGAAGTTGCCCGCCAGCGCGCTCGTGAGCGTGCGGAAGGTGTTGTTGGGGATGACGCCCTGGATCTCGGTGTTCCCGATCGAGAACCGGCCGTTGGAGTTATCGGTTCCGCCGGACACGGCGAAGGTATTGGAGAAGTTGTGTCCAGTCTGGAAGAAGCTGTCGGAGTTGTCCGGGTGTGCTATGAACGGCGTCGCCTGTCGAACGCCATTCACGACAGGGCTGTCAAATTGCGGAATCAGCTGCCCGTTCATGCGCGGACCGTAACTCTGATCGTATCCGTCGTTCACGCCGCCGCCCTGCCCGTCCAGATATGCAAACTTTCCAGCTGAACCCTGACCGTAGAGATTCTGCCAGTCCATGTACTTCGAAGGCGTATCCCACGTGTACGTGCTCGTGAGCGAGGTACGCAACTTGGAGTCGCTGTTGGATCCGTGCT
>PLEG01000318.1 GCA_003136975.1 Gemmatimonadota bacterium | reverse complement strand
ACGAATTCCAGGAAGATCAAGTGGAAGCTCTACTGAGAAATGATTCTGCGGAACCGCGCGCGAATACGATGCGCTGAACGACGGATTGGGATACTCTCGCGCCGTCCGGAGTCGCGCGGCAGCGGCAAGCGTGTCCGCGCTGATGGCGCTAACACGCACCGACGCCCCAAGCGCCGTTTGGATGGCCTCGGAACGAGTCAGCGGCTGTTGCGCTTGAAGAACTGCTGGGATGTTCAGGATGGCGAGCGCGCTCGCGCATGCAATCGCACGGAGGGCTACCTGCACTGACCTGACGGCGCACGGAACGGTCGTCACACCGGGAATGCTAGTGGCCGTGACCTGTCATGAACATTACACCAGGCCGTTTGGGGCGATCGCTCTTCTCTGGCCATCGGTCTCCTCACTTTGGCTACCGAGCACGACGCCATTCCAATCCGGATACACGCACGATCCCGGGGTACCGTGCGGTTTCTCCCTTGATCGATTTCCAAAGAATACGGTTGAAGGCATTCTCATCCGCACGGTCCTCCCCGGTCAGGTCGAGTCGAGCCGATTCGGCCGCACCGACACTCGTTTTGGTGTTTTTCTCATTGAGATCTACGGTGGGTACAATGGCGACGTATAGAGAGAGATTCGGCACCGCTGTCCAGACGTCGCGCAGCGGACGGCCAAAGTAGTCGAACTGAGACAGCGAGCCCATGTGAAGAATCTCGCTCATCGTCGCGATTACGTCCGTGGTATTGGTCCACCGATGAACCACCCCACCGCGGTTGTATGCGGAGATAACAAATGCCGGAGCGCGATGCGAGTCCACGTGATCGGGACCATTTTGTGCGTCGTCTTCCACCACAAACACTACTGTGTTCTTCCAGAACGGGGACCGTGACAGCGCCTCCACCATACGTCCAAGGGCAAGATCGTTATCGGCCATGTACGCGCGCGGAGTTCTGGAGCCCGCTCTTGCCCCTGCAGTATGATCGTTGGGTAATCGCACGATCTCGAGCTGCGGCATCACGCCGCTCCTAGTATATCCGTCGAACTCCTTGATCCAGACATTCATGCGCGTCTGATCGAGCTCGTCCAGATCAAAGCCTGAATAGTCCGGATTTGTATGCGTCGCAAGGAATGGCTTGTCGCCGACGTACACAGCGTGACCGTTGGCGCTATCGCGTACCACGAATTCACCGTAGTTACGCAGCGTGATGTTGGCGCGCGCGGCCATATCCCACAGATATCCGCGCGCTGGCTCATTCACATCATCGTCGGGGATGTCCGCGCGACCGAAGCCGCGGTTCGTCCCTTCATAGTCATAGCTCCTGCCACGACCGCCGTAATTGCTCGGAACAGTTTTCTCCACATAATCCGTGGCGTAGGCCGCGGTGGACCAATTATGTCCGTCGGCACTCACTTCCGCGTTCGTGAAGAATCGATCGAATACTCCAAACCGCTCGGCCAAGGCATGATGATTGGGCGAAACCGATCGCGGAAAGAATACGAGTGCCGTATCGCCGTCACCGCTTGGTAAATCACCCAACACCTGATCGTAGGTACGATTCTCCTTGATGACATAGATCACATGCGTGAACGGCGGATACGCCGTCGTTGCGCTGCCAGTGTGCGCGGCATGGGTGTTCCATCCTTGCGCCCGCGCAACACGCTCGGAAAGGGGCGCGAGCACGGCAGGAGTTGCGCGAGCGAGAGTCAGCGTCATCAAGCTGCCAGATGTCTGACCGAGTGTGTATGCTCGCGAATCCGCAACCTTCGCGTGCAACGGATCGGGACCATCGGGATTGGGCGCCGTCCCGTGGCCCTTTCCGCTCAGTACCAGCAGCGTATCATTAGCCGCCACTATTGCCGTCGGATACCAATCCACCGGAATGCGCCCCACGAGCCGGTCCGCGCCATGCGCGGCGGCGATGCCAGCGGCATCAGAGCTCAGATCGAATATCGCGACGGCGTTGTTGTCCGCCTCCGCAACGAAAATGCGCGTCCCGTCCGTAGAAAGTGCCAGCGCATTTGGAGTGCTTCCCTCGGCGGGACCAGTTGGAGGCGGATCGAGTAGGTGCGCGACGATCGCTCGACGCCTGGTATCGATCACCGCGATTCTATCGGTGCTTCCGGATGCGACGAACAGGCGAGACCCGTCTGCGCTCAGGAGGAGCGCGGACGGATGGCGATCCACCGGCATGCGGCCCGCATCCTGGAGCAGGCCCGCACTTCGCGGCGAGAAGACTGACACCGTATTTCCGCCCCACGCTGACACGTACACAGCTCCATTGGATGCCACGGCCACGCCATACGGATAACGCTCCGTCGCGAGGCGCTGCACCACACGACCGGTCGCAACATCGATCACCGCTACCGAGTCCGCGATATTCTCGGCTACATACAACATGCGGCCGTCGGGCGACGGCGCGATTCCGGCTGGATATCGACGTCCCGACTGTCGCGGCTTCCTGACAGCGAGAACGAGGCTGTCCGTCAACGATGCAGATCCGTCGCGCCACGCGTAGCGATAGACCACATCCTGATTGCCGCCGGAGACGTAAAGTGTTTTTCCGTCAGGCGAAAATGCGACACCGATGAACGCCGCTGGCTGCACCACCCTCTGCACCACGCGGCCAGTCGCACGATCGACTACCTGGAAACCCTGTTCACGCCAGCCGTTGAGCAACACGACGATCCTGTCTCCACCGGGCGAGACTGCCATCGCCAGCGGCATCGATCCGAGTTGGACAGACGGACCCGCCGGATCGAGCCGAACACCTGTCGGAAGAATTGATTCGCCTTCCGGCACACCAGCGCGGCCTGATGACGGAGGCGGCGGAGCGCTAGAACTCGGGCGACCACACGATGTTGCGACGAGCACGAGTGTCGTGATCTTGCTGACGGCCGCGAATGCGGACCTCGGCCGATTGCGAACAATCCTTTGAGCGAAGATGTGCGCCAAGCGTTACACCACCGTGGGAGTTGACATCAGGAAGTAGGCCGATAGCTGCCTAGTTTCGAGCGGATCGCCTCGACCAGTGCGTCAGCACTCGGTTTGAATGGCTCAATGACAACCTCGACGCCGGCGTCACGCAGAACCGCCGCGGTCGCCGCATCGTATGCCGCCGCCGGCACCGAACCGATCGCGTGTTCACCGGCGGCACGAATGTAATCCTCCGCCGCGCCCGGTGACACGGCGACAACGATCTCGGAGTGCCGATCTCCCATGGTTCTGCGAAACCGTTCGAGCGCCTTCTCAACTGGAATTTCCCGATACAGCGCGAGCGGCGTCACCACGGCGCC
>PLEG01000295.1 GCA_003136975.1 Gemmatimonadota bacterium | reverse complement strand
GCCATCTCCTGCCGGTCGGGCCGGATGATGATCAGCATGCGCTCCTGGCTTTCCGAGAGCATCATCTCGTAGGCGGTCATGCCGGTCTCGCGCTGCGGCACGTGATCCAGGTCGAGCTCGATCCCGACCGCGCCCTTGCCAGCCATCTCGACCGAGGAGGAGGTCAGGCCGGCGGCGCCCATGTCCTGGATGGCGACGATGGCGTCGGTCGCCATCAGTTCCAGGCAGGCCTCGATCAACAGCTTCTCGGTGAACGGATCGCCGACCTGAACGCGCGGCCGCTTCGCCTCGCTGGCCTCCGAAAGATCCTCTGATGCGAACGAGGCTCCGTGGATGCCATCACGACCGGTGCGAGCGCCAACGCAGAGGATCGGGTTGCCGACGCCCTCTGCTTTTGCCAGAATCAACTCGTCCTCGCGCAACATTCCGACACACATTGCGTTCACCAGCGGATTACCGTCGTACGCCGCGTCAAAGACGATCTCACCCGCAACCGTGGGCACTCCGACGCAGTTGCCGTAATCGCCAACGCCCTTCACCACACCCGCGAAGAGATAGCGGTTGCGCGCGCTGTCGAGCGATCCAAATCGCAGTGAGTTGAGCATCGCGATCGGGCGCGCGCCCATTGTGAACACATCGCGAAGAATTCCGCCCACGCCGGTCGCTGCGCCCTGATACGGCTCGATCGCCGAAGGATGATTGTGCGATTCGATCTTGAACGCGATCGCGATTCCGTCGCCGATGCTCACGACACCGGCATTTTCACCGGGGCCCTGAATTACGGCAGCGCCTTTGGTGGGGAGGGTCTTGAGTGTGTTGCGCGAATGCTTGTAGGAACAATGCTCGTTCCAGAGCGCGCTGACGATACCAAGTTCGGTGAACGTTGGTGTCCGGCCGAGCATCGCGCAAACGCGATCGAATTCGGCGGGCGTCAGGCCATGTTCCTTGACAAGAGTCGGCGTGATTGCTGGATCACCAGGCCGGGGAAGTACTGTTGTGCTCATCTCAGGCTCCCACCCCTGCCAGCAGGGAATGGAAGACCCGAGACCGTCCGGCGTGCCGAGGATAGGATCGACCGCGCGTTCAGGATGCGGCATCATGCCAAGTACGTTGCCAGCCTTGTTCAGAATACCGGCGATACTGTGCACGGAGCCGTTGATGTTGTCGGTGTCGCTCACGCTCGCGTCCGCGCCACAATATCGAAATACCACGCGTCCTTCGCCTTCCAATTCGGATAGTACTTCAGTGTCCGCAACGTAGCGTCCATCACCATGTGCGACGGGAACGGCCAGCACCTGACCGGAGAAGTACTCACGAGTGAACATGCTTTGAGCGTTATCGACGCGGATATTCACGAGACGCGACACGAACATGAGCGAAGCATTGCGCAGCAAGGCGCCTGGTAGCAGTCCCGCCTCGCACGCCACTTGAAAACCGTTGCAGATGGCGAGCACTGGCGCGCCACGTTTGGCATGCGCAACCACTTCATTCATGATCGGACTGAAGCGCGCGATAGCACCAGCGCGCAGATAGTCGCCGTAACTAAAGCCTCCGGGTAACACTATGACGTCGCAGCCTTGCAGGTTGTGGTCCTTGTGCCACAGATATACCGCCTCTTCGCCAAGCGCATCGGTGGCGGCGTGGAAAGCGTCATAGTCGCCGTTCGAGCCGGGAAATGTGACGATCCCAAACTTCACGGGCGTCCGTCCGGTTGCAGTGTGGGCTCTTCGAGCGCGAAGTCTTCGATAACGGGATTCGCCAGCAGCTTCTCACACATTCCGCGCACCGCTGCGGTGGCTGATGCAGCGCTGTCGGCGTTGACATCAACGGTGACGAAGCGGCCTACTCGAACGTCGGCGACTGAATCGAAGCCGAGCGTTCGGAGCGCGCCCGCAACAGCTGCGCCTTGTGGGTCGAGAATTCCCGGGCGCGGGACTATCTGAACGGGGACGCGATATGACTTCACTGTTACCTCAAGCTTCTGGTGAGGGCGGCGTTTCGTCGCCACCGGAGTCGCGATCAGGCCGGTCGCGTCGTGGCCGTCGCCGCCGCCTGCGGCGACGTGCGGCAGCTTGTGCGGTTGTTACGTCTGGTGATGCGTAAGCGAGGGCATGCCCGCTCGATCGGTCTTCCGGCTCGTCGTCCAGTTCTTCATCATCGTTATCGGGCGAGCCCTCGCCTTCAGTTATCGCTCTTCGGCCCACCAGGCCCAGGAGGACGGTCTTGCCGAGGCCGTACAGCACGTAAGCGAGACAGGCGGGGAAGAAGAACTGCTTGGGAACGAAGAACACACCGATGATCGTGCCAGCGACGACTATCGTGCCGAGTATTTCGCGCAGCGATTTGAGTCCGACCGTAGGGACCGCGGGATACGAAGCGTCGCTGACCATCAGTGCGCCGAGGCCAGCCATGACGAAGCGCAACATCACGTGCCACGGCAGGTTCGCGATGTTCGTGTCGTTGTAGAGAGCCGTCTGGCTGAACCAGTAGTAGGTCGCCAGCGTCAGTCCGGCCGCTGGGCTCGGCAAACCGTGGAAGTAACGTTTTGCGCGGCCAGCCTGCTCGACATTGAAACGCGCGAGCCGAAGCGCCGCGCAGGCGATAAATGCGAATGAAAAGACCCAATCCCAGCCGTCGTGATTGAGCACCGCGAAGTACATGATCATCGCTGGCGCGACACCAAACGAAACGATGTCCACCAGCGAATCGAGCTCGGAGCCGAGCGGTGATCCGGTGTTGGTTGCGCGCGCGACTCGGCCATCCAGCACGTCGAAGATGCCGGCGAGCACGACGTAGAGACCAGCCCGTGTTGGATCTCCGCGAGACGCGGCAACTATCGCGAATATTCCGAAGAACAGATTCGCGATGGTGAGGCCGCTGGGCAGCATGATCACCGCTCGCCGAATAGGGCGACGGCGAGGATGCGAACCAGTGACGCGTGCCTTCACTTGCCGAGCTCGGCGATCACGGTTGTGCCGGCGGTAGTTATGTCGCCGAGCTTGGCCTTGACGACCGATGTCGTCGGAATGAACACATCAACGCGCGAGCCGAACCGGATGATCCCAAAGCGCTCGCCCTGATGGGCTTCGTCGCCAACCTTGCTGTACGTGACGATTCTGCGGGCAATCAAGCCCGCGATCTGACGCGTGAGAATGCGGACGCCCGACGGTGTCGTGATTCCCACAGACATCTGCTCATTCTCCAGGCTCGACTTCTCAGCGGCCGCATTGAAGAACTTTCCCTTGTTGTACCAGACAAAATCAACGTGCCCATCAACTGGATAGCGGTTGACGTGCACGTTGAACACATTCATGAAGATCGAGATGCGTGTCGCGCGGCGCTGCACAAACCGTGGCTCGTCCACCTCGGTAATCATCAGCACCTTTCCGTCGGCCGGTGCGATGACAACGTTGGGCCCGCGCGGACCGGAGCGCTCGGGATCGCGGAAAAAGTACGCGCACCAGAGCGCCAGAGCCGTCACGAGGATCGCGACAAGCCAGAGCGGCCAGGAGCGAAAGTGAACGGCTGCGAAAAAGCTGACAACGACTGCTGCTATTCCGATGCCAATGAATGGCCAACCTTCGCGCGCGAAGCTCAAGAGGCGGTACCGATTGTGAGCGCCGATCCGGTGAGGCGGCGGAAGGCTTCGAGATAGCGATTGCTCATCGCGGTGACAACTTCGGCCGGGATGTGCGGGCCCGGCGCCTCGCCATTCCACTCGCCCCGGTCCCGTAAATGTTGCAGGTAATCGCGCAGTGGTTGCTTGTCGAAGCTCGGTGGCGTGGTGCCGGCGCGGTAAGAATCGCGCGCCCAGAAACGCGAGCTGTCAGGAGTCATCACTTCGTCTATCAATATAACCTGCCCGTCGCGCTCTCCGAACTCGAATTTGGTGTCGGCAAGGATCAGTCCGGCCTTTGCGGCGACTGAGGTGCCGAGCCGAAACAACTGAAGAGACATCGCTTCCAACTTCTCGGCGACGGGTCCAAGCAGATCCCGCGTTTGCGCTCGCGAGATGTTTTCATCGTGACCCGACTCGGCTTTGGTGGCGGGAGTGAAACGAGGCTCAGGCAGTGCCTCGCTCTCGACCATTCCGGGCGGGAGCGGCTCGCCAGCGAGCGATCCGGTGCTCTTGTATTCCTTCCAACCACTACCGGAGAGGTATGCGCGAACCACACATTCAACTGGGAACACGCTGGCGCGGTGCGCGAGCATGGCGCGCCCCTCCATCTCGCCGCGGTAGTCCGCCAGCGATGGAATCATTGATGCGATCTTAGTGGCATCGGCCGTGATCATGTGGTTCGGAACAGATTCGATCTGGCCCAGCCACCAGGCAGTGAGCTGGGTGAGGACGGCACCTTTATGCGGGATCGGTTGGTCGAGTACGACATCAAATGCGCTGACTCGGTCGGTCGCGACGAGTAGAATGCGATCCGCATCAACCTCGTAAACGTCGCGCACCTTGCCGTGTCGCAGCATCGGCAGAGGAAACGCGCTGCTGCTCATTGCTCGTGTCATACGCGGAGCGCCTCGTCAGACAGCGTGCCACCCTCCTGGTCCAACATCGGCGTGACGACTTCACCCAGAAACTCGGTCACCTGCTCGCTGGCTCGGCCTATGAACCTGTGCGCGTCGAGCGCGGTGAGAAGATCGTCGAGCGGGACCGCGAACGCCGGATCCGCGGCGAGCCTGTCGAGCATATCATTCCGCGGCGCGCCGTCCTTCACAGCGGTCGCCGCAGCCACGCTGTGCCTTCTGATCACTTCGTGCGCGGCCTGGCGATCACCGCCGGCTTCGACTGCTCGCACAATCAGCTCCTCGGTGGCCATGAATGGCAGCTCATCCGCGACGCGACGAGCGATTCGTGCCGGATGAACCTCGAGGCCGGACGCGATGTTGCGCATGATCAGCATTATCGCATCAGTAGCGAGGAACATCTCGGGGATGACCAATCGCCTGTTGGCACTGTCGTCCAGAGTGCGCTCGAAGTACTGCACCGAGTGTGTCTCATTCGCATTGGACTCGAGCGACAGAACGAAGCGCGCAAGCGAGTTGATTCGCTCGGATCGCATCGGATTGCGCTTGTACGCCATCGCCGACGAACCGATCTGCTCCTTCTCAAAAGGCTCTTCGATCTCGCCGAACGCCTGCAGCATGCGCATGTCGCTCGCAAATTTCGCCGCGCTCGCCGCAACTCCAGCGACGGCGCCGAGGACGGAGGCATCAATCTTTCGGGTGTATGTTTGCCCGCTAACTGGAATGGACGAAGTGAATCCCATTTTCGCGGTAACGAGCCGATCAAGCTCGCGCACCTTCGCGTGATCTCCGTTGAAGAGGCGCAGAAAGGAAGCCTGCGTACCGGTGGTTCCCTTGACGCCACGCAGTGGCATGGAGTCAATTCGGTAATCCAGATCCTGGATGTCGAGCACAAGATCCTGAATCCAGAGCGTCGCTCGCTTACCAACCGTTGTGAGCTGGGCTGGCTGGAGATGCGTGTAACCCAGCGTCGGCTCGTCCTTCCAGGCATCGGCAAACAGCGCCAGCGCGCGGACCACGTCAAGGGCGCGGGTCCGTAGCATGACGAGCGCGCGCCGCATGAGAATCAGATCTGCATTGTCAGTAACGAAAGCACTGGTCGCGCCGAGGTGAATGAAACGCCGAGCGCTCGGAGCCGCGTCCGCGAATGTGTGGACATGTGCCATGACGTCGTGCCGAAACCGTTCCTCGTACGTAGCCGCGGCCACGAAATCAATCGTATCCGCAGCATCGCGCATCTCCGCGATGGCGGCGGGAGGGATGTCTATCCCCAGCTCCATCTCGGATTCAGCGAGCGCAATCCATAATTGGCGCCACAAGCGATGTCGCTCGCGCGGAGACCATAGCTCGAGCATGGCGCGCGACGCATAGCGCGCGGACAGTGGGGAAGAGTAAGTGTCGTGCATCTACTGCGTCACGAACTCGGTTGAATAGAACTGGCCCTGCCGCTCGACGTACATCACAACTACACCTCGTCCGCTATTGAGCGCCTGCGCGGCATCATCGGCGCTTGTAATCCGCGTGCTGTTCACCTGCACAATCGCGTCGCCCTGTGCCAGCCCAATCTGAGCAGAAACACGCGCGCTGACGTTCTGGACGTATGCGCCCGCGGCGCTACGAATGCTGCGCTCCGAACGGATGGCCGGTGTCAGCGTTGTAAGCTCGATCTCGTGCAACACCGTAACTCGTGGCGCATTGACCTCTGGGAGATCAGCTACACGCACGTTGACCGTAACTTCAGATCCATTGCGAGCCAGGATTATCGGCACCGTCTCGCCAACACGTAGCTCCAGCAACTCAGCCTGCCAATCGTAGGCATTGCGTATTGGACGCGCGGCGGCGCGCGTTATCACGTCGCCTGTTCGAATGCCGGCAGACGCGGCGGGAGAGCCGGCCGTCACCGCCGCGACGGTGACGCCCCGCAGCGGACGTTCGCCTGGGGTACGATTCTCGCTCACGGATGGCTTGACGCCGATCCAGGGACGGCGCACGGATCCATGCGTCAGCAGGTCATCCGCAACACGGGCCGCGCGATTGATCGGGATCGCAAAACCGAGCCCAATCGACCCGCCGCTCGGGGAGTAGATAGAACTGTTCACTCCGATCACCTCGCCAGCTGCATCTACCAGCGGGCCGCCGGAATTTCCGGGATTGATCGCGGCATCCGTCTGAATCATGTCGATGTATGCGCCGTTACCAGCGTCCGACGGCGGCGCGACGAGATTCCGTCCCACGCCGCTGACGACGCCAACGGTCACGCTCGGCTCTGTGTTCGCCAACACGAAGCCGTACGGGTTGCCGATCGCGATCGACCATTCACCCACGATCAGTGACGACGAATTCCCAAGCGGTGCGACCGGCATGTTCGACGCATTGACTTTAAGTACAGCCAGATCGTTGACATCGTCCAGCCCGATGAGCTTGGCCGGATACGTTGTGCCGTCGCGCAACGCGACGGAGATGCGCGTGGCTCCTCGCACGACGTGCGCGTTGGTGAGAATCACACCGTCCTTGCGCAATATGAAACCGGAGCCGAGCCCCGCCACTGGACGCTCAGCGGATTGGCCACCGAAGAACTGCTCCATCATGTCGGCTGGAACGTGCTCCACGGCTTCAGTTTGAACTGTGACGACGCTCGGCGCCATCCGCGCAACCGCGGCGGTGATCGCGGTGTGCCTGGACGCATCGACCTGTGCGTTAGCGGCGGGCTGCGTAACCGTCACCTGCTGTGCCTTGGACGAGCCGCCGTTGCACGCCGTCATCACCGCGGCAATCGCGATAGCACAGATTCGTCTCATCTGTTAGAGACTCCTCGGCTTGTGGCGCTTGCTGAGCGCGCTCAGGTAGCGATCGACGCCGCGGTCAGTAAGCGAGTGCACCATCAACGACGCGAATAAGTCGGTCGTTACAAATGCCGTGTCGGCGCCAGCGAGCAGGTAGTTCGTGAAGCACATCGAGTTCTGCGCTGGTGTAACCGCGACGTCACACTCGAATCCGCACTTGTCGATCACTGCGCGAATCTGCGCCACCATCTCAGCACTCGGGCGGCCCTGCGAATCTATCTCCCGCACGTCGATAGCGATCATCGAAGCGCCGAGCTTTGCTGCAATGAATGCCTGCGCTCCTGAGTAGACGTGAGTGGCGCAAACCCTGACACCGTCGCCCACCAGCTTGCGTATTGGCGCTACGGCATCCTCCACGAACGGCACCTGAACTATCGCGTGCTCCGATGCGCGCGCAATATCGCGAGCTTCGCGGTAGATGTCGGCTCCGTTGATCGCCGCGACCGGAACGCACACGGGAACTCCAAACCCGACGGCGATCTCGGTGAGTCGGTCGACCACCGTCGCCGTGGGATCGTCCACCGCCAGGTCCAGGGGAGAAAGAACCACGCCGTCCAGCAGGTCGGCATCTGCCCATTCCTTGATCTGCGAAACAACCGCGGTCTGCACGAAGATCTTCATACGCCCTCGGGATAGAAGTGCGCCGGATAGCTGACACGATCGAGAAACAATCCGTGCGATGGAGCGGGCGGCGAGACGGCCAGGTTGTCCGACGCATTGAGCAACCCAATAAAGGACTCGGGCTGGCGCCGGCCCGCTGCGATGTCGACCAACGTACCAACGACGAAGCGGACCATATGGTGCAAGAATCGGTTCGCCTCGATCGTGAAGTCAATGCGTCCCGCCACGCCCGTCCGCTTCCATTCCGCGCTGGTCACGGTGCAGCGATGCTGGTCCGTCGCGGGGGCAGTCCCGCGCACCGCGAAGCCAAAGAACTGATGCTCGCCGAGCAGAGCGCTCGCGACCGCCGGTAGCGAGGCCTCATTGGGAAGCTGCCACGGCACTCGCCACTCGTAACGGCGCCGGAAGGGTGAGGCGGACTCGTCGTCCGTCCCCAATTGATATGTGTAACGCCGCGAGATGGCGCTGTAGCGCGCGTGGAATTGATCGGTAACGTTGTGCGCCTGTGCAATCCAGACGTCAGGTGGGAGCAGCGAGTTGAGCGCTCGGCGAAGTTTGGAGGCGTTCCACGTCTCCGGCACTCGCACGTGCGCAGACTGTCCTCGCGCATGGACCCCTGCGTCTGTTCGTCCCGCTCCAATCAGCGTAACAGGTCGTTCGAACAATCGTTCGAGGACGCCTTCGATGGCACCCTGAACGGTGACCGATGCCGGTTGCCGCTGCCATCCGGCGAACCGTGACCCGTCATACTGCAGCACGAGTTGCACGGTCCTCTCCCGCATTTGGCGGAACTTACCCGATCGCGGAATGATGTCAAGCAAATCGACGGTCACGAAATCCGGTCGCGAAAGTGCCGCAAACGATTGACAAATCACGATTTAGGCCGCAAACTCGCTGCATCGGATGTCCGTGAAATCTCTTCCCGCGCTCGCGGCTGACCTCGCTCTGGCCCCGGACGCCTCCGCAGCGCTCCGAGCGGTGCACGAAGAGCTTTCCGGTGATGACAGACGCACCGGCTTTGTGCTGCTCACCGTCGACCCGCGGCGCAACGCGCTCGTGAACAGGCAACTCGTCGAGGCCGACAACAGCTCCGAAGCGGCGCTCCCGCCATACGCGTTGCTTGCGCTGGACCACTTGCCGCCCGCGGTACAGTACGCGGTGCTTGCGGGACAACGCTTTGCCGACGTTGGTGATCAGGGCTCGCAATACGCGCGGCTCCTCGGCGTTGATGCGGGGGTTGGTGATTTCCGATTGCTGCTCAAGGGGATCGTGTTCGAGGGAGCACTGGCCGCGGCGCTCGCGCTTTACGACTCTGGCCGGCGTTCAGGCGCCAAGTTGTTGGAGAAGGCGAACCCCTTGGCGACACTGTTCGAGCTTTCGTACGCTCGCTTCTACGAGCGCGATGCGCGTTTTGAAGCGGTGTCAGCGTTGCACGACGTGACGACGAGACTGCGCGCGGAGCATGCAAGCGCCGTGTCCGGACTCGAGCGCGAGGTCGAGCGTTTACGTGCCGCACAACGCGCTGGAACGAGCGACGTGATTCACCGGCTGCGCGACGCGGTGGGAGCGGCAGAAAAGCGCGCGATTGCCGCAGAGCGACGACTTGTAGCGGTCGAAGGTCAGGTGGTCAATGCGGTCGACCGTTTGGAACGCACACATATACAACTTCACCAGCAGGACTCGACGCTCAGGTCGCAAGCCGAGATGATTCGGCAACTCGAAGGCCGCCTTGCGGACGCCGAGAAAGTGTCGGAGCCGCTTCGATCCTGAGTACGCATTCTCGATGACGAATACACCATCTCCAGCGCCGCTCCAGGATGTAATAGCCGCGCTTGCCCATGACCGTCCGCTAACGCAGGATGGCATCACTGCCGCGTTCGACGTCGTAATGCGCGGTGATGCATCACCGGTGCAGATATCTGCGCTACTCACGGGATTGAGAGTCCGCGGTGAGACAGCAGAGGTCGTTGCTGGCGCGGCGAGCGCGTTACGGCGCGCAATGGTGAGGTTCGAGATAGAAGACAGCGACGATGTGGTGGATACGTGCGGTACTGGCGGCGGATCGGTTGGCACTTTCAACATATCGACTGCAGCTGCGTTGGTTGCGGCGGGCGCCGGAGTACGCGTAGCGAAGCACGGCAATCGTTCCTTCACTTCCAAATCGGGAAGCGCCGACGTGCTCGANNGACGGCGACGCGATGCATCGCGCGTTCAATTCTGCGGGAATTGTATTCATGTTCGCGCCGCGCATGCATCCCGCAATGCGGTACGTCGGGCCGGTGCGCCGAGAGCTCGGCGTGCCGACGGTGATGAACATCATTGGACCGTTGGCGAATCCGGCATCGGTGGGGCGGCAGGTTATTGGCGTGGCTGATGCCGCGCGTGCGGCCGTCATCGCCCAGGCGCTCGCCGCGCTCGGCACCGTTCACTCGCTGGTCGTGCACGGCGAGCCCGGAATGGACGAGATCTCACCGCTCGGACCGACGCGGATTCTCGAGGTGCGCGGCAACAGCGTGACCGAATGGTCAACGGATCCGGATTCACTTGGAACGGGCGTTGCGCGGGCTTCGGAATTGATCGGCGGGACGCCAGCGGAGAACGCGGAGCTGGTGCGAGCGTGTCTTGACGGTTCTGCTCCCGCGGGGGCGATCGCGGCGGTTCTGGCAAACGCCGGTGCAGCCGTGTACGTC